>DATEUA010000062.1:0-8528 GCA_035283405.1 Thermoplasmata archaeon | reverse complement strand
GGCCCGCCACGGGGATCCGTTGCCCGACGCGACGATCCACGCCATCCGGGACCATGTCGTAGCCCTGAAGGGGCCCCTCACGACCCCCGTGGGCGGCGGCCTCCGGTCCCTCAACGTGACGCTGCGCCAAACCCTCGAGCTGTTCGCGAACGTGCGCCCGGTGTACTGGCTCCCCGGCGTCCCGACGCCCGTCCAGCATCCGGAACGACTCGACATCATCATCTTCCGCGAGTCCACGGAGGACGTCTACGCGGGCATCGAGTGGGCGAAGGGCTCCACGGGCGCGAAGCGGATGATCGAGATCCTGCGCGACGAGTTCAACATCCGGGTGCGGCCCGACAGCGGAATCGGGATGAAACCGATGAGCGAGTTCGCCTCGAAGCGGCTCGTGCGCCGTGCGATCCGGTACGCGATCGACCACGGCCGACGATCCGTCACCTTGGTCCACAAGGGGAACATCATGAAGTTCACGGAGGGCGCGTTCCGGGAGTGGGGGTACGAGGTGGCCCGCGAAGAGTTCGGGGACCAGTCCGTCACCTCCCAGGCCCTCAGGGCGAAGGACCGCAAGGCCGCGGATGGCAAGGTCCTGATCAAGGACGTGATCGCGGACAACATGTTCCAGCAGCTCCTCCTGAGGCCCGAGGAGTACGACGTGATCGCGACGCCCAACCTCACCGGGGACTACCTGAGCGATGCCGCGGCCGCGCAGGTCGGCGGGCTGGGGGTCGTGCCGGGCGGGAACCTCGGGGACGCCCGAGCCCTGTTCGAGCCGACCCACGGGAGCGCACCGAAGTACGCGGGGATGGACAAGGTCAACCCGACCGCGGAGATCCTCGCGGGCGTCATGATGCTCGAACATCTCGGGTGGGACGAGGCGGCCCTCCGACTGCGGGACGCCGTGAAGGACGTCATCGCGTCGAAGGTCGTGACGTACGACCTGGCGAGGCAAATGGCCGGAGCGAAGGAGGTCCCCACCTCCGGGTTTGCGCGGGCCGTCGCGAAGCGGGTCGGGACCGCGTTCACGAGGCGGCGTGGGCCCACGCAGGTTGGACGGTCCAAGGGGTATACGGGGGATGGGGGCGGGAGGGCCTGAGCGCGGATCGTAGGAAGTTCGTCGTCGTTGCGCGTCCCGCCGCACGCGCTTAAATAACGTCGCGGCCTTCGTGGCACGAGCGGAATGGGTATCGAGCGGTCCCCCGCGGGAGCGTCGTGAGTGCCGCTCCCGTGCGACCCCGGAGGTGATGTCCCGTGCCGCGTCCACCTGGCCTTCCTTCCGGACTGGACCGGCCTCGCGATGCAAATCGTGAACGCGGTCGCAATCGCCGTGTTCGCGTACGGCCTGTGGGCGCGGTGGCGGCTCTGGAGGCGCGGAACCCGAGGCTCCAGGGACGTCTCGTTCTGGCTGCACCTGGAGCGCCTGATCGACCTGTCCGTCCTTCAGAGAAAGGTCCTTCGAAGGCGCTTCGCCGGCGTCATGCACGTCCTCCTGTACACGGGGTTCATCGTCCTCGGCGTCGGGACCGTCCTCATCGCATTGAACGTCGACATCCTGTCCCACGTAAACGTCGACATCCTGCGTGACGAGCCCTACCTGCTCTACGAGTTCGCCCTCGATTTCATGGGACTTGCGTTCGTCGTCGGACTTGGGATGGCCTTCTTCCGCCGTCTCGTCCGGCGACCGACGTACCTCACGACGGGTCGCGGAGACCTCTACCTGCCCGGCATGCTCCTCCTGCTGCTATTTCAGGGCTTCGTCCTGGAAGGGATCCGCCTCGCGGTCCTGCAACCGAAGTGGCAGGAGTGGTCGTTCGTGGGATATGGACTGAGCCTTCTGCTCCGTTCCGCCGGGCTCGATGAACGACTCGTCACCGTGACCGCGAGCGGGACCGGGGTGACGATCGTCCCGGTCGCAGCCCTCGCCTCCATCTATGGATTCCTGTGGTGGTTCCACGCGGGCGCGACGTTCTTCTTTGCCGCGAGCCTTCCGTGGACGAAGGCAAGCCATTTCCTGTTCAGCCCCGCGAACACGTTCGTGGAACGTCTCGGACCGTACGGGAAGCTTGAGAAGCCGTTCGACATCGAGGCCCTCTCGCGCCCGGATGCACCGCCCCCTGTCCTGGGCGCCTCCTCGACAACCTCGTTCGCATGGACCGACCGCGCGCAGCTCGACGCGTGCACGATCTGCGGCCGCTGCACCTCCGTATGCCCGGCCTGGTCCACGGGGAAGAGCCTCGACCCCATGCGGGTCATCCTGGACCTGCGTGAGGCGATGGGGGCGGAATCGAAGGGCGTGTCCCTGGGGGAACCGCTCCCCGACTACGTCGGATACGAGGAACTCTGGGCGTGCACAACGTGCATGGCCTGCATGCAGGAGTGCCCCGTGTCGATCCGCCACGTCCCCTTCATCGTCGAGCTCCGGCGGAACTTTGCGATGGAACTCGGAAAGATCCCCGGCGAGGCGATGGAGATGCTCCGGAACCTCGAGACGAACTACAACCCGTGGGGCGTCGGCTGGGACCAACGCGCCCGGTGGGCGGACGGGCTCGGCATCCGGACCCTCGCCGAGGCCGTCGCGGCGCACGAACCGGTCGATGTGCTCTACTGGGTCGGGTGCGCCGCCTCGTTCGACGACCGGAACCGGGAGGTCGCCCGCGCCGTGGCCCGGCTCCTCCAGCGGGCGGGCGTGCGGTTCGCGATCCTGGGTCCCGAGGAGCGCTGCACCGGCGATCCGGCGAGACGGATCGGGAACGAATACCTGGCCCAGACCCTCATCAAAGCGAACGTGGAGACGCTGAACCGTTACGAGGTCCGGAAGGTCGTCACGGCGTGTCCGCACTGCTTCAACGCCCTCCGACACGAATACCCCGACTTCGGCGGGGCGTACGAGGTCGTCCACCACACCGTGTTCCTCCAAGAACTGCTCCGACAGGGACGCCTGACGCCCTCGAAGGACCTCGAGGCCCTCGTCACGTACCACGACCCGTGCTACCTCGGCCGATACAACGGAATCTACGAGGAGCCACGGGATGTCC
Source organism: Thermoplasmata archaeon (assembly GCA_035283405.1). Classification (GTDB taxonomy): domain Archaea; phylum Thermoplasmatota; class Thermoplasmata; order RBG-16-68-12; family RBG-16-68-12; genus RBG-16-68-12. The sequence goes on along the minus strand of DATEUA010000062.1, from coordinate 5,496 downwards.
TGCTGCGTCTGCCCGGCGTCCGGACGGTCGAGATGCAGGCGTGTCGGGACAAAGGCTTCTGCTGCGGGGCGGGCGGCGCGAGGATGTGGATGGAGGAACGGACCGGGGAGAAGATGAACCATCGGCGATTCGCCCACGCGGAGGCGACGGGGGCCGCCGTGATCGCCTCCGCCTGCCCGTACTGCCTCACCATGTTCGACGACGCCGCGAAGACGAAGGGGCGCGACGACCTCGTGCGGTACGACATCGCCGAGCTCCTCGATCGGGCGATGGCTCCGCGCCGGCCCGACAGCTAGGCCAGCGCGTCGATCTTCTTGGCAAGGTCGAAGTCGAGCGCGGTGAGCCCGCCCTTGTCGTGCGTCGTGAGGCGGAGCGTGACGCTCGCCCACGAGTTGTGGATGTCCGGATGATGGTTCGCGGTCTCCGCGATCTCCCCGACCCGGTTGATGAACGCAAGGGCTCCCGGGAAGTCCCGGAACGTCCACGACCGCTCGATCGCGTCGCCCTTCCGGACCCAGTTCGGCACCTCGGGGAGGCGTGCGACGATCTCGTCGTCGGAGAGGGGCATCCGGCGGGCCATACGTGCCCCGACGCCGCCGATGCAGAAAAGCTTCGCGCCCCTGTTAACCTTGAACCAGGTTAACTCGGACGGTCGGGTCCGAAGGGGGCGGCGGGCCGACGGTCACCGGACGATCACGATCGGGGTCTGCGCGAAGATGTCGAATCCCCACGCGATGTCGAGGGCGACCTGCAGGACATATGAACAGTAGGAGTAGGTCCCGCGGTAGCTCGACTGCACGTCCCCGGGGATCGGGATCTCGAACGCGAACGGAGTGCCGATTCGGATCGCCTCGATGGGGACGGACACCTCGTGGCGATACGTCCACGTCGTCTCCTCCGTGCCGTCCGCCTTCGCCCACTCCCCTCCGAGGAGACGCGTGTACACGCGCCGCACCCGGGCGCCTCCGACCCGGAGCAGGGTGATCCGACATCCCATCAGCTCCCGCGCAAAGAACCGGTCCCCGTCGAGCTCGACGTAGACCTCGGGTCCGTCTCCGCCGGACCGGAACCGGACGGGACGCTGGAACGTCCGGACGCTCCCGCGATCGTAGAACACAAAGACCTCCCCGTTCCACACGGTATCGAGCCAGAGGGGGACGTCGAGCCGCGCGGTGAGGCGGTACGCGACGGAGGCGTGCGGTCCCTGATACGACGGGAGTGCCTCCGGGGGGATCTGGAACCGGAACGGATGGCGGTGGGTCCCCGGAAGGACGCGACCCTCCGCGCCGAGCGGCAGGCGCCAAGCGACCAGGTCCCGCGAGGATCGGTACACGTGCCGGTCCTTCCCCGAGCCCCGCTCAATCTTCGTCTCCTCGCGTCCGATGAAGTCCACGTACAGCCCGCGGCTGGGAACCTCCGAAGTCGCCTCGACCACGACGGCCCCCTCAACGACCTCGCCCGTGTAGTACGAGTCGCGCGGCAGCTCGACGCGGATCTCTCGGGGCATCCTCACCCCCTCCGCGGTTCCGGGGTCATCGCACGAGGAACCTCGTCCCGCAGTAGTCGCACGTCGCGATTCCGAAGCGGTCCACGATCCTCGGTGCGGCGCCGCAGTTCGGGCAGGCGAGCTCCTGGGCCCCCTGGATGCCAGCAGGCACCATCGGCTGCTGGATCGGAGGCGGGGGCGGCAGGGTCCGCCTTGCGGTCGCGGAGGACGTCGCGAGGAGAATCATTCCGAGGATGAAGAGAGGGAACCCGCAGACGAGCCCCGCGGGAAACCCTCCGAAAGGGAACGCGATCCCTCCGAGCGCGAACGCGAGGAAGCCCACGACGAGCAGGAGCACACCCAGGATCGCGAGCGGGTTCGTTCGGGGGGTCGAAGGGGGCACGGGGCCCAAGGGGAGCGTCCACGGAGGGAGCGAGGAGGCCACGCGACGCGAAAGGAACGCGGCATAGATGAACGCTGCGGGCCCTCAGGGTCCGAGTTCCTTCAGGAGCGCCGGAATCAGTTCGAGGACGTTCGCGACGACCCCGAGGTGTGCCACCTCGAAGATCGGGGCGCTCGGGTCTGTGTTGATCGCGACGACGAACTCGGAATCCTTCATTCCGCTCACGTGCTGCATCGCGCCGCTAATCCCGCACGCAAGGTAGAGTTTCGGCCGCACCGTCTTTCCGCTCTGCCCCACCTGGCGCGTCTTCGGCAGCCATTCGTTGTCCGTGAGAGGACGGGACGCGCCGACGACGCCGCCGAGACGCTTCGCGAGCGCTTCGACGAGGGCGAGGTTCTCCTTCTTCTGGATCCCGCGGCCCGCGGCCACGACGACGTCCGCCGAGCCGATGTCGACGTCCGAGACCTCCGGACGTTCGAGGCGCAGGACCCGGGTGGGGATTTTCGTAGGATCCAGGGCCACGGGGACGGAGGACACGCGGCCCCCGGGGGATGCCCTCGCCGGCTTCGTCGCGCCGGGTCGGAGGGTCGCCACGTACGCCCGGTCCGATGACAGTTCGAACACCCCCTCCACCTTCTCGTTGAACATCCGCCGCGTCGCCAGGAGGGTGCCCGCCTCGAGGGACAGATCGACGCAGTTCGTCACGAGGGGCAGGTCCGCAGAGGCGGCGATGGCCGGTGCCAGGTCGGTCCCCTGGGCGGTATGGGCGGCCAGGACGAGGCGCGGGGCGATCGAGGCGAGCAGCCCGCGGAGCACCTGCCCGTACGCGTCCGGGGTGTAGTCGCGCAGGGAGGCATCCTCCGTATGGAGGACCTCGACCCCGGTGGAGGCGAGCGATGACGCGATCGCCGTCGTTCCGGATCCGAGAAGGGCGATCTTCGCGGCCCCTCCCGACGCGTCCGCGAGGGCGATCGCCTTCCCGATGACTTCGAAGGTGGAAGGCGCCACCACGCCATCCAGGTGCTCCGCGATCCCCAGGATGTCCGCGCCCATGCCCTCACCGGCGGACGAAGCCCTTCTCGCGGAGGATCTGCGCGAGCCGCCGTGCCTGTTCGCCGACCGCCCCGGTGACGAGTTCCGCCCGGCCGCGGGCGGCCGGGGGCGTGAGCCGGCGTACACGGAACGCGTACGGTCCCGCGAGGGCGTCCCACGACGGCACGCCGAGGGCCGCCGGTCCAAGCTCCCTGATCGGCTGACGGGCCGCCTTCATGATCGCGGGCAAGGGAGCGTACCGGGGCATGTTCGCGCCGAACTGGATCGTGAGGAGCGCGGGCATCGGGACGGACATCACGCGTTGCAGTCCGCCCTCTAGCTCGCACGCGACCTCGATCTCGGTCCCCTTCACGTCGACCCTCGTGACGACGCTCGCGTGGGGGAGACCGAGGAACCCCGCGACCAGGCCGCCCGTGGCCGACCCGATGAGGTCGTCCGACTGGACGCCCGTGAGGACGAGGTCGTGGGGAATCGTCTTCAGGGCCGCCGCGAGGATTCGCGCGGTCCTCCCGACGTCGTACGCCCCGGGGTCCTCGTAGGCCACGCGGACCGCTTCGTCGGCACCCTTCGCGAGGGCCTCACGAAGCATCTGCTCCGCCCGCTTCGGCCCCGCCGTCACCGCGACGACTCGACCCCCGTGCTTCTCCTTCGTCCGCACGGCTTCTTCGAGGGCGTACTCGTCCGAGCCGTTGACCCTGTAGTTCAGCGCGTCCCGCCGGATGTCGAGCCCATCGGGCGCAATCTGGAATTGAAGGTCTGGATTCGGGATCTGCTTGAGGCAAACGACGACGTTCAGGGCCATGGCCCGCCCGTCACGGGTAGATGCCGCGCCACTTGTACGCGTCGACGACCTTGGCGATCGCGACCATGTACGCCGCCTGGCGCATGTCGATCTTCTTCGAGTCGTGCATCTCCCAGACGGCCTTGAACGCGTTCACCATCTGGTGCTCGAGTTTCTGGTCGACCTCCGCCTTCGTCCAGAAGAACTCGGAGAGGTTCTGCACCCACTCGAAGTACGACACGGTCACGCCGCCTCCGTTCGCAAGGATGTCCGGAATCACGAGGACGTCCCGCTTGTAGAGGGCATCGTCCGCCTCGGGCGTCGTAGGCCCGTTCGCCCCCTCCCCGATGAGCTTCGCCCGGATCCGGGGCGCGTTCGCCTCCGTGATGACGCCCTCGAGGGCGCAGGGCGCGAGCACATCGACCTCGAGCTCGAGGACCTCCTCGTTCGTAATCTTCTTCGTGCCCGGGAAGCCCATGACCGTCCCCGTCTTCTCCTTGAACACGAATACGTCCTTCGGGTCGAATCCCTTCTCGCTGTAGATGCCGCCCTTCGAGTCCGTCACGGCGACGACCTTCGCGCCGAGCTCGTCATGGATGAGCCGCGCGAAATTATAGCCAACGTTCCCGAATCCTTGCACGGCGATCGTGGCTCCCTTCAGGTTCAGGCCCTTCTTCTTCGCGGCTTCGCGCACGGCGTACATGAGGCCTCGGGACGTCGCCTCGTCCCGGCCGAGGGACCCGCCGATCACGAGCGGTTTCCCCGTCACGACGCCAGGCACGGCGAAGCCCTTGTTCATCGAGATCGTGTCCATGATCCACGCCATCGTCTGGCTGTCCGTGTACACGTCCGGCGCGGGGATGTCCTTCTCCGGGCCGATGATGATCGATATCTCCGACGCGTATCGACGCGTCATCCGTTCGAGCTCGCTCCGGGACATCTCCTTCGGGTTGCAAATCACGCCCCCTTTCGCGCCCCCGTACGGGATGCCCATGACCGCGCACTTCCACGTCATCCAAGAGGCGAGAGCGCGGACCTCGTCGAGCGACACGTTCCAATGGTAGCGGATTCCGCCCTTGAACGGACCGATCGCATCGTTGTATTGCACGCGATAGCCCGTGAAGACCCTCACGGCCCCGTTGTCCATCTTCACGGGGAAGTGGACCGTGAGTTCGCGGCGCGGGTACTTGAGGACCTCGAGCATCCCCGCGTCTACATTCAGCTTCGTTCCTGCGCGTTCAATCTGCCGCTGGGCGATCTCGAACGGGTTGAGGGACTCCTTCGACTTCGACATGGCACACCCTCCTCGGGGCCGGCCGGGCCCCCGGGAGCGAGGCGCTTGTAGCGACGGACCATCTTAAAAGGTTGCGTCCGTACGTCGCCGTGGTCGGCGAACGCATGGGTCGTCCTGACACGGAACCGCTGGGGGACTCAGCACTCCGAGTAGCCGCAGGCGCGGCACTTCACGCAGCCCTCTTCGTACACGAGCTGCTTCCCGCATTCCGGACACTCGGGATTGAGGCCTTTCCGGATCATCGACTCGACGTCCCGGGCCTCCTTCTCGAGCTCCACGTCCGTCTCGACCACGCTCATCTCGTCGAACGACTCGACGGGCGGCTGGACGCCCGCCTTCTGCATGCCGACGTGCCTCTTGATTGCCTTTGCGATCGCGTCCGGGATCGAGTACACCCGCTCTCCGTGGTCCAACGCAATTCGGGGGCTGCGGATGCCCTCGAGCTGGTCGGTGATCTCGTCGACCGGCACGCCGGACCG
>DATEUA010000061.1:0-3508 GCA_035283405.1 Thermoplasmata archaeon | reverse complement strand
CCTCGTGATCGTCGGGGCCGCGAGCCTCCAAGCGCGGCCGGATCAGAGCTCGCACTGGGGCGTCATCATCCTCATCTTCTCGATCCTGAGCCTCTTTGGAGCAGGAGGGTTCATCGCGGGCCTGATCCTCGGGATCATCGGAGGGGCCATGGCGATGTCCTGGAAGCCCTTCGGCGGATATCCGACCCCATATCCGTACCCCGGGTACCCGGTTCCAGGGTACCCGTACACGGTCTACCCGGGACCCTATCCGATGCCCCCGGTCGTCCCGCCGAGTCCGCCCGGCGTACCCGGACCCGCGGTCCCGCTGGCGGGGGAGCGTCGATGCAAGACCTGCGGGAATCCGGTCGGGGCGGATGCGGTCTTCTGCGCCCGCTGCGGCACGAAACTGTAGCCCCGCGGTAGGACGCCGGGACGGGCTTTCCAAGGGGCCGCATTCCTCGGCAAGCGGCGGATGTCCAAAGACTCAACTAGGGCCCCGGCCCTTCATTCCGGCGTGGCCCGGCTCCGGTTCGGATGCAGCGGATGGGACTACGAGGAATGGATCGGGCCGTTCTACCGGAACGCGAGCGAGTCGAAGCTCGCCGCGTACTCTCGCGTCTTTGACACGGCGGAAATCAACTCGACGTTCTATCGGGCCCCGTCCCCCGGCATGGTCCAGGGCTGGGCGAAGTACACGCCCGATGATTTCGTGCTCGCGGCGAAGGTGCCGCAGACGGTGACGCACGATCGCCTGCTCGACGTGGCGAAGGGGGCGGACGCGGACCTCGCCTCGTACTGCGCCCTCATGAGGCCCCTCCTCGAGGCGGAGAAGCTCGGGCCCCTCCTGCTGCAGCTTCCGCCGCGCCTGCGGTTCGTCGAGCCCTCGATCCACCGGTTCCTCGACACGCTCCCCGGCGGGTTCTCGTTCGCCCTCGAGCCCCGCAACACGACGTGGATGACGATGGAGGCGTTCGACCTGCTCCGGGAGACGGGGGTCGCGTACACGATCGTGGACGAGCCCCTCCTCCCGCCGGACCTGCACGTCACGAGCGGCCTCGCGTACGTCCGGTGGCACGGCCACGGACGGGATCCGTGGTACAACTACCGGTACACCGAGGAGCAGCTCCAGGAGTGGGTGCCTCGGGTCCAGCAGGTCGCCTCCCAGGCTCCGACGGTCTTCGGGTTCTTCAACAACCACTACCACGGGTACGCCCCGGAGAACTGCCTCCAGATCCTCAGGATGCTCGGGGTGGACGACCAGGAGAAGGCCCGCGCGCTGCAGCGAATCGAAGGGTACCGGAAGCGGGCGACCGCGGACGACGTCCGCCTGCGATCTTTGACCCTCGAGGACTTCGGGGCGGAGGCCCCGCCGGACGCCCAGCTCCGCGAGCTCCTCGGGAGGTTCATGGACGCGAACCGGCTCGACCGCGCGAAGCGGATCGACGCGCGGGACGTCGAGCTCCACCGGGACGGCTCGACGATCCTCGGACGGGTCAAGGACTACAAGGTCGAGTTCGACCCCGTCGCACGCACGATCTCGCACGACTGCGAGGATTGGGCGTCCGTCGGCCCGAGGAAGGACTTCTGCAAACACCTCGGCAAGTTCTTCCTGAGCCTGCCCCGGGAGGACGCGATCCGGCACCTCGAATCGATCCGCGGAAACCGGGAGGGGTGGACCTTCGAGACGAGGTCATGACGACCCTCTCGCCGCGCCTATCTCGAGCGGATTGGCCGCCCTCTTCGATGGATTGGGGGGCCGCAGGCGCAAGGAGATCACGCGGGAGATCGGTTCGGGCGCTCGCATGGGCGTGAATCTCACCCCGATCGTGATCCGCCATGAGACGACCCTGGAGGGTCTGCGCGGCCGGTCGATCGCGATCGACGGGAACCTCGAGTTGTACCAGTTCCTCTCGGTCATGCGGCTCCGCGACGGGAGCCCGCTCCAGGATGCCACGGGTCGCATCACGTCCCATCTGAACGGCCTCGTCTTTCGGACGACCCGGCTCGTCGCGGACTACGACATCCGCCCCGTGTTCGTCTTCGACGGGCCGCCCCCGGAGCTCAAGAGGGCCGAGATTGAGAAGCGCCGCGCGGCCCGAGAGAAGTCCCAGCGCGCCTACGAAGCCGCTCTCGCCGCGGGGGACCGCGCGACCGCATGGTCGAAGGCCGTGATGACGTCCCGCCTCACGAGGGAGATGGTCGGGGAGGCGAAGACCCTCCTGACGTACCTCGGGATCCCGTGGGTTCAAGCTCCGAGCGAGGGTGAGGCCCAGGCGGCGTTCCTCGCGCGCCGGGGGAACGTATGGGCGGCCGGCTCGAAGGACTACGACTCCCTGCTGTTCGGCGCGCCTCGGCTCGTGCGGTTCCTCGCGATCCGAGGCAGGGAATTCCTGCCGAGCCGGGGACGCTCGCGCGACGTCCCTCCTGAGGTGCTGGACCTGGACGAGAACCTGACCACCCTCGGGTTGACACGCGAGCAGCTGATCGACGCGGCAATCCTCGTCGGGACCGACTTCAACGAGGGCGTGAAGGGGATCGGCCCGAAGACGGCCGTCAAGCAAATCCGAGAGTGGGGCTCCTTGGATGGGGCGCCCGCAGAAGTCCGGGGCCGCTTGCCTGAGAACCTCGACGCGATTCGAAAGCTTTTCCTCGATCCTCCGGTGGCCGAAGCGGTCGACCTCGAACCGAGGCCCGTCCGCGAGGCGGACGCGCTCCGGTTCCTTTGCGAAGAGCGCAGATTCTCGCAGTCCCGGGTCGAGTCCGCCCTCCGACGCCTCCGGCAGGGGACGGCGGGCACGCGCCGCCTCGACGAGTTCGTGTGAATCCGACGATTCCGGAGGGGAAGTCACGAAACGATTATCTAGGATGACTTGAATCCCCCGCCGTCCTTCCCAAGGGTTGTCGGAAGCGCGTTGCGGGGGAGTCCCATGCAGAAGAAGACGTTGTATGTCATCGTGGCCGTCATCGTCGTCGTGGCGATCATCGCGTCGGCCGTGGCCGTGTACTTCGCCACCTTGCCACGGAAGTACCAATTCGAGCTCTGGTACAACAGCGACGGTCACTACGGTGACACGGAAGATGAGCTTGCGACCGTCTTGAAGAGCAGCATCGAACAGTGCGGGAAGGTCCAGGTCACCCTGCGGTTCGAGCCGTGGGCTGTCTACAGCACGAAGCGAAGAAACGGCGAGCTACCCGCGAACCTGCTCGGTTGGTACCCGGACTACTTCGACACGGACGACTACCTATCGCCCTTCCTCGTCACGGGATCCAACCGCTGGGCCGGCTCCTTCTATGGCAACGCAACCGTCGATCAGTGGATCGCCGACGAGCAGTCGACGACGAACACTACGATTCGTGCGGACCGATTCACGAAAATCCAGAACAGGCTCGCGGAAGACGTCCCGTACATCCCCTTGTTCTCCGGGTACTCCGAGTCGGCGTACGTAAGCGGCATCCAGAACGTGGTCCTCCACCCGATCTCCTTCAAGTGGTTCATCATCGACAAACCGAACTCGAGGGAGATTAA
>DATEUA010000060.1:0-2914 GCA_035283405.1 Thermoplasmata archaeon | reverse complement strand
CGCCTCGTTCATCTTCGGGGAGAGGGTGCACATCGCACAGTCGTCCGTGGGGAACGTCTTCACGGAGCGGGCCATGTTTCCGCCGATTGTCGGGCTCTTTTCAATCAGGGTGACCTTGTGGCCCAGGTTCGCGAGGAGGATCGACGCGTGGATCCCCGCGATTCCGCCGCCGATCACCGCCACGCCGGGCTGGATCGGTGCCGTCTTCACCTCGAGAGGGCGGAGCTTGCGCACCTTCTCGACTTGGGCCTTCACAATCAGCTTTGCCTTCGCGGTCGCCTTCGCGGGCTCGTGGCGGTGCGCGTACGAGCATTGCTCTCGGATGTTCGCGATTTCCAGGAGGTACGGGTTCATCCCCGCTTCCTCCGCCTTCTCGCGGAAGAGATCCTCGTACATTTTCGGAGTGCAGCAGGCGACGACGACCCCGTCGAGCCCCTTCTCCCGGATTTCCTTCTGGAGTTGCCCCTGACCCTCGTTCGAACACATGAACCGGGAGTCCGTTGCGAGAGCGACGTCATCGTGAGTCGCCGCGGACCTCCGTAGGGCTTCAATGTCGACGACGTCCGAGATGTTCCCGCCGCAGTGGCAGATGAAGACGCCAATTCTCCGCTTCGTCGCGGGCTCCGTCACGCCTTCACGACCTCCTCATCCTCCAAGGCCCGTGTGACGGACTCCATGGACACCATGTGCCGGCTCACACCGAGCTTCTCGAGGTCGATCCCGAGCGCGATGCCGACGAGCTGGGACAGGTGAAGGATTGGGACATCGAGCGGCTCACCCGCCGCCTTCGCGGCCTTCTTCTGGTACACGTCGAGGACGAGGTGGCACAGCGGGCACGGCGTCGCAAGGACCTTCGCGCCCGCTCTCTTGGCTTCGATAAGACCCGTCGCAGACATCCGAACCGCGAGGTCCCGACGGACCGTTAGGACGTGGAAACCACAGCACGCAGTTCGCCCTGCGTACGACACGGGGCTCCCGCCGAGGATCCCCACGAGCCGCTCGATTCCCTGCGGGTCCTCCGGGTTCTCGAACGCATCTATCCCCGGCGCCTGGAGCAAGTGGCAGCCATAGTACGCGCCGACGGCGAGATTGCCAAGAGGACGTCGGACGTGGCCCGCGAGCTTCCTCGGGCCGATGTCCTCGAGAAGCACTTGGAGGAGGTGCTTCACCTTCACCCCGCCATCGTAGCGACGTCCGACCTTCGTGAGGGCCTTGTTCACGCGTTCCCGCGTCTCCGGATTCTCGAGCGCCTCCCGCGAGCGGGCGAGGTACAGCTGGCAGGACCCGCACACGGTGAGGAGGTCCAGCCCCTTCTCCTGGGCCATCCCGAGGGTACGCGCGTTCAGGACCAGGGCTGCCTCGGGGTTCTTCTCTTGGAGATTGCCCGCCCCGCAGCAACTCGCCTCCGTGAGCTCCACGAGCTCAATCCCGAGGTCCTTCGCGACCTCGCGCGTGGCGACATCGAGTTCCTTGCAGCTGTCGAGCGCGACACACCCTGGGAAGTACGCGTACTTCATTCCGATTCCTCCACGACGTCGAGTAGGGTCTGAATCTCCCTCACGGACTTGAGGGGCCGTCGGCGGATTGCGGGGGACTTCCCGCGCCACGCCATCTCGAGGGGCAGCAGCCCCTCCCCGATCAGGCCTCGGAAACCGATCGAGTCGAATGTCACTCCCGCCTCGTGAATCCGTCCGTTCTCCCGCACGGACTCGACGAACGCGCGCGCGTGGCGGGGACCCGGCCCCTCTCGCTTTTCTTCTAGGGCGATGTGGCGGATCGCTTCGATGACGTCTCCGGGCCGGACATGCTTCGGACAATGCGCAACGCACGCGTAGCAGCGGACGCAGGACCAGATCGACGGATCGGACAGGACGTCCTCTCGGAGGCCGAGCCGGACGCGGGCGATGACCTGCCGAATCCGGAAGGCCGGTTCCAGGATTTCGACCGGGCAGGAGCTCGTGCACGTGTTGCACTGAATGCACGCCACGACGGCCTCGCCCCCCGGTGTCGAGGCGACCTCCCTCCAGAAGGAAGGGCTGTCTGGCACGACACTTGCAGGCACAGGGATTGCCGCCTCCGCACTCATGCGGATCCGTGTCTTCCGATGTCTACCGCATTCAGGGAATACGCTTTGTAGTCGCTCCCGCACAAGTTCGGTTCTGCACCGGGCGTCGGGCGGCGTTGAGACGGAGCCAGCCGACGACTCTGCCGGGTTCGGCGCGTCCGTTAAATACGGCGGCCCGTGATCGGTGCTCGTGGCAGACTCGGCTCTCGCGTCCGAGACCGTGCCCCGTCTCGCGTATCGAGACCTGTGGCTCACGGATTTCCTCCCGCGGCGGGTTCTCACGGAGGGGCGTCTCGTCCCGCTGCGAACCCCGGAGGGCGCCCCGGAAATCCAGGAGGTTGACGGCGCGTTGCGTCGTTCGCTCGAGACGTCCTCTACGCCAGATCTCGTGCCGTCCCTGAAGAATTGGCTCGCGGAGCGGTACAGGGGCGGTGACGTCGCCGTGATTGTGGACGACTATGCCCGCCCGTGCGCGCATCAGCGACTCCTCCTCCCGGGGCTCCTCGATTGGCTCTTGTCCCACGGTGTGGTGCGCGATCGGATTTCGATCGTCATCGCCGCGGCCACTCATCGGGACCCGAAGCCTGCGGAGTATCCCTACATGTTCGGGGACCGAGTGTGGCCCACGTGGAAGGACCGCATCTTCATGCACCACGACTACGAGGACCTCGAGCGTCTCGGCACGATGCCCGACGGAACTCCCGTGGAGCTAAACGGGCGGGCCGCACGGTCTGAAGTGATCCTTTCCCTCAGCGATCTCGACTATCACTACTTCGCGGGTGTGAGCGGCGGGCCAAAGCACCTCGTTCCCGGGATCGCGGGGCGCGCCCTGACGACCGCCGACCACCT
>DATEUA010000059.1:0-2145 GCA_035283405.1 Thermoplasmata archaeon | reverse complement strand
GCACTCCGCCAGATCGACTTCGACCAGGCTCGGAGAATCGCCCACGAGAAAGGGCTCCTCCCGAGCAAGGTGAGGGGGACGAACACGCTTCGCTTCACGAAGGGCGGGAGCGACAAGCTCGAAGTCATCACGTGGGATGAGTTCGAGAGCACCGCCGTCCGCCGCAGGCTCGCCGTGTACGAGTCCGGCGGCTGGATGAAGCTGATGACCCGGAAGTAGGGCGACCCTTCGTTCGAGTTCGAGGGAGACCATGGTCGACGTGGCATTCGGAGCCACGGCCATTGCCTCCATCTTTGCCGTCGTCGACCCGATCGGGGTGACGCCGTTCTTCTCTCTTCTGACGGAGGACCTGACGGCCCAGGAGAAGCACCGGGTGATCCGGAAGACGTGCATCGTGGCAGGAAGCACGCTCGTCTTCTTCGCCGTCTTCGGCCAATGGATCTTCGCGGCCTTCGGGTTCACCCTTCCCGCGTTCCGCGTGGCCGGCGGGCTCCTCCTCTTCGCCGTGGCGTTCGAGATGCTGCAGGGGGAGCGGCCCAGGTCGAAGCTCACACAGCAGGAGAGGGAAGAGACCCTCGAACGGGACGCCGTCGGCGTCGTGCCTCTCGGGATCCCGCTCCTTGCGGGGCCCGGGGCGATCACGACCGTCATGATCTACATGAGCAAGCCGACCGCGCCGGAGGACACCCTGTTCGTGTTCGCGGGGATCGTCGTGACGGTCGCGGCCACGTACGTCCTCCTGCATTACGCGGACCGGATCTTCCGACGGATCGGCCGGACGGGCGCCCGTGCGATCGGCCGGATCATGGGCCTCCTCCTCGCCGCGATCGCGGTCGAGTTCGTGATCGACGGGGTCCTCGATGCGGCTCGAATGAACGGTCTCCTCGCGTGACGGATACGCTTTTGTGGGCGGGCCCGCATGCCCGGCGCCATGGAGGTCGAGGAGCGGGTCCTCGCGCGCATCCGTCCGTCCGCGGACGAGGAGGAGCGGCTCGGGAAGGTCGTGCGGGAGCTCACCGCGACGGTCGAGGCCCGCCTGCGCTCGGAAGGCTGGGACGCGCAGCCCATCCTGTGCGGGTCCGTCGCGAAGGGGACGCACCTGACGGAGCCGGAGATCGACCTGTTCGTGGCGTTCCCGGCAGACCTGCCCCGCGAGGATCTTGAGGCGAGGGGGCTCGCCTTGGGCGAGTTCCTCGAGCGTCGCGTGCACATGTACGCGGAGCATCCGTACACACACGGGTACTACGGAGGCGTGGAGGTCGAGATCGTCCCGTGCTACCGCATCCGCGATGCGAGCCAACGGATGAGCGCGGTGGACCGGACGCCGCTCCACGTGGACTACGTGCTCGGTCAACTCAAAGAGGGCCAGGGGGACGAAGTCCGCCTCCTGAAGGCGTGGGCGGAGGGCATCGGAGTCTACGGGGCGGAGGCGAAGGTCCGGGGCTTCAGCGGATACCTGTGCGAACTGCTCGTCCTGAGGTTCGGCTCCTTCCGCGGGGTGCTCGAGGCCGCCCTGGCGTGGCGACGCGGCGAGAAGGTCGAGCTGGACCGGAAGGCGCTCAAGGCCTTCGACGACCCGCTCGTCGTCGTGGATCCGATCGACGGGAACCGGAACGTGGCAAGCGCAGTCTCCGTCGAGCAGCTCGCGACGTTCGCCCATGCGGCGCGCGAATATTTACGCTCTCCCAACGAACGGTACTTCTTCCCGCGCCCTCTCAAGCCGTACACGATCCCGCGCCTCCGGGGCCTCGCGAAACGGCAGGGGGGGACGCTCCTCGCGATCTCGATCCGTGCGCCGCAGGTGACAGAGGACGTCCTGTACCCGCAGCTCCGGAAGGCGCACCGCGCGTTCGAGGATCTCCTTCACAGACACGAGTTCCACGTCCACGACGCGCGCTTCGACGTGAAGGGGACGGAGGCGATCTTCCTGTTCCGCCTCGCGGTCGACCGGCTTCCGAAGCGCATGCGGCACGAAGGCCCCCCGGTCTGGGTGAAGAACGCGAGGGACTTCCTCCAAAAATGGTCTGGGAGCCCAAAGACCCTCGCGGGCCCGTACATCCTCGGGGACCGGTGGGCCGTGGACGTGGCGCGCGACGCGACGGATCCCGTCGGCCTGTTGCGTCGCAGACGGAAGGAGCTGAGCCT
>DATEUA010000058.1:0-11377 GCA_035283405.1 Thermoplasmata archaeon | reverse complement strand
GGATCTGGACGAGGCCCTCGCGGCGTACGAGAAGATCGGGAAGGAGCTCCACGCGATTCCCTAGACCGCGTCGCGCAGCTTTCGCCGCGCGTACGTGATCAGGGTGATCTCGTACCCGAGAGAGCGGAAGAAGTCCTCGGACGAGCCGTTGTCGCGGTCGATGAGCGCCGCGAACATGGCGATCCCGTGCGCTCGGAGGGCCCTCTCGCACGCCCGCACGAGTCGGGTCGCGATGCCCCGCCGCCGGTACGCCGGGTGGACCGCGAGGCGGTTGACCCAGCCCTTGCGCGAGTCGTGCGTCCCGAGGACCACCCCAATGAGGCGGTCTCCTTCGAAGGCACCGAGGTATTCCGTGCGGTTCGAGCGTAGCTGCCGCGCGAACGAGGCCCGGCTGTCCCTCCCCCTCCGGCGCAGGGGCAACCCGCTCGACGCGGCGAGCCGGACGATCGCGTCGTAGTCTGAAAGCCGCAAGGGACGGATGCGGACCGGCACGTCATTCCTCACGCGTGACCAGATGACGCGTCGGACGGGAGAAGGATTCGCGCGCATCGAACGGCAGGCGTTCCGCAAGGAACGCCGGGCGGAGGGGGACCCGCCTCAGGTCATCGAGAGGGAGCAGGCGCATGCGGAGGTGCGGCTCCCGATGGGGGATGTACCCCTGTCCGTCCGGGGCCGGGAACTCCGAAGAGAGGTCCACGAGGAAGTAAAACCCGATCTCGTGGGAATCCACGCCTCGATGCCGATAGAAGTTCTCGTGAACGTACACGAGCTTGTCCACCTCGACGTTCAGGCCCGCCTCCTCGTCGATCTCGCGGGAGAGCGTGGACGCGAGATCCTCCCCGAATTTGACGTGGCCGCCCGGAAGGCAATAGAAGGACGTCCCGTCGCCGTACGCGGCCTCCTCGGCAAGGACGGCCGACCCATGGATCAAGATCGCGCAGCTGCGGACGATGAACTCGCGCTTCGGGCTAGGCGATTCGGGCTCCAAGTTCTCCCTCTCCATCCGGGCGAATCATGACGACTCGTCCGTCCGCCTGGACCGCCCCGAGGCAGAGGACCTCAGACATGAACGGCCCGACCTGGCGAGGCGCGAAGTTCGTCACGGCGATCACCTCGCGCCCGAGCAGCTCCTCTTTCGAGTACCACGGCTGGATCGCGGCGGACGACTGCTTCATCCCGAAGCGCCCGAAGTCGACGACGAGCTTGTACGACGGTTTCTTCGCCTCCGGGAAGTCCCCGACCTCGACGATCCGGCCCACACGCATCTCGACCTTCCCGAAATCCTCAATCGTGATCCGAGCCATGGAAGGGGCACCCGCACCTCCGTCGAAAGACAATCCTTGATTTGAGACCTTTGGCGGGGCCTAGTGCGCCCGGGACTCGGGGCTCCGGACCCCGAGGTGCTTGCAGAGCCGCTCATGCTCCGTCCGGCTCGTCCACTCGACGCGCAGGTAGTCCGCGATGTCCCGGTCGCTCATCCCCAGCCGACGGGCCTCCTTGACCGCGACCTCGTACGCCTCGATCTCCGTCGGCCGGTCCACGTAGCTGTACCGACGATCCCACAGTTCCTTCCCGTCGTGCCACTGCCGGATGTGGGTGAGCTCGTGGAGGATGTCGAGGTACAGGATGTGACCCTCGCCGGTGCGGAGGTACTCGAGTCCCGCCACGACGTTGCCCGCCTCCGCGTCGATGTACATGTACATGTCCTCCGACACGACGTCGATCTTGCAGTCCCGCAGGACGTCCTCCCGGAGCCCGTCCGGGAAGAGCGCGCGGAACGCGGCCCTCCGGTCGATTCCGGGGAACACCTCGAGGATCCCGTGCTTCCCCGCCCTCACGCGGCGGTTCACTCGGATGTCCCTCATGCGGAGGCAGAACGAATCCCAGGAACGACAAAAAGGTTTCGGAGCGGATCCGGGAGAGGAGCGTTAATAGACCCGCGCGCTTTGCCGACCCGTGGCGGGCGGCCGCGTGAACCCGATCGTCTGGACCGTCGTGGGGGCGGCCCTCGGGTTCGTCTGGGGCGTCGAGCTGAGAGGCCCTCTGGGCTTCGAGGTGAACCTGGGCACGCTTCTCCTCGGGACCTTCACGGGGCTGTTCGCGACGACGGTCGTCGCGGCGTGGCCCGGGCTTCGAAGGATCCCGACGGAGCCCTGTCCCCGATGCGGGCACCGGATGCCATGGACCGTTGTCGTGTGCCCGGAGTGCGGCGAGATCCGCTAGTCACCGGCGCCGCTTCGCGAGGCCCTCGACCTTCGACTCGAGCCCCTGGACGCGGCGCTGGAGATCCTTGTTCTCGTCCTTCAGCTTGTCGAGCTCTTCCTGCTGCTCGAGCCGCTTTGCCCCCTCGGCGTGCAACTCGCGGATCGACCGGATCGACGCGCGCAGGTACGTCCGGAGGTGGCCTACGAGCTCTCCGTCCGCCGCCTTCTCCAGTTCGGGGACCGCCTTCTTGTAGCGGAGCTCGCCGAGACCGATCGCGGCACCCAGGCGGGCGCGATAGTTCGGGTCGCGGAGCATTCCCGTGAGGTGATCCATGACCTCGTCCCGCCGGTCCTCGTGGAACGAGCCGAGCTTGCCGAGGGCCCACGCCGCCGTGTACCGGACGAGCTCGTGCCGACCGTAGGCGGTCCGTTCCTTGAGCCGCTCGATCCCTCGTTCGTCGCGCAGGTTCGCGAGGGCCATGCAGGCCCCTCGTGCGACGATCTCGACGTGGGACGTGCGGTCCATCCCCTTCACGATCGCATCGAACGCCTTCGGATGCCGCGTCTCCGCGAGGGCCAGCGCGGCCGTCTGCATCGGATAATGGGATCCGTCCTGGGCGTACGCCGTCTCGAGGGCTTTCAGGGCGACGTCGTCGTTGCGGAACTTGCCGAGGGCCCGGTACACGCCGCGCCGCACGCGACTGTCCTTGTCCCGCACGCCCTCCAGGAGCGTGTCCCGCGCGCCCGCGGAGCCGATTTCGCCGAGGGCCGCCGCGGCCTCCCGGCGGACGGCCCAGAACCGATCCTTCGTGAGGACCTTCCGGAGGCCCTCGACCGCGTCCTCCGCCGCGAGGAACCGCGCGAGGCCCTTGCACGCCGCAATCCGCGGGCCGACGCCCTTCGCGTGCGCGAGGAGCCAGAGGAGCTCGTCCTTCTCCTTCTTGAACGTCAGGCTCTTCAGGATCACGTCGTCCGGGTCGAAGACGACCCCCTTGGGCCGCTTCGGGGATTCGAGGAAGAACACCTGCTCCGCCTTCTCGACATGGACCCGCTCCCGCCACGACCGGCCCTCCCCGAACACCTCGAGGTCCACGGGCGTCTTGAAGAGGGGCACGAGGTCCTTGACCTCCTGGGTCTGCTTCACCTTGAGGGCGACCTGCTTCGCCTTCTCGTCGTAGGACCACGAGACCTCGAACTCCGGGTGGCCCGCCTTGTACAGCCACTGGTCGAAGAATCCGTCCAGGTTCCGACCCGTCGCCTCCTCGATCGCGATCTTCAGGTCGTTCGTCTCCACGTTCTGCCCGGAGTGCTTTGTCACGTAGTGACGGATCCCCTTCCACCAGAGGTCGTCCCCCAGGACGAACCGCATCATGTGGAGGACGTTTCCGCCCTTCTCGTACGTGTGCCGGTCGAACATGTCCGACGACTCGAGGAACCGGTGGGTGACGATCGGCCGCTTGTACGTCTCTGCGGCCTCCTCGAGGTAGGCGACCCGATCCTCCTGGAGGCGGACGAGGGCCTCGTCCTTCCCAAGGAAGTGCTCCCACCACAGGATGTCGAAGTACGTCGCGAACGACTCGTTGAGCCAGATGTGGCCCCAGGACTTCGTCGTGATCCAGTCCCCGAACCACTGGTGCGCGAGCTCGTGGGCGAGGAGGCTTTCCGGCTGGTAGTCCGGATACGCGGGCGGGTCCGCGAGGCAGTACTCGTAGAGGAGGGTCATCGACGAGTTCTCCATCCCTCCGGCGATGAACTCGGGGACGCACACCTGGTCGTAGCGGGGCCAGGGATACTTCAGGCCCGTCGCGCGCCCGAAGTAGCGGACCATGTCCGGGACGTTCCCGAACGCGCGGTCGAGGTAGCCGCCGAGCCCCTTCGGCACGTGCGCCTGCACCGGGAGTCCGTCGACGGTCCACTCTTTCGAATCGAACCGGCCGACCGCGAGGGCGATCAGGTAGTTCGAGTGGGGCTTGTCGAGGGACCAGTGGAAGGTCTTCCTCTTGCGGCCCTTGTCGTGCGCCACGCGGACGAGACGACCGTTGCTCAGGGCCTCGTAGCGATCGTCGACCGTCGCGACGACCTCCGAGGTGAATCGCTGGTTCGGATAGTCGTACGAGGGGAACCAGTACCGGTTGTCCATGTCCTCGCCCTGGGTCCACGCGATCCGCGCCCGCTTCGGGTACGCCTTGTCCGGAGCCTTGAAGTACAGGCCGACCCGAGGCTTCGCCGCGTACCGGACGCGGAGCTCGAACACCTCGCCGGCCTTCTTCGGGCGAGCGAGGCGCACCGTGAAGACCTCGCCCACATGGTCCCATTCGAGGGCCTTGCCCTCCGAATCGAGGACGCGCTTGATTGTGAGGTCCCCCGCGTCGAAGGTCACGGACCGGAGCCCGTCGTTGATCGGGGAGAGGCGGTGCGTCGCCGTCCCCGACACCGTGCCGGCGACGTCGTCCACGTCGATGTCGAGCCGCACATGGTGAAGCAGGAAGGTCCGGTCGCGGGGCGGATGCTCTGGCGCGTCCGGGGAGGCGAACGCTTTGTCCCACGTCCCCGACCCATGGCCGCGGCATGATTCGAAGGAGTCCGGCAAGGGATCACCCGGGAGGGCCGAGGGCGCGGGACTCCGCGGGGCTATTTAGGACTTCTCCCGCCTTCTTGGCGCACGAGGGCGGAACGACGCAGGGCGAGGGCCCCCTCCACGAGCAAGAAGCCTCCGAGGATCAGCGCCGTGCCGCCGAGGGTCTCCGCGACGTCCTCGCCACCGAGGTTCAGGAGGAACGATGCGACCGCGTATGCGACGAGGACGGATCCCGCCGCGACGGATCCGATCGCCCAAGGGCGTCGCATGCAGCCCCACAGATGCGGGGTCGTCAGATAAGGCTCGCGTCGGAGCCCTTATGCCCCCCCGTCCGGATTCGGCCGCGTGGCGGATCCGCCTCCGGAAATTGAGGCAACGTGGAAGCGAATCCAGCGGCCGCTTCAGTGGCCGATGGAAAACTTCCGCCGACGACGGGTGAAGACCTCCGGGTTCGTCGGGTTCCGCTTCTCCCGCGTCCGCCGCGGCGCCGTCGCCGGGTTCACGTTCGGATTCGTCCTCGAGGAGGACGCGTTGCCGATCCGCGCGGAGCCTCCGGCGGCCGTTGCGTACGCATTCGCCAGCCCCGTCGGATCGCGCCTGTACGAGGAGCTCGTCACGCGGCGAGGGAGCGCCACCCGGCGGCTCGTTCGGACGGGAGCGAGGGAGGGCGTGCCGTTCGACTTCCGGCCAGGCGAGGAGCTCGCGGCGATCCGACATCGGTCCCTGCGGAAACCGCCCCCGGAGATCTTCGTGCTGGCCGCGGCGGACTTCTTCATGCTGACGTTCCATCCGCTGCAGGCCTCCGGCTTCCTCGAGGCCGTGCGCGAGGCGACGACCCGCCCGGGCCCCTGATCCCTACGCGCCCATCTCGACCGCGAAGGCCGCGGGTACGTGCGGGCGGTCCACGACCTCGAAGACCTTCGTCCAGTTGTCCGCGAGGTCCCGCGTGCACCGGACGACGCCGAGGTCCACGAGGGCGTCGAGCCGACGTCTCGTGCGAGCCGTGGACCATCCGAATCGCGCCGCCATGTACTCCGCGACGGACCGCTCTCGGGCCGCGCGCCCGGCGAAGTGCACCTGGATCGCGACGGCGACGAGCGCGAGGTCCTCGCGGTCCTGAGGGTCCGCGACATCAAGGAGGGCGGACCACAGACCCTTCAGCTGTGCCATGCGGGCGTCCTAGGTCCCTCTGAACCTGTCTCGCTTGCGCGTGCATGTAACGTACCCGCCGAGGAACGGCCGTCAGGAATCCGGGGCGTTCGGCGACGCCACATGCGACACCGGAGGCTCCACGTCCGGGTTCGCGGTTCTGTCCAGAAGATCTGCGCCCGGGACTCGCGCGGGGAAGCCTTTTATCGGCTGTTCCGGATGCATCGTCGATGGCCGTCGAGACGGAGCTTGTGCCGATCCACAACCCCGACGGGCTGAACGTGATTCTCGGGCAGACGCATTTTATCAAGACCGCGGAGGACGCCTACGAGGCCCTCGTGAACTCGGTGCCGGGCATCAAGTTCGGCGTGGCCTTCTGCGAAGCCTCCGGGCCGTGCCTCGTCCGTGTGGAGGGGAACGACGACGCGCTCAAGGACCTCGCCTCGCGGAACGCCCTCGCCGTCGGTGCGGGGCACTTCTTCATCGCGTTCCTGCGAGACGCGTACCCGATCAACGTCCTTCGAGCGATCCGAGAGGTCCCGGAGGTCGTGTCAATCTACGCCGCGACGGCGAACCCGATCGACGTGGTCGTCGCGAAGACGGCGAAGGGCCGGGGCGTGCTCGGGGTCGTGGACGGGGATCGGTCGAAGGGGATCGAGGACGAGAAGGATCGAGCCGAACGGATCGCGTTCCTGCGCAAGATCGGATACAAGCTGGGCTGACATGTGCCGGATGCTCGCAGTCGTTAGCCGCACGACGGTCCCGAGCGACATCCTCCTCGCCTTCCGGTCTCTCTCCGACACCGGGAAGACGTTCGTCGCCTTCGGGTGCCCCCAGCCGAACCCGAAGCCCGGACATCCGGACGGCTGGGGAATCTCTTGCGTCGCGCAGGACGGGGAGTTCTACGCACGGGGCGCGGCGAAGGCGTCGGCGGATCCCAGGTACGAGGAGGCCGTGAAGCGCATCGCCCGAGACTGCAGCCCGCCCCTGCTGCTCGTCGCCCACGTGCGGCGGTCGAGCTTGCGGGACAGCATCCGGGAGGAGTACGCGCATCCGTTCCGACGGGAGGTCGACGGGCGGGTCGTGTTCTTCGCCCACAACGGGGAAATCGAGGGGTACGGCCTTCGGGCCGGGAAGATCGACTCCCAGGAGATCTTCGACCGGTTCCTGGATGCGCTCGGGTCGGCCCAGAGGCCCCTCGCGGACTTCAAGCAGGCGGTCGCGAAGGCGAAGGACGGACTCGACCGAGAGTGGCCTCGGAAGGTCGAGTCGTACACGTTCGTCATGCTCGACGGAGATCGGATCGTGGCCCACCGCGACGCCCGGACGTGCGTCCCGTACTATACCCTCCATGCGACCGAATCGGGAGGCATGACGGTCCTATGCTCCGAGGTCCTCCCGAACCTCCCGGGGCGGTGGAGAATGCTGCGGAACGGGGAGTTCGTCGAGATGACCGCCTAGCCGGTTCCCCGAACGAGTGGCGAGAGAGGGAGCGACGATTCCTTGCGAGTCACACCCATGGCGGCACGATCCGCGGGTCGTCATCCAATCGCGGAACTCGGGCCGGAAGGAAAATCAGGACGCTCCCTGCGGTCGGAAGGCGGTGAGGGGACGTTAGGTCGCGGATTTGTCACCGCGGGGGGCGGTACGCTGGGGAAGCCTTATATAATTCCTACTTTGTAGGTTCCACATCGAATTCTCGTGGGGGAGGACTCGATACAGTGAGAGAAATCGAGATTGTGACGAAGTGCCCGGAATGTACGGGCGAGCACCTGGTCCGCGACTACGAACGCGCCGAGATCGTGTGCAACGACTGCGGCCTAGTCCTGGACGACATGATCATCGACGAGGGCCCCGAGTGGCGGGCGTTCGACTCGGAGCAACGGGAGTCGCGCGAGCGGGCCGGCCCGCCGAGCACGATCATGGCCCATGACAAGGGCCTCTCGACCTCGATAGGGTGGCGGAACAAGGACGCCTACGGGCGGCAGATCCCTCACAAGTCCCGTGCTCAGATCTATCGGCTCAGAAAGTGGCAGCACCGCATCCGCACGTCGAAGAGCGGGGAACGGTCCCTCGCCCAGGGACTCACGGAGATCAACACGATGGCCTCGAAGATGGGGCTTCCGAGACATGTGCGGGAATCCGCCGCGGTCCTGTACCGCCGGGCGTCCCTCAAGAACCTGGTGCGGGGGCGGTCGATCGACGAAGTGGTCGCCGCGACCCTGTACGCCGCCTGCAGACAGTGCGGGGTGCCGAGGACGCTCGACGAAATCGCCTCGAAGTCGAACGTGGACCGAAAGTCGATCGGCCGGACGTACCGGACTCTCGTGCGCGAGCTGGCCCTCAGGCTGCTTCCACAGAGCCCGCGGGACTACATCGCGCGGTTCTGCAACCGCTTGAACCTCGACATGGACGTCCAGCGCAAAGCGCGTGAGATTCTGGACAAGGTCGAGAAGGACGAGCTCGCGTCCGGCGTCGCCCCGAGCGGCGTCGCCGCGGCGACAATCTACATCTCGGCGATTCTGTGCGCCAAGCCTTGCACCCAGAAAGAGGTCGCGGAGGTCGCGGGGGTCACCGAGGTGACGATCCGGAACCGGTACAAGCGGATCTCCGTGGCCATCGGAATGGTGAAGTGAGTCCTCCGTTCCCGCCGGCCGAGCGGGCATCCCGCAACCTTTAAGGGAGCATGTCCTTTCCGAGACCTTCCTACGGTGAGCCTGTGGCCTCCGACACGATCGCGAAAGGAGACATCGTCTGGGTCGAGTACGACGGCTGGACGGTGAACCCCAACGGCACCTTGACCCTCTTCGACACCACCCACGAGGAGGTCGCGAAGAAGGAAGGGAAGTTCGAGGAGAAGAAGATCTACCAGGAAGTGCCGGTCGTCGTGGGGCACGCGCGTCTCTTCGCGGGCCTCGACGAGGCAATCCTCAGCTCGAAAGTGGGCGAATCCAAGGAGGTCACCCTCCCCGCGGAGAAGGGGGCGGGCGGGCGTGACCCGCGCCTCGTTGAACTCAAGACGGAGCGGGAGTTCCTCCGGCAGGAGATCAACCCAGAGGTCGGCATGGAGGTCTCGATCAGCGGGCGTCGAGGGACCGTGACGGCCGTCGCGGCAGGGCGCGTCCGAATGGATTTCAATAATCCCCTTGCGGGCAAGACCCTGAAGTACGGGTTCAAGGTCCTCCGCAAGGCCTCGGGATCGGAGGAGCGCACCCGCGCGATTCTAGACATGGGGTACGGGCTCGCGGAACAATTCAAGATCGACATCAAAGGCGATCACGCGGACATCCGGCTCCCGGACATCTGCAAGACCGACGAGAAATGGTTCGTCTCGAAATTCCGTGTGATCGCGGACCTGCGAGAGCTCACGGACCTTAAGATCATCCGCTTCCTCGAGGAGTACGAGAAGAAGGCGGAACCGAAGCCCGAGGGAAAGCCCGCCGGGGCGGAAGGAGCGCCCGAGGGAGCCGCCGAAGTGAAAACGCTTGCTCCGGAGGACAAGCCCAAGCCGAAAAAGGCGACGAGGAAGCGCGCGGTCCCTGAAGCGAAAGGGCCGCCGAAGCGTCCACCTAAGGCCGAGAAGGAGCCGGAAGAACTCTGACCGACGCCGGTTCTCGGAATCTTTAACCGAGATCCGTTCCTTCCAAGCTTGGACGCGTGGCCTAGCATGGATAGGGCACCGGCCTCCTAAGCCGGTTTTCCCGGGTTCAAATCCCGGCGCGTCCGTCCACCAATCGAGATCTCGACGACCGTAAGTCGTTTGTTCGCCTCGGGGAAGTGTGGATGGCGGCTGCAACGAACGCGTAGGTCAGCGCGGCCGACGCCGCCGAGAAACCCACCGGGCAGTGAAGATTCCGAAGAATCCAACCGCAGGCGTCCCGCCCGCGGCGAGCGCGATTCCTGCGAACACGGAAGGTTTTGAGAGCCACCACGAATCCAGGGTGGAGTACAGGACTGCCGAATCGGATCCGCCTGTCCCGGTTCGTGCGAAAGCGAGGTTGTACTCCGAGGCCGGGAACCTCGGGCTTCCGCCGAAAGACGAGCTCACCCAGAGGTAGTAGGTCCCTCCGCTTGTGTCCCGGATGACACTCGCCTCAGCATTGAGAATTCCAAGAGCGGGGTTCGATTCGCGAGGAGGCGGAGCGGTCGCATTGTCCCCCGGGGCCGTCGGCGCTGCGGGAACGAGGACCCGGCCTTCCATGTCGAGGACCGCCTTCAACCCCGTCCCGTTTGAGTTCCAGTACACATGGACTTGGTCCGTCGTTACGGTGATCCCGGGAGTCTGCGGACGAACCCCGAAATTTTGAGCTACGCTCGCAGCTCCCACGGGACCCACGGAGACACGAAGGTGGGCTTCCGAATCCAGCTGTAAGTAGTGGAACGACTCGAGCGCTCGATCCGAGTCGATTAGGTTCCAGACGACGTGGATCCGACCAGTGCCGTCAGATACGGCATACGCGGTGATCGGGTAGAGGAAATATCCGTATGTGGGCGTAACCGGGCGCGGGCTCACAATCCAGTTCCCGCCGGCGGCTAGAACGCCGTATCGCACTGCGGACGCCGACCGACCGTACGTTACGAACTCCGCGGCGAATCGACCCCCGCCTAGGTCTACGAGCCAAGGCTCGATGTGGATGTAGTCCGTGTTCGGTTCGAAAGACAAGACAGACAAGGCGGCGCCCGAAGCGGTTGCGACGATCGCCGGACCGAGCGCTAAGACGACCCAGGGAAATCCCGGACGATCCCGGACTTCCCGGGTGGAGGCTCCGGAACCGTGGCCTGCCACGGACCGCACATGCCCGCCCGACGGCAAGGCCTTTTCGTGTTGGTTCGGGTTTCAACTCTTGAACTAGGCCTTCTGGGATCCCGAGATCTCCGCTGCCCGATGCGCTCACGAAATCCAGTTAGGACGCCCGCTGCGATTCGATTGGGTGCGAGGGACAACCGGAGAACCCGACTCCGGCAATTTTTTCAGGGCTTCCGCGTTCATGCTCTCATGGCTTTGCAAGGACTCCTCGAGAAAGTTCACGCCCGCGTGGATGAATGTTTCGAGGATCATCTCCGAAACATCCAAGAGTACTTGCGCCAGCCGTCCGTGGCCATCACGGGCGAAGGCATCCCCGAAACCGCAGAGATGACGGCCCAGTACATCAAAGACCTCGGCGGCTGGGCCCGCGTCGTTCCCACGAAGACTCATCCCCTCGTAATCGGCGGAATCAAAGGGGCCTCGGACGCCACCCTCCTGCGGTACGACATGTACGACGTGCAGCCTCCCGAGCCCCTTGACGAATGGGTCTCACCGCCCTGGGCCGCCGAGATCAAAGGAGACCGCATCATCGCTCGAGGCGCGTCGAACAACAAGGGCCCGCTCCGCGCCTACTTCAACGCCCTCCAGGCGATCCTCGACGTGGAAGGGGAGCTGCCCTGCAGCTTCGAATTCATCATC
>DATEUA010000057.1:0-14592 GCA_035283405.1 Thermoplasmata archaeon | reverse complement strand
ACGACCGGCTTCCTAGACGGCCTCAATCCATGTGCCTTCGCGGTCCTCCTCTTCTTTGTGGCCTTCCTGTATGCGGTTCGTGCGCCCCGTCGGGAGGTCTGGAAGATGGGCTCCCTGTACGCCTACGCGGTCCTTGTTGTGTATTTCCTAATCGGCCTTGGCCTCCTACGGGCTATCGTCGTCAGCGAGGATCCGCATCTCATCGCGAAGATCGCCGCCGTGGGGGTCATCGGCCTCGGCGCCTGGACCCTCGCTGCTGCCGCGTTCCCCGCCCTCCACCTCCCCTCCTTGGCCCACATGCCGGGGGCGGCGTGGCTGCGAATCAAGGGCCGAATCTTGCAGGGCTCTCTGCCGGGAGCCACCGCGGCGGGCCTCCTCGTGGGCCTGTGCACCTTCCCCTGTTCCGGCGGCGTCTACGTGGCCATCCTGAGCCTCATCGCGGCGAACGGAACATTCCTGGAAGGCCTCGTTTACCTGTACCTCTACAACGGGATGTACATCCTTCCGCTTCTCGCGGTGCTCGTGGGCGTCTCGAACCGGCGTGTGGCCCTGGCTGTCGCGCGGTGGGAGCGGAGACATGCGGGCACGTTGAGGATCGCGACCGCCGCGACGATGCTCGCAATGGGCGTCATCCTCCTTGTCCTCTCGGTGTGAACGCCAGTAGAGTGCGGCGTGTCGCCAGTCCGGCTCACGGATTCACGGCAATCGCGCCCGGGATGAAAGCCTGGGAATTCGCGGCGCCCGGGCAGCCTACCCACGTTTTCTAGAGCGATTCTCGTGCGATCACGAAGAATGAGGCCCCCCTATTGTATGCCCGCGTGGCGCATGCCTTCGATCGGTGGCGATAGAGAGCCCCCAGCCACTTGGGATTCTTCCAGGTGCTGCGGGCGTGTCCCAAGCCTGGCCGCTCGTCCGCAGACCTGTCATGCGCCCTCCGCCGCGCGACGTTTCCTCGAGAGGATCCGGGGTAGCACCCCGTCCACGCGGAGCGCGTACAGGAGCCAAGCTGCAGGTACCAGCCCCGCGATGAGGAGTCCGTAGCTGGGACCATAGTCCCACAGGGTTGCCCTTGGTAGGAAGCGTGGCACGGCGTTGTACCAGAAGTCCCAGTGCAGGCTCAAGAGGGGCATCCCGACGAAGACCGTCGACAGCCAGCCGATGAGGGCGGTGACCTGGCCCGCGCCCGCGCGGTACGCGCTGCTAAAGATGCACCCGCCAAGGAGGACCGCGCCGATTCCGAAGAGGAAGCCCCCAATCAACACCTGGAACTGGCCCTGGCCCGCGGCGAGGGAGTAGTCGAGCTTCGTGCCGCCAACGGCCAGCGGGAGGAAGATGGCGGCCTGCAGGAGCAGCCCGAAGGCCACCGCAGCAGCGTTCCGACCGCTGCGCGCTCCGCGGACGAAGAGATCCCGATACGCCGACGCGAAACACAGTCGGCTCCGATAGCCGACGTACGCGGCGAACACCCCGAACCATAACCAGGCTCCCACGACGAGACTCGGCTGGGCCACGAGGGTGAGGACGATGAGGAAAGCGAGGACGACAACGCCGAGGATCCGCTGCCTTCGAGGGAGGAAGGTCACCGAAAGCCTCCAAGGCGGGGACAGAAGCAGCCCTCGCTCGACGACCGTGCGGACCGTGAGGAAAGCTCCGAGGAGAACGCCCGCGAAGAACGTGACCGCGTTCACGCCCGCGCTCGGGAACGCGCTCCAAAAGTTCCCGATGTTGCATCCCGCCGCCAAGCGGCTCCCATATCCCAAGAGGATTCCGCCCACCACCGCCGCGACGAACTGTCTCCGTCCGGGCACCGCGCGAATCGCGAATTCTCCAAGAAGAAGGGCCGCAAGGAGACCGCCGAGGAGGAGGCCGAAGACGTGGACCTGGGGCCCCGAGGTGAGGATCGGCGGGAGGCTGAACTTCTGGAAGTACGGGAGCTCGTCCACCTGCCAGCCGAGGGCTTCCACGAAGTGCCCTCCGAGTTGTGATTCGCCCGTCGTTATGCCCCAGAGCTTCCCTCCGAGGGCGAGGGCGAAGAGCGCACTGCCCAGGGCCAAGAGCACCGCGGCCACGTAGGGAGAGAAGGGCTCGAGGAAGATCCTGCGAAGCCGGGACATCTACCTCACCTTCTGGGCGACGATCTTCCAGAGGCCTGGCGAGACGGGCTGCACACCGAGGACCTTCTGTTCGAGGTTGCGCACGGACGTGGGAACGTTCTCACAGGAAGACGGATTGTCCGTGAGAATGTCGAGTCGGGCTCCGGTCTCGATGAGACCGAAGGCGGTCCGCGCGAGCAATTGCGGATACGGGCACGTGTACCCTTGGGCATCCAGGAGATACGTTCCCTCCCCGGTCTTCTTCAGAAGATCCTTGGTCTGCCACAGGAGGTGCGGCTTCTCGGCCATGATTGTCGCCTCGCGAGGGAGGCGCACACCCTGGGCCTACATCTATTACGCTGTTATATTCGCTGCCTAACGGAATATTAGGATAGCCTAAAAATTCCGATACGACTAGACGTGAAAATCGTCGAGCCGATAGGGCTCGGCGCATGGAACATCGAGCGACCCGCGACCCGTTGGTCACGTAGGCAGCCCCAAGGCCATCCCCGGCGATCGGAGGACCGATCTGGCGGAAATCGAATGGGCTCGACCGGATTCGAACCGGTGACCTTCACCGTGTCAGGGTGACGTCATAACCACTAGACCACGAGCCCGCGGGCCCGGCGAAGGGTCCCGTCGGTTTAAGGCTTTCTCGGGGAACGACGCGCGACGATTTCCGTCGCCGTCTCCTTCGCCGCCCCTGCAACCGCGGGTCGCGGATCGTCGATCGCCTGTCGGAGCGCGGAGCAATCGATGACCGCCGCGTGAAAGCGAATCCCGTTCGGCTCCGCGACGCCTCCTAGGATCAGGACCGGATCGACGTCCGTCGTCTCGAGGTCGGAGACGTACGGGTCGGCACGTCGTGGGCCCGCGAAGACACGCCACGCCCAACTCCCTGCCACCCATGCAGACGCGCGAGGCGATCGACCACAACGGATATCCGGGCGAGCGGACTTTCCGCGACGGATGACTTCGTTCGACCCCTTCGAGTTCGCGCACCGCCACCGGGACGAGGTCGTGTGGATGTCCCAGAACACGAACACGCTCCCGATGCATCCGGCGGTCCTCGATGCAATCCGAGCGAGCGTGGACGCGCGCGAGTTCAACCTCTACCCGTACCGGCCCGGCGTCTTCGGCCTGCCGGAGGCCGTGACGGCGGACCTGGGGATCGAGGACTTCGACATCCTCCTCACGAACGGCGGGATTGAAGGGGAGTACATCGCGACCCGTGCCCTATTGAAACCCGGGGACGAGGTCCTCGCGACGGACCCGTCGTTCTTCCCGATCCACGACCAGATTGCGATGTCGGGGGCCAAGCCCATCGAGATCGACATCTATCGCGACCCGTACGTCGTCACGCCGGAAATGGCGAACGCGGCCGTTACGCCGGCGACGAAGATGCTCCTCCTCGTGGACCCGAACAACCCCCTCGGCTCGGGGTACTCGCGCACGCAGGTGAAGGGGCTCTGCGAGATTGCGGAGGACCACGACCTCCTTCTGATCGACGACGTCACGTACCGCGACTTCAGCCCCGATCATGCCCTCACGACCGAGTTCGTCCCGGACCGCACGCTGATCTCGTACTCCCTCAGTAAGGCCGCGGGCCTCGCCGGGATGCGCGTCGGCGCGATCCTCGGCCCGAAGGACCTCCTGAAGACCGTCCGGAAGTTCGACACGAACGTCCTCGGGGTCAACGTCGTCGCGCAACGGGCCGCGCTCGCCGCCCTCCGGACGAAATCGGAATGGCTCCCCGAGGTCCTCCGCGTGTGCGCGGCCAACCAGAAGTCGATCCGCGCCGCCGTCGGCAAGGTGGACGGGGCCTTCCTCCCCGTGTACCCCGCGAAGGCGAACATGTTCGCGATCGACGTGAGCGCGTCTGGGGTTCGACCCGAGGACCTCGAATCCGCCCTCCTGAGGGATCACCTGATCCACACCCGGGCGGGTTCCTACGTATCCAGGAAGTCCGGTTCGAAATTCCTGCGCGTCTCCTTCACGATCTCGGAGGAGGGCTGCCGCCGATTCACGCAGGCGTTCCCGGCGGCCATCGAAAAGCTTCGGGCCTGAGCGACGGGTTTTTGGGCCGGCGCGCCCATGAGGGTCGGGATGACGTACCTGAAGACCTTGGGCGAACGCCTCGAGGATGCGTCCACCGCGGGAGGCAAGTTCGCGGATGCTCTGATCCGCGCCGCGGGAACTCTCGTCTCGGGAGCCCTCGAATTCGCGGACCGCGAGCTCGAGAGCGCGACGAAGCCCCGAGGCCCGCGGAACGAAGGCTCCGGCACGACGCCGATCAAGAAGGGACGCTAGCTGTCGCATCGTCCGAAACGTAGGGGGTGGATTGCCCCGCACCCGCCACAGGTCTCGAAACGTACTTAGCGAGCCGCGCCGTTGTGGGGCCGCCTTTCGGAGGAGGATCCCTTGGGCAAGCCCGAGTACCTCAACTACGTTGGAGGGGAATGGACCCCGGCGGACAGTGAAGAGACGCAAGCGGTGATCAACCCGGCCACAAGCGTCAAGCTCGCGGAGGTGCCGAAGTCCGGTAAGACAGACGCCCGCGCGGCAATCGACGCGGCCCGGGAGGCGTTCGACAAGGGAAAGTGGCCTCGGATGACCCCCGGGGACCGCGCAGCGGCCCTGTTCAAGCTCGCCTCGTTGATCGAGACGGAGATGGACCGGCTAGCGCTCCTCGAAACGAAGAACCAAGGCAAGACGATCAAGCAGGCTCGGGACGGGGACATCCCGTTCAGCGTGGACAACCTGAGGTTCATGGCGGGCGCGGGACGGACCCTCATGGGCCCCGCATCGATGGACTATGCGTACGGGGCCACGAGCATCCTCCGTCGGGAGCCGGTGGGGGTCGTCGGTTCGATCACCCCATGGAACTACCCGTTCATGATGGCGATCTGGAAGATCGCCCCCGCCCTTGCGGCGGGGAACACGGTCGTCTTGAAGCCGGCGTCCCTCACGCCCCTCACGACGATCGAACTTGCGAAGCTCGTCGACAAGGCGGGCCTCCCGCCCGGCGCCGTGAACGTCCTCACGGGACCGGGCGCATTGATCGGCGAGGAAATCGCCTCGTCGGACAAGGTGGACATGGTGTCCCTGACGGGCGACACGGCGACGGGCAAGGAGATCATGAAGTCCGGCGCCGCGAACGTGAAGAGGCTCCATCTCGAGCTCGGGGGGAAGGCTCCCTTCATCGTGTTCGAAGACGCGAACTTCGACGCCGCCGTCGAGGGCGCCGTCGCCGCCTCCATGGTGAACGGCGGGCAGGACTGCACCCAGGCCGCGCGGTTCATCGTTCAGGACAAGGTCTACGGCAAGTTCGTCCAGCGGTTCACGGACCGCTTGAAGACGATCCGCATGGGCGATCCGCTCGAGCGGTCCACGGACCTCGGTCCACTCGTGTCCCAGAAGCAGCGTGAGAAGGTCGAGCAGTACGTCGACATCGCGAAGGACGACGGCGCGAAACTCCAGATCGGCGGCACGAGACCGAAGGGCAAGGGACTCGACAAGGGGTGGTACTACCCGCCCACCCTCTTCTCCGACGTGAGCCCGGATATGCGAATCGCGAAGGAAGAGGTCTTCGGTCCGGCGGTCACCGCGACGAGGTTCCGGACGGAGGACGACGCGATCGAGATCGCAAACAGCGTCGTGTACGGGCTCTACTCGAGCGTCTGGACGAAGGACGTGCAGCGCGCGTTCCGGGTCGCGAACGCCCTACGGTTCGGGGCCGCGGAGATCAACGATCACCTGCCCCTGACGAGCGAGATGCCCCACGGCGGGTACAAGCAGAGCGGGTTCGGGAAGGACCTCTCGATCTTGAGCCTCGAGGAGTACACGAACGTCAAGCACGTGTACGTCGACCTGGCGGACCAGGTCCGGAAAGGGTGGCACTACCTGACGTTCGGGGACCCGACCTAGGCGGATCTCGTCACGGGGCGATCAGCGCCTCGTAAATCCATGTATCCGCGAGGCGGACGCCGTCCGCCGTGAAACCTCCGAATAGGACCGTCCGGGCGGACTGCGCGTCGTAGGCCATCCCATGGCGCAACCGCGGGGGCGGCGCCAGGGAGACCGCGCGGATCGTCCACGTGTCAGTGTCAACGTCGTACCACCAAGTGTCCCCCTCCGTCGTCGAGTCCCTTCCTCCGAACAAGATGACTCGGTCGATCTTGGCGTCGTACGCCATTGCGTGGCCCTCGCGGGGGGACGGACGCCGCCCCGAGCTGCGCGTCTCGGACCAGGAGTTTCCCTCGAGGTCATAGGTCCATGTGTCGTCCAGTGTACCCGTGACGTCGAAACCGCCGAACATCACGGCGCGGTCTGATTGCCCATCGTAGGCCATGGCGTGACCCGCGCGAGCGGGTGGCCGGACGGCCGGGCTCATCTCTGTCCAAGTGTCGCCGTCGAGGTCGTACACCCACGTGTCGTCCGCGCTCCCGAGGAGGCCAGTACCCCCGAAGAGGATGATGCGATCCGATTGCGCGTCGTATGCCATCGCGACTCCCGACCGCACGGTCGGAGTCACCACGGGTTGCATCTTCGTCCAGGTGTTCGAAGCGAAGTCATAGGACCACGTGTCCCCGAACACCGCGCCCACGGTTCCTCCGCCGAACAGGACGACGCGATCCGATTGCGCGTCGTAGGCCAGAGCCGCCGCGAGCCGCGCGAACGGGCGGACCGGCGGGTTCATGTTCGTCCAGGCGTCCGTGTCGACATCGTACGACCAGGTCTCATCGCTCGCTCCGCTCAACGTATTGCCTCCGAAGAGGAGGATCCGATCGGACCCCGCCACGTAGGTCATCGAGTGGCCCCCGCGCGCGGAAGGCACGGCCGAGACGCTCGCGGGCGTCCACGCGTCCGCCGCGAGGTCGTACGTCCATGTCTCATCGACCACGCCAAACGAGCCGGGACCGGGCGAGATCAAGGCTGTGAAGCCTCCGAATAGGACGGTCCGGCCCGTGACCCGGTCGTACGCCACCCCATGCCCGTAGAGCCGCGGCGGCTTCGACGAGGGGGACATCATCGTCCAGCTGCGAGATTCGAGGTCGTATGCCCACGTGTCGTCCACGGGCTCCGGCGATCGCGTGAAGATCGTCGCCCCGCCGTACAGGACGACGCGGTCCTTCGCGATGTCGTAGGCCATCGCATGGAGGGACCGGAACCGGGGGACCGACACGCT
Source organism: Thermoplasmata archaeon (assembly GCA_035283405.1). Classification (GTDB taxonomy): domain Archaea; phylum Thermoplasmatota; class Thermoplasmata; order RBG-16-68-12; family RBG-16-68-12; genus RBG-16-68-12. The sequence continues at coordinate 7,311 of DATEUA010000057.1, read as the reverse complement.
GGGCTCGAGTGACCAACGATTCGAATCGAAATCGTAGGACCATGTGTCGTTGCGGACGCCTTCTCCTTCGCCCGCGAAAAGCACGATCCGATCGGACGCCGAATCGTAGGCCATCGCGGTGCCTCGCCGGGCGGAAGGAGCGACGGGGGATCGCATGAGCGCCCACGTGTCGGAATCGACGTCGTAGGACCAGGTCTCGCCGCTCAGCTCGGTCCCCGTGTCGCCTCCGAACAGAACGACGCGATCCGACTGCGCGTCGTATGCCATCGCGTGGTTGTAACGAGGCGCGGGGGGCTTCGCTGGACGCATCTGCGTCCACCGGTCTCCGGCAGCGTCGTACGACCACGTCTCGCTATCCGCGCCACTCGCCGTGAATCCCCCGAAGAGCACGACCCGGTCCGATCGGGCGTCGTAGGCCATTCCAAAACTGGTCCGGGCCGAGGGCCGTTCCGCCGGAGCTCGCTCCTTCCACACGTCCGTGGCCGGATCGTACGTCCACGTGTCGTCGAGAAGTCCGGTCGAGCCGAGCCCCACCTGGGTCCGACCGCCGAACAGCAAGAGGAGTCCGTGGGCCACCAGGTCGACGAGGTCGTGGCCTTCCCGCGCCGGAGGCAGCGGAGATTCGCTAGCGGGCGTCCAGTGGTCCGAGGCAAGATATCTGCCCGTGACGACCGTCAGCCGACCCGCGATGACCGTCACGGTCTGAGGGGGTGGCGTCAGGTACCCGGATACGGGCCCGAAGGAGACCGCGTACGTCCCCGGAGGCATCGATTGCCACATGCCCCAGTCGTCCCGCGGCACGCCGTCGACGAAGATCGTCGCGGGGAGCGGCGGGTCCGTCGCGACGCGCAGGCTCCCATGGACAAGGACGGAGCTCTCGTGAACCGTCGTCTCTCCCGCGACGACCGTGACGTCGGCGGGAGGCGGCGAAGTCGCGCCATACACGGTTGCGAACGATACGGTGTGCGTCCCGGGCGCGATCTTAACCCATGCAAGGCCCCAGTCGTCGCGCGGGGTTCCATCCACGAGAATCGTCGACGGCCAAGGAGGGTTCGTCGTCACGCGCAGGTAGCCGAAGGACGCCGGGTCGGGCCCAACCGCATTGTGGCTTCGCCGGTAGCGGGCGACGAACTCCGTCGTCGCGCCGGCCCGCACGTCGACGACCGCGTCGGCGGGAGGCTCGTATCCGGCGACTTTGCCGAACGAAAGGGTGTACGTCCCAGGCGCCGCTTCGCGCCACATCCCCCAGTCGTTGTTCGGCTCGCCGTTCACGGAAATCGTCGCAGGGAGCGCCGGGTCCGTGCGGACCCGGAGGTACCCCCAGGCTTTGTAGTCGCCCTGGACGGTCGTCGTCTCGCCCCCGACGGTCGTGACCTCCACGGGGTCGGGCGGCGCGAGCCCGCTCAGATCGCTGAAGGCTACCGTGTGCGCGCCGGCTTCGATCTTGAGCCACGCGAGCCCGTACTCGTCGCGCGCCACGCCGTCGACGAGGATCTTGCCCGCGACAGGAGGATTCGTCGTGACGCGCAGCAGCGCGGGCTCCGTCTCGAGAGGCGCGTCGGGCGGCAGGATGCTCTCAGGACCGCCGGGCGAGAGGCCCGACGGGCCTGCGTACGCTTCGACGGCATCCGCGCGCGCCCCAACGCCTGCGATCGCCGCGATCGACAGGAGGAGCACGCTCACGAGGACGACGGAGAAGCGCCTCAGTTCTCCACCCACATCGGGAGGGGCGGCGTTCCTATATATCGGTTCGGCACGCGTCCCGCTCATGCCTCAGGAGACGGGCGCGGGGGGCCTCCGTGTGCTCGGAACCGCAACGCCGTGGGACTCGCATCCGCGGGACACCTTCGCCGCGTCGAGCGTCTCGGTCGGATGGACGCCCGGCCGCGGGAGGCATCGCGAGGTCCGCCCGGACGACGAGCCGGGCGCCCTCAACCTCAATCGCGAGGACCTCCGTGCCCTCCAAGGGCTGGTCGAGGGCCGACGGCTCAGGGAACGCGCCGAGGAGCGCCTTGCGGAACGCGACCTGCTGGCCCGCGACGCGGATCAGGCGACTGCCACGGACCCGAGCTGAAGGCCGCGCGTCGCACGTTGGGTGCATCTACCCGGCGAGGTCGTCCCTTGCACGAGCCGAGGCCTCGCCACCGCGCCGGTCCTGTCCGTTCGCAGAGTCGAGAAATCGGCTCGTCCGCTCACCCAGCGGCCCGCTCCGATCGACCGATCGCGAGCCCTCGATGCTCCCATTCCTCGTACACGCGGGCCACGTCGAGGGATTCCGGGGTGTACACCCCGGCTCCGGGCAGGCCTCCGTCCGCGAGGAGGACCACCCCGATCGAAGCCGCCACGGCGGTCAGGTAGTACACCGCGGTCGTGCTCCGTCGGCGATTCGCCTCCGCGTGGGACATGAGGATGTCCCCTCGCAGAATCTTCCGCTCCGACCCGGTGGATCCTTCGACCTCGACGCACAGGACCTTCGACCCTTCGAGCGGGGTGACGAGAGCGGACGGCTCCGGGAACGCGGCGAGGAGCGCCTTCCGAAACGACATCTGTTGCCCGCCCAGGCGGACCATCCGCGTCTCGTCGAGGAGCCCGAGTCCATTGAGAGCCTGGAGCGCGTTGACGAGATGGGGGTTTAGGGCGTACTTGAAGTCGACACGTTGGACGGGCTTCCCGAGGCGAAGCGGGATCGTCTTGACCTCCTCGTGGGACATGAGGTACGTCGTCTGCTTCCCGACCGGCGCAGGGAACTCGTACTCCTCCGGCTCGCCCAGGATTGGCCGTTCCTCGAGCTTCCCGTCGGACCACACGGTCGGCGCGAGGAGCGCGTCTTCGAGGAACGCCTCGCGGGAGTACAGGGGGAACGCGGTGAACCCGGGAAGCTTCGCGACGCCCCCCGACCGGATGCGGACCGCGTCCACGGCATCGAGGCGTGACGCGAGGTCTTTCGCGATCACGTTCGACATTCCCGGATCCAGACCCATCGACAGGAGGGCCCGGAGGCCCGCGGTCCGGAACACGTCATGGAGATCGAGCTGCGCGAGGATGCCCCAGCGGCCTCCGGGCTCGAGGGGCCCCGTCGCGGCCACGTCGACGTAATTCACCCCGGCGTCCAGGGCTGCCCCCATCGCCGTGAAATTGTACTTCGGCAAGGTCGCGTTCACGACGACCTTGCAGCCCCGAAGGGCCTGCGCGAGGGTCGCGCGATTGTCCACCGCGAGGCTCCGCGCCTCGATCGACACGCGGCCCGTCAGGCCGGCGAGGACCCGCGCCCGATCTCCGATCTTGTCGATGAGGAGGAGGGACGTCACCCGGGGGTCCGAGCGCAGCTCTGCGGCGAGGGTGCGACCGACGCCCCCGACTCCGAGGATCGCGACGCGCATCGGCGGGCGATGGCGTCATGTCGGGACTTAGATGTTTCGACCTGATTCTGCGCCGCGTCCGGAAGTCTCACAGATGGAAGGCCGCACGGGCCCACTCGATCAGGGCATCCGCGGTTTCCTTCGGGGCCTCCCACATCGGCATGTGTCCGACCTTTGGGAGCACCCGGGAGAGGACGCGTCCTACCGGGGCACGAGGCTTCGCGGCCTCCGTGATCGGGATGAGCTCGTCCGCCTCGCCATGGATGACGAGGAGCGGTCCGGGGAACCGCTCGAGGGACAAGGATCGGTCCGGACGCCTGGCCATCGCCTGGAGGGCCGCAACCACGCCGTCGGGATGGGCCTTCTCGATGAGGGCGCTCGCCGCCCGTACCCATCCGCTCTCCGCATTCCTGGCAAGCAGCTTCTCGGCGAGTCCGGGGAGGAGGGCGCGGGTCCCCTGGGCGCTGACCTTCGCGATCGTCTCCTCTCGACCCCGGCGCGCGGCCTCCGAGTCCGCGATCGTCCGGGAAGAGACGAGCGCGAGACCCGCGATCGTTCGAGGGTGCGCCTCCGCGAGAGCGAGGGCCACGTACCCGCCGAAGCTGTGCCCCGCGAAGGCAACCGGAGCGGCTCCCTGCGTCCGAAGGAACGCGGCGACGGACGACGCAAAGGATTCGACCGTGGGCTCGTCGGGCTCGAGGGGCGGACTCGCCCCGAACCCGGGGAGGTCCGGCGCGAGGACGCGGAAGCCGGCACGCGCCACGCGGCCAGAGACCACCGACCAAATCGACTTGTCGAGGGGCCACCCGTGGACCAGGACGATCGAGGGCGCGCCCTTTGGCCCCTCTTCCTCGTACGAGAGCACGGTCGGTCATTGGCCGGGCGCGGAAAACCTTCACGGGCGTGGGCTGCCCCACGCCTGCGAGCGCCTATCAATCGGGACCCTCGAGCTTCACCCTAGCCCCTTGGCGCTCCATCGTGTCCCGCATCGTCTGAATCGTAATCTCCAGTTCCCGAATCCTTGAATGCAACCGCATGCGCCTCGACGCGATTCCCCATAGGCCGATGAACAGGATTCCCGTGGCCAGCCCGACCGAGATCGTCCTCTGGTCGAGCGGGGCTCTCGAAGCCTGGTCGAAGAGGTCGGCAAGACCCGGAATCGCGACCAGGAGGACGACGAGGGCACCGATCACGACAAAAAACGTGAACACGGCGACTGCGGGGACTTCACGGACGCGATTCTGCGCGGCGAATGCCAGCATGCCTCCACCGCTCCCCCATTGGAATACCTGCAGAAATTCCTTTCGTGCGTCGGGCACCGGCCGACGCGTCGGTTTCTCGGCCCGGAGGATGCTCCCGGCGGGGAGTTCGACTCCCAGCCGTTGCCTCCTGCCGGTCCTCCATAGGCGTATTCCACTGGCATAATCTGAGGGCCTATCCCTTGGCGGAGAATTACCCCCGGCGGGATTTGGTTCTCTCGACCCATGGGACACGACCCCGGCCTTCAGGGTTCTCAGCCCTGACCGCCGATCGTCAGCTCGATGACTCGGCTGTCCATGATGAACCGATCCACTCCGTGGAGCGAGATGACCGTTTCGTTTCCGGACGTTCCTGTCGTCACGCCGGGCCAGCGTCCACCGAACTCCTCCACGAACCAGAGCGCCCAGGCCGCGGCGGAGGCGGATGTCACGCGGATCGCAATCCCGTCGTACCAATTCCGCCATTGGTCCAGGCGGCACGCGTTCACCAGGATGTCGTCCCGCGTCGATGCGACGAGCCATCCCTGGATCTCCCCGCGGGTCCCTCCGTCCTCGAGGGCCACGACGGCGGCGGACAGCTGGCCCTGGGCGCGGTCCACGAAGAACTTCGCGTTGGCCACGTCCCGGGCTGTCAGATTTTCGTAGGCCCAGAGGGCAAACCGTTCCGCCTCACCCATCGGCGTCTCTACGGCCGCGGCGGCAGACGGCGTCGCGGCGCCTTGGTCCGCCCAGAAGTCGAACGCCTCTCGCGCCTTGCGAATCTCCTCGCTCGTCTCGTTCAACGGGACCGTTGCAATCGTCTGGTCCACGCGGTCGGCTCCGAGGACCCGTCCGCGCACGAACTCACTCCCCACTCCGGTTACGAGCTGCGGTGTGCCCACAAACGTCAGGAGCGTGAGCGACACGATCGCGCCGTGCGCCTGCGGTTCGTGCCAGAGGGGCAGGCCCTCCCTCAGCAGGGCTCCGCCTGGTTGGCGAATCTCGATTGCCCCGCCCTCGAGGCGCAGGGTCTGGGACGGATACCGACGGTTCGCGAGGCGTAACTCCAAAACCCCGTAGGATGGTTCCGACGTCGTCAGGATTCCGCAGCGGAAGTTACCCACGTACCGGCGACTGATCTCGAAGTAGATCCAGCGGATCTGCGCCGCGTCCGACGCGTGGTAGTACGTCCCGCCTGTGGTATCTGCAATCTCCCGAAGCAGGGGCTCGTTGAGGTCGTTCCCCAGGCCAATCGTATAGATCGTGATGCGGAGGGCCTTCGCCTCTTGCGCCTCTCTGCGCGCCATTGCGTCCGCGCCGAGCACGGTGTTCCGGCCATCGGTCAGGAGAATCATGACCCATGCGTGGGTCCGATCCCCATACGCGACGAACTCGTCGTTCGCGATGCGGATCGCATCTCCGAAGTTCGTGGAGCCGGACGCGTCGATTGTGTCCAGGTCCGTCTGTGCCTCGGTGTAGGGCGGGCCATTATGACCCGGCGTGACGAGATGGTGCACGGGTCCGCCGACGTTCGCTCGGGTGAACTGCGCGTCACCGTCAAAGTCGACGATCGCCGCGCGATCCGGCAGCGTGAGCTGCCCGATGTATTCCTTCGCGCTGGAAATCCGCAGGCGGGAGGGATCGTTCTGTCGCATGGACCCCGAGCTGTCCATCAGGAGGATCACGTCCTGGTCCACCTTCGTCACGGACGCCCCGCGGAGATTGGGGACGAACCGGAGGGAAACGCTCAGAGCGGAGTCGTCCGCGGGGCTGAAGCTCAGACGTCCGTCACTCGGAGCCGAGAACGGAGAGACGGACGGTGTGCCCAGGGGGACCGTGACGGTGAACTCGGAGCCAGGAATCGCGGCAAGATGGGCCGCGAGGCGCAGGCGTTCGAATGATTCGATGGCTGCGATGGAGTTGGACCATTCCGCCTCGTACTCCTGCGCCGGGAGCACGGCCACCAGGGTGGCCTGCAGGAAGACGAGGACGACGAGGAGGACGAATATTGTGGCGACGGCAGACGCAGCGCCTTCGGAATCGCGGCGCAGGGGGCGGGCCATCTCGCCGCGCCGACGGCTTCTTGCACCTCAAGATTCCATCGGCTCGAAAATCAGTTTCGACACTACGGCCCCGCGCCGGCAGACGGCTAAGGGCAAGAACGGGGAAGGGCCCCCGTGGCAGGGCGCAGACCTTGCCGCTTCGCCACGTAGGCCATATCCCACCGATATGGACCTCGCGCCAAAATTCTTCCGGCTCGGGAGTGGGTGCGGAGAGGCCCACCGACCCATCTGCTACCGGAAAATCGACCTCATATTAGGGTGCTACCGCGGGTGCGTCCATTTTGCTACCGACAAAAAGACCTTGTATTAGAGTGCTCCCGGCGGGGAGTAGACTCACGTGGGCTCACTCCCGGCGCGGTTTCCGGCCGTGGACCACGCGGTCTAGATCCACGCCGGGTACGGGTTCATCCTAGACTATATCGTCGAGAAGCCATGCTGCGACTGGCATGTCACGGAAATCTACGATGGGACCTCGGAGATCCAGCGGATCGTCATCGCGCGTTCGGTTCTTGGGAAGTGAGTCGGACAAAGCCCATGGCCGCTGGTTCCGAGTCTTCGCGGAGCACTACGACACGTTAGCGGCCGCGATCGAGCCTCGGCGGACGCCAAACGCGGCTGCGGCCCTCCATCGGCTGTTCCGTCGGCGTGGGC
>DATEUA010000056.1:0-2599 GCA_035283405.1 Thermoplasmata archaeon | reverse complement strand
CAAGAAGTTCAACGCGCGGGTGCTCGACCAGGTGAAGTCCGCGTCGCGGGTCGCGGTGGTCCTCGTCGTCGGGACGACGGCCCTGTTCCTCATCCTGAACCTCGTCCTGGACCCGCTCCGCCTCCTCGTGTTCGCGGTCGGGCTCATCGCCCTCGCAATCGTCGTCTCGTTCGCGGCGATGGGCACCCTCCAGGAGGCCCTTGCGGGGCTGAACCTGATGATGGCGGACCCGTTCGACGTCGGGGACCGCGTGAAGATCGGCGAGGACCTCGTGTGCGACGTCGTCGGGCTGTACCTGACGATGACCCAGGTGCGGACCCTGAAGGGGGAGCTCGTGAACCTCCCGAACTCGAGGCTCCGCGAGCAGCCGATCGTGAATTTCAGCCGGTCGAAGGCGTACGCGATGTTCGTCGACTTGAGCGTGGGCTTCGAGATCCCCCATGCGCGCGTGCGGGAGATCCTGATCGAGGCCGCGCGGAAGACCGCGGGGATCGTGGAGGACCCGCCTCCGGAGGTGTACGGGAAGGACCTCGCGGGCAGAGCGATCGCGTACCAGCTCCTCGCGTACACCTCGGACCCCGCGAGGATGAAGCAGATCAAGAGCGACCTCGTGTTCAACGTACAGGACGCGTTCCAGCGGTTCGGCGTCGTGCCGGGGGTCAGGCCGGAGTAGAATGCCGTTCGTCCCGCCGCGATTGAGTGACAATACCACTGCCGCTGACAGAAGCGAAACGGGCAGCAGATGGGGACCCAGGGTCACGATGAGTCTGTACACGAACCTTTACCTGGGCAGACGGTCCAAGGCGACTCAGATCATCAGCGTCATGCGGCAGCACGATGACATCTTTGTCCCGGAGTGGGTGGACATCGGCGGGGAGGACGAATTCTCGGGGAAAGTTGAGTTCGGTAGGAACTCTCAACGTGCCCTGCGTCTGATGAGTGCGCGAGAGAATCCGGGGCTGATTGCCGGACGCGATCAGCCCGTCAGTGTCTCCTACGTGGTCGCCGCCCACGACTTCCTGATGTTCGACTGGATCACCGTCTCCGTCGATGAGAGCTGGTTCCGGGAGATGGAGAATGTGGACCGCATGAGGGCATTCGCGACGGCTCTCTATCGGGTCGCGGAGGCCTCGAGCGGCCACATCTGTTACGATGAGCTCGAACAGCGTATGGACGTTGTTGAAGGCTATGTCGGGACCACGTACGTGTCTCGGCCCGTGCGGATGGGGCCAAAACGCCACCTACCCGGACTGTTCTGGGCGAACCTCTTCGGTCCTGAGTATGTCGACATGTGGGGACGCCGGTTTCTCGCAACGGCTCCTTGCCACCGCGTGGAGGAGCTTCCGGACGGCGGCGTGATTCTCTACCTCTCGGAGTCGCCTCTTGACGCGGCCAAACGGCGGTACCGACAAGCGAAGGATCGGCTCTTCAGATACCTCGGACCGGAGGCATTCGATGGGCGCATGGAGCCGAGGTTCCGCACGAAAGGTCGTTGGCGCAAGAAGCGCGACGCCCGGCCGCTTGTGGAGACAGGCGGCGTGCTGGATGACGTGTTTGCCGAAACCTCTCAAGTATGAGGCTTCACGAGTTGACTGTCGATTGGCCGGGGACCGCTACGGTAATCGTCCGCTCTCAGTCCATGACCTCGTCTCACGGCAAAACGAGTAGGCTCATTTCGTCCCCTTTCGGAAGATCAGGACGGGCATCTTGGCGAGCTTCGCGATCCGGTCCTCGACGGGCCCGAGCGCGTACCGGCGGATTGGCCCGCCCGGGCTCGTCTGGACGATCAAGAGGTCCGCGCCCGCGCGCTCCCGCAGCGCCGTCGCCTCGTACGCCCTCGAGTAGATCAGCTTCTGGTCCGCCTCGATCTCGAGGGCCTGGGCCTTCTCGAGGAGCGGCTTCGCGTCCGCCTTGAGCTCCTCCGCCTTCGCGGGGTCCTCGACGATGCTCAGGACCGTGACCCGGGCCCCGTGCTCCTTCGCGAGGATGAGCGCGAGGTCGTCGGTCCCGCGGACGCTCCACAGCGGGGAGCTGAGGACGACGATGCTCTTCAGCGGGTGCTTCAAGCCCTTCGTCTTGAACACGACGAGATCACATGGCGCGTTCTCGATCAGGTAGTCGATGTTCGACCCGAGGATCCGCCGGTCCCCCTCGACCCGCTCCCCACGCCAGCCCATCACGAGCAGGTTCACGTCCTCCTCCCGCAGGGTGTCGAGGATGATCTCGTACACGCGCGAGCCGATCTTCACGACCGCGCGGGTGTCCACGCCCCGCCGCTCCCCGATCCGGGCGAGCTTCTGGAGTCCGCGAATCCGGTCGTCCACGTACCGGAACCGGATCGCCTTCGGCGGGAGGTTCCCTGGGACCTCGACGACGTTCAGGAGTGACAGTTCGCCGTCCCGCGCCTTCGCGACCGCGGCCCCGAACTCGACGAGGTCCGGATCGTCGAACTCCCGCAGCGGGAGGAAGACGCGGTACCGCGCGGGGTCGAACCGGTCTTCCCCCGATGCGAGCACGTCGAGCAGCTCCCGCGGCTTCGCGGGGATCTTCGCGATCGACTGCCGGCCGCCCGTGAAATAATGGAACAGGAGCCCCGCCG
>DATEUA010000055.1:0-3729 GCA_035283405.1 Thermoplasmata archaeon | reverse complement strand
GCTTCCTCCTCGGCGAGAGGCGCGTGCTCGACGGCCTGGGGCACGATCGCGAACTCCCCCTCCTTCAGGCGGAGGACCTCGTCCCGGATCCGCAGCAGGATCTGCCCCTTCACCACGAGGAACATCTCGTCCGCGCCCTCGTGGCGATGCATCACGAAGTCCCCCTTGATCCTCACGATCTTCACATAGTGGTCATCGAGCTCGCCCACGATCTTCGGTTTCCAATATTCGTCGATCGACGCGAACTTCTCGGCTAGGTTGACCTTGGAGACCATCCCGCGCACCCCGTCAGGTCCGACGCGCTGGAACGGCTTGACCCTTCGCCCTTCACGCGGCGGCGACGATCGGTCGCTCCCGGGCGAGGAGGGCCTCCGTGAACCGAGCGGAGAGCAGGCCGGCGACGAGACCCATCAGGACCATCGGTACGACGTACAAAGGGAGGAGGTCTCGGCCCGCCGTCCAGAGGAACGTCCCGTGCCAGCCGTCGAGGAACGACGCGAACGGGGCGACGAGGGCTGCGGCGACGAGGGTCCGCCGCCGCCCGGCGTGGTCCGGCAGAGCGAGGTCGAAGAAGACCACCGGGATCAGGAACGCGACGTAGAGAGGGATGAACCGGGCGATCGCGGCGCCCTCCGGGGTCGCCTCCAGGTACGAGGCCCGGAAGGCGACGTTCCCCAGGCCGACGACCGCGGCCGCGAGGATCGCGACCGCGGAGACCCCGCGGGTCCCCCCCACGACCCGCTTCGCCGCAAGGAGGACGAGCGTCCCCGTGAGGGCGAGAGCCACCGGCGCGATCGCGAAGTTGACCCACTCGTACCGGTCGACGAACGCGTCCCCGAGCCGGAACGTGTACGCCATCCCTTGCACGTCCGTCAGGATGTACACGAGTGCGTTCAGGTCGAGCCAGAGGACCGACAGGGACACGAGGACGATCGCCCGGAGGGCCGCGCGGGATCCCAGGCTCCTGCCGACGTCCACGCCCGCCTCGCGAGCCCGGAGGAGGCGCGCGCTCCCGACGGCCATGCCCACCCCGACGAGGATGATCCCCGCGATGAGGAGGCTGTGGCTCGGGGTGAAGAGGAACGGGTCAAAGCCGAACGCCTCGTGCCAGGCGAAATCGGCGGGGCCGGCGATGCCTTGCAAGAGGCTCCCCACGAAGGAGATCCCCAGGCCCGCGACGAGGGTCCGGCCCGCGGGACTCGCGCGGAACGCGGTCATCCGCAGGACGATCCCGCCGAGGCCCGCCAAGGCCGCGATCCCCACGCCCGCGTAGAGGATCGAGTGGGACGGCGTGAAGAACGTGTCAGGAATCCCGAGGGAGTGGGAGGCGACGTCCCAGGTGCCTCCGGAGATCTGGAGGAACGCTCCCAGTACCCCCGCGGCGTAGAGGAGCGAGAGGTTCCTTTGGAGGAACCCGGCCAGTCCGGTCGCAGGCCTTGCGGGACTCATCGACCTTGCGCGCCTCCGCGTGTCCCGCCTCGAGTCGTTTCGGCTATACAAAGCTGACCTCCCGCGCGGGACGGCCGGGGAACGAGTGGTCACGACGTGGGCACGTTTCCCCGGTCCGGCCAAGAGCCGTGACCAGCCATCGACCGGATCATGATGACGACCCCGGCCTCGCTGGTCTGGTACATCGCATGGAGTCGGGAGATCGAGATACGGCGCGCGGTGGAACGGCGGCTCGCCTCGGCGAACCTCCGACGACGGACGCCACGCCGAACGAAGGACGCGTCGCGTACGGCATCGCATGGGCCGGCGGACGACGCGGCGAGCCTCGTGGCGGTCAGCCCCGCATTGAGCGCTCGACCCGGCCTGCATACGAGGGACCCCATCCGCACTTCCGTCGACGCCACGCCCTCCGGGTCGGCTCGGTAGGGTCGGCACGGGCCTCCGATACGAGCCCCACATCCTTTTCCTAGGAGACCGGCGATCAGGTCCCGGCGCGGTGGTCGATCATCTCCGACGTGGAGAGACGTAGCGGGAAGGAACCGGCCTCGAAGGCCGCGACCCAGGAGGACGTGCGCCGCGATCTGAGGGAGCTGCGAGACCAGGTCGAGTCCCTCCGGGACGCGTTCTCGAAGGCCCTCGAGCCGTACCGAGACCTCGCCGCACACCTGGAGCGGCTGCAGGATCTCTCCCGGGGCTACTTCCGGCTCCTGGATCTCTACCAGCGGTACGGAGGCGTGTCCCCGGACCTCGCCGTCCCAGGACTCAAGGACGACATCTCGCGGCACATCGTCGCGTCCCTCTTCGACAAGCCGGATCGAAACATCTCGCAGATCACGGAGGCGGTCAAGGCGAAGCGGGGCACCGCGTCGCGCCGGATCGTGAGGGAGCGACTCGAGGACCTCGTCGGCAAGGGCGTCGTTCGGGCCGCCGACGGGCCGCGCGGCCGGACGTTCCGCGTGACGGACGAGATCGCGGCGAAGTGGTCCGAGATCCTGGGTCTCCGCGGACCGAAGTAGGAGACCGTCGCGCGTCGATATGCTAAGAAGGTTCGGACCCATCCCGCCTCCGCGATCGGAGGACGTCAAATGTCATCCTCGGAGCCTCCCGTCCTCGTCACGGGAGCGAGCAGCGGCATCGGCCGGGCGATCACGGAATTCCTGTCCGCGAAGGGCGTCGCGGTCTATGCGACCGCGCGGAAGGGGGCGGACCTGAAGGAACTCGGACGCATCCCGAACGTGACGCCGGTCCGGTTGGACGTGCGGAAGCCGGAGGAGGTCCGGCGGGCGGCCGCCGTCCTGTCGAAAGGGACGACACGCCTCCGGGGCCTCGTGAACAACGCGGGGATCGCGGACGCGTGGCCCCTGCCGGAGACGAGAGACGAGGACCTCTGGACGATCCTCGACGTGAACCTGTTCGGGGTCCACCGGATGGTCCGCGCGTTCCTCCCGCACCTCGTCGCCGGGCGCGGTCGGATCGTGAACATGAGTTCGATCTCGGGTCTCGGGACGTCGAGGATGATCGGCGCGTACAGCGTGACGAAGCATGCCCTCGAGGCGTACTCCGAGGTCCTCGCGGGGACCCTGGGACCGTACGGGGTGAAGGTGAGCCTCGTCGAGCCGGGGAACTTCCGGTCGGACATCTGGTCGAACGCGGCCCGCACCGTGCGCAGGCGGTCGAGGTCCGTGAAGGGCGCCGTGATGCAGGACGAGATCCGCAAGACGTTCAAGGAGTTCGAGACGGACGAGGACCCGGACACGTATCCGACACCGGAACCTGTCGCGGAGGCCGTCGCGGACGCGCTCTTCGCGAAGGACCCGCGGTTTCGCTACGTCGTCGCACCGGACCTGGAGGAGTTCCGGTGGCCGGCGGAGTCCCTCATCTGGCGCGCGATCCAGGCCGCGGAGGGGATCCCCCATCGATTGACCCGGGAGGACCTCCACGGCATGATCGACCGCTTCTGGGAGCGAGCGAGCCGGGAGCCCATGCCGCCGTGACTGGCCACAACTGCTCGGTTCCCATAAGTAGGGGGACAGGCCTGTGAACGGTCAAGGACAACAAGGGGAGGCGAACGAACGATGCCTGAAGAATGGAAGGCGGACGATGTCAAGGAGATCCTCGACGTCGTCTCGCAGCGAATCCCGGCCCTTCTGAACAGCCTGACGGACGTGCTGTACGGCAAAGCCGCCGCGGAGAAGTACGGCCAGGCGGTCTCGAGTTTCTACCGGACCCTCAAGGAAAGCGGGATGTCGGACGAGCAGGCGTACCGGCTCACGGAGCAGT
>DATEUA010000054.1:0-3268 GCA_035283405.1 Thermoplasmata archaeon | reverse complement strand
GACGGCGTCCATGAAGCGGTCCGTGACGGCGACGGAGATGTTGAAGTTCGTGATCTCCCGGACGTCGTCCTTGCACGAGATGAACTCGAGGATGTCGGGGTGGTCCACGCGGAGGATGCCCATGTTCGCGCCCCGACACTTGGATCCCTGCTTCACCTGCTGGGTCGCGGCGTCGAAGACCTTCATGAACGAGACGGGACCGCTCGCGACGCCCATCGTGGACCGCACGAAGTCGTTCTTCGGGCGCAGGCGGGAGAAGGAGAAACCGGTTCCTCCGCCACTGTTATGGGATACGAACCCGTTAGCGATGTACGAATGCTTCGATTCGACCGTGAGATCGTACACATCCGCCTCCCCAGAGGATATGACTTCGGAGACACGGGTGTACAGGTAGCTCTCCTCGCTACGTTCCTCAATCCCGGTTGCGAGTTGGAAGCCCTGAGCATGCAGCACCGCGACATGGTGACGGCTAAGTCCGTGTCGTCCCGACCACATCGGTCCTCGTAAGGTCGTGAGTGCCAAGCGCCTCCCTTCGCCGTCAAGGGTGTGAACCCAAGCCTTGAGAGGTTCTTCCTGATTGGGAATTCTCTCCCCTCGAACGAATATCTCATACGGCGCCACGTTCGCAAGCCTGTTGTCTTTCTTTGGAATGCCAAATCCAATCTTCTCTCGGAAAATCTCGAACCCACGCTTCGAGCACACGGAGATTTGGAATCCGCCCTCGCGACGCTTCAACGTACTCACGCGGCATGGGACCCCGAGGTGGAACAGGACGACGGGAATCTGCCGAGCGAGCGTGGTGGAAGAGGTTGAGAGCGTGACGTGGCCGGATGTCCGCGCGCATCCATCAGCTCCGAGGAGGCCACGGACGAACGCTCGCGCACACGACTCAGGCCCTCTCAGAATTGCATCGGGGACAAACGCATCCAAGCTCGACCTTTTCGCGAACCCCTGGGCGCTCCACCATTCCTTCAGACCGAGCCGGAGGATGGATGCTTCCCAGATGTTCTTGTGCTTGCATACGGTCGGGTCAACTCCGAACGCCGCCCTCGCGAGGAATCCAATCCGCTCAATCTCCTCTCGATCCCCAGTAAATCGGATCCCCCATCGGGAGTTGGATCCATCCCCCATGTACAGCCCGATGAGCTCGGCGAGCTCGTCCGTTAGGCCTTTGGGCAAGCTAATCGGTTTTCGCTGAAAGCCGCCGGGGACTGCTTTCGGCGTGGCGGGCGTGAACGGTATCAACTCCGTCTCTTTCGCCAGCCACTGTCCGGCCGACATGACGAGCCAATCCCCAGGGTGCAGTTCACCCACGCGCCTCCAATCAAACTCCCCGTTGGGAGCGACTACGAGCAGCCGGTGCTCGGCGGTGGCTCGGACGGAGTGGCCGTGCGAGGTTCGAACCTCGAACACCGCTTGACGACCGTTAACCCAGTGATGGGCCATTGGAAGCGGGCCGGCCTCGGTGTCAACGAGAAACGCGTCTACCGCGTCCCGGATTGGGACGAGTCCCCTATCGGTCATGATGAGGGTGTCCCCCGCGAGACATTGATGGATCAGCGCTGACTCCTTCAGAGTCTGGAAAATCCCCGAAAGGCTGTCCTCCACCGGTAGGACAAAACACGCACTCAGCTGTTGCAGTTCCAAGCCCGCATTCATCAGCGTGGGCGAATTCGGAAGGAACTCGAGGTTCGCGATCATCCGGTAGAACGCCTTCGCCCGCTCCGCGACCTGTTCCTCCGTCGCGCCGTACGGCCGGTCCGCCTGCGCCAGGTTCCACGCGACCCGCCAGAAGAGCTGGCGGGGGGTCTCGATCACCTTCCCGCTCTCGTCCTTCTGCAGGTACCGCTTCTCGAGCACCCGGAGCGCGTTCTCCGAGAGCTGCGGTTCGGGCTCACCGGCGATGAGGTCGATATTGGGTTCCATTCGTAGCATCGGAATCTCCTCTTGAGGGGCGTGGGGGCCCGGATACGTCGGCTTGCCAAGGGCCCGCACGGGGGGTGGGCGGGCGCAAACCCCGGGGGAGTTAAAGGCCTTTTGACAGCAGGTACGTTAGCATATGGGCAGGACTCGGTAATCAGGTTTGTTACCAGGGACGGGCGGAGGGCCCTCCCGCCCCCCGGTGCCATGCAGACGGGTAACGGACCGTCGCGTCATGGCTTCTATCGGGTCTGGGCTATAGAAATGGGGGCTTCGCGACCTCGGCGCGCTTGCGCTCGCCGCGGACGTCCACCTCGACGGCCGTCCCGGGCGCCGCGAAGGGCTCGTCCAGATACGCGAGCGCGATCCCGATCTTCAGGGAGGGGGACATCGTCCCGCTCGTCACGAGCCCGACCTCGCGGTCGCCCGCGAGGACCGTGCATCCGTGCCGGGGCACGCCGCGTTCCAGGAGCCGCAGGCCGGTCAACCGGCGGTACCCGCCGCGCGCCTTCTGCGCGAGCAGCGCCTCGCGGCCGATGAAGTCGTGGTCCCACTTCACGAGCCACTCCGAGTTCGTCTCGAGGCTCGTCTCCCGCCCCGTGAAGTCCTGGCCCGAGAGGAGGTAGCCCTTCTCGAGCCGCAACGTGTCCCGCGCGCCCAGGCCCACGGGCCGGATCCCCGCGTCCGCACCCGCCGCGAGCAGGGCCTCCCACATGGGGACCGCGAGACGGCTTGGTGGGAAGAGCTCGAACCCCTCCTCCCCCGTGTACCCGGTCCGGGTGATGAGGACCGCGGCGGGGTCCGGGGTGAGGGCGAGGAGGCGGGACCCCCGCCCCTCCGTTTCCGGTGGAAGCGAGGACCCCGGGGGGAGGCGGAGATCGATGTCCGCGGCGCGGAACGCCTTGAGGGCCCCGAGATCGTGACGGGTGAGCGCGCCCAGGATCGTCGTGGCCCCCGGACCCTGGAGGGCGAGGCACAGGTAGTCCGGGGTGAGGTCCCGGAGGGTCGGCCCGTGGAGGTGGGACCGGATCCTCCGGACGACCCGGGGCCTCGGGCCCGCGTTGCACACGCACAGGAACCGGTCCGGGGCGAGGCACGTGAAGATCACGTCGTCGAGGATCCGACCCCGGTCGTCGAGGAGGTGCGTGTACCGGGCCCGTCCCGGGACGTTCGGGACGTCGTTCGTGGACAGGCGGTTCACGGCCGTGTGGGTGCCCGGGCCCTCGAGGAGGAGCTTCCCCATGTGACTGACGTCGAACAGGCCCGCCGCGGTCCGGACCGCCGCGTGCTCCTCGACGATCCCCGTGTAGAGGAGGGGCATGTCCCACCCGCCGAACTCCACGATCCG
>DATEUA010000053.1:0-4287 GCA_035283405.1 Thermoplasmata archaeon | reverse complement strand
GTTCCTCGTCGGGTTCGGGGCCGGACTCAGCAAGACGCCTGGGACCGGCCGGGCCTTCGTGACGGGCCTGCTCGGGAGCGGGATCGTCGCCCAGCTCCTCACCCTGTGGGCCACGTCCGGGGACCTCGACGCGACCATGTGGGGCCTCCTGGGTGTCTCCGCGGGCGGCGTGATCGGGCTCGCGGTCGGGATCCTCGCTCGTGGGGGGACGGGGCTCGAAGCGACCCGCCGGACGTAAGGCCGATCGAGGGAAGAGTTATCTCGGACCTTCGCGGTGCCGCGCTCCGTAACAGGTCGGGAGGCGACACGATGGCGGCGCAGCGCAGAGGGCGCGGATGGATGGGCCCTTTCCAGATCCTGGTCGCGTTCCGCGTGCCGCTCGACTATGCGTTCGGGTGGTGCACGGACTACACGCCGGACGACGGAGCCCTCGAGGGTGAGTCGTATCAGCGAAAGGTCATCGAGCGGAGCGCGCGCCGCGTCGTGTTCGAGGACCTCGAGGAGACGAAGTCCGGCTGGAATTGGGGGCGCGACGTCGTCACATTGCGTCCCCCGAACCGGTGGCACATGGACGGCGTCGGGAACCGACGGGATGTGACCGCGGACTACGTGCTGACGCACCTCCCGGACGGACGGACCCAGCTCGAGCTCCGGTGGAGCCGTCGACCGAACGTGCCCGAGACGACGAAGCTCACGAAGGCGGAGCGGGAGGCGGACACGGTCCGCGCGTGGAAGAGGTTCGGGGCCGCGATGGAGCGGGACTACCGGGGTGGCGTACCGGCCCGCCAGCGTCCGGCCAGGTAAGACGCAGCGGGCCGTGGGCCAATCGGTCGGATCACGGTAGTTCGCGATCGCGGCGACCGGGGCGGGATCTCTCGGACCGAGGGCGTGGAGGCCCTCTCGGACCGAACACGTCCGCCGCGAGTTGCATGATCCCGAAGAGGACGAGTCCCTCGAGGATCGGAATGGCGGACCGCCCGCGGGGCGTGAGCCGGTAGGGGACCTGCCTACGGTCGTCCGGGTCGGAGACCCGTTCCACGAGTCCCTCCCGCCGGAGGTCGCGGAGCCGCAGGGACAGGATCCGCTCGCTCATCCCGGGGTTGCTTCGGAGTAGCTCGCTGAACCGAGCCTCTCCAAGGATATGCAAGTCCCGGATCACGGGGAGGGCCCATTTCCGGCCGAGGGCGCCCAAGGACGGACGGATGGGCCATCCGGACAACGAGACAGGGACCACGAGGGGAGGCACGCGGGGCGACCCCCGGCCGGGATAGATAAGGGTTCCTGACGGTCCGTTCCGTCCCGGCTTGAAATAGGACCAGACCGTTGGACGTCATCGCCCCGGAGACGATGATCGAATGGCGAAGAGCTCCTCCGTCGATGTGGTCCGGTCCATGGAGGCCGCGTACAATCGGAACGACCAGGGTGGATTCCTGGACCGGCTCTCCGAGTCCGTCGAAGGCCATGACCCGAGCGTGCCGGAACCCCTCCGGGGGCGAGCGGCCGTCGGCGCCTGGTTCGCGAAGGCCCGGACGATCTTCCCGGACCTCCGGATGGAGCCCGTCCGGACAACCGCGGAGGGCGAGCGCGTGGCCGTGGAGTACATCGAGACGGGCACCCAGAAGGGACCCATCCCGGGACCCGCGGGGCACCCGATCGGGCCGACGAACAGGAGTTTCCGGCACCAGTTGTGCATCGTCTACCGGGTGGAGCGGGAGAAGATCGTTGAGTTCCGACTCTGCTGGGACGTGCTGGGCGTCATGGCCCAGCTCGGGTTGGGCGGCTAGGCAGGACGGAGGGAGGACAACCGGATGCCGGACAAGGTGCAGGCGGCCTGGGACAACATGGCGAGGAACCTCGAGGAGAAGACCGGGAAGTCGGTCGAACAGTGGGCCCGAATCGCCCGTTCCTCGGGGGCTTCGAAGCACGGCGAGCTCGTGAAGTTCCTCAAGTCGAAGCACGGCCTCACCCACGGGTATGCGAGCCTGATCGCATTCCGGAGCCTCGAGGGGTCGAGCGGCGGGGAAGCGAGCGGCGAAGACCCCGTGGCGTCTCAGTACGCCGGCGCCAAAGCGTCCCTGCGGCCCGTCTACGACGCGGTCGTCCAGGCGGTCTCCCGCTTCGGCCGGGACGTCGAGGTTTCACCGAAGAAAGCGTACGTCAGCCTGCGGCGAACAAAGCAGTTCGCGATCATCCAGCCGTCGACGAACACGCGGGTCGACGTAGGGCTCAATCTCGGAACCCTTCGACCCTCCGGCAGCCTCGAGGCATCGGGCAGCTTCAGCGCGATGGTCAGCCACCGAGTCCGAGTTGAGCATGCGCGGGACGTCGACGAAGAACTGATCCGGTGGCTACGGACCGCATACGATTCGGCATGACGGGATACCTGTTCCACCCGTCCAGCAGAAGTCGCGTCCCAGAGCCCCCGGTCGGGGGTCCCTTCGGTTCGCTCGTCGCGGCCAACGCTGAATGCGATCCTGAAGGCACGGGAAACCTCACGTACGGAGACCCGTTTCGGGACGCGGAAGGGGAGGATGGACCGAACGACGCGGAAGGGAGCCGGGTTGTCTCCGCACCGCCTCGAGGCGCTCGCGGACGGGATCTTCGCGATTGCGATGACCCTCCTCGTCCTGGAGCTCCGGGTGCCGGAAGCGAGCGGAACGGGGGACCTCGCGAGCCGGCTCCTGGACCTGTGGCCGCGCTTCTTCACGTTCTTCATCAGCTTCGTCGTCCTGGGCGTGTACTGGTTCGCCCACCACCAGACGTTCTACTTCGTCGTCCGGGTGAACCGGACCCTCGTGTGGCTGAGCATCCTGTTCTTCCTGGGGGCCGCCCTGATCCCGTTCGTGGCCTCCCTCCTGGGTTCGTACCCCGAGGACCCCGTGGCCCTCAGCCTCTACGGAGCGGTCCTGGGCCTCCTGGCCGTCGTGGGGTACGCAATCTGGTGGTACATCACGGGGGACCGCGGACTCATCGACGAGAAGCTCGACCCGGACCTCGTCCGGAAGGTGTGTCGGTGGATCGCGGCGGGTCCGTTGATCATGCCCGTGGCGATCGCTCTCGCGTTCGTGGAGCCGATCGCATCGTTGCTCATCTACTTGGCCCTCCCCGCCGTGTTCGTGCTCTTCAATCCCGTCGACAGCTACCTAGAACGCCTTCGTGAGAGCGCGCGATGAACCGATCCGCTTGACGCTAACGTCCGAAGAGTCGCCACGTGCATGGGCCGGTATCCCTCCACGGGTTTGACACTCCGTCCGGACGAAGACCCGAATCCATCGGGCGTTTCGTTCGCCCACCCCGTCGACGGGTTTAAGTAGTTTGTCGTGATATTATTTCGCGACAGATGGCGACCCTCGAGCGACACCTGGCTCAGTACAAGGCATTCAAGGATACAGCCGACCTTCCCGATGCGACTCCGCAAGGACGGGTCGAGTTGCTCTTCCTCGCGGCGTACCACCTGATCGACGCCTGTGCAGCAAAAAAGGGGCAGCACATCAACAAACACCAGAACGTCCGGAGTGAACTCGAAACGAATCCCCGGATCCTCGGGGACCGCGGCGGCAAAGTCTGGCGGTCGTTCAACGACCTCCAGGGGGAGTCCCGATCCAAGTTTGTATACGGTGGCAGATGGACCGAGAAGGACCTCGCAGCGGCGATCCGGTCGTTTGAAACCGTGGAACGCCTCTGTCTGGAGGCTCTTCGATGAACCCGCCGAAAATCGATCGCGCTCTCGAAGCGATACGACAGCTCCTGTCCGGGGAACCGCAAGTACAGTCCGCGGTCCTATACGGCTCCTGTGCCCGGGGGACTGCCCGGGAGAACAGCGACATCGATGTGCTCATTTTCAGTTCGGAGCGTGCCGAGGACCGCCTGCGGGAAGCGTTGCATGAGATCGAGAGCTCCTACGACGTGAACATCTCCCCGCTCTTCCTCCGCCCGGACGAGGTCGACCGATTGGATCGACAGTTCCTCGACTCGGTCTTGCGGGAAGGGGTCTCACTCGTAGGCCGTTCGCCCAGCATCACCCTTCGTGATCTGCAGCTGCGACCGATTCGCATCGTCAGTTTCGATGTGTCTCACCTCGATCCCCCGGAGAAAATGCGACTGTACCGCCTCCTCGATGGCTACGCCACGGTGCGGCGCCGGGGTCGGAAACGGTACGAGAGGAAGGTGGACGGTCTCCTCAAGGAGGTGGGCGGCTGGAGGATCGGCAGGGGAGCAGTCGTCGTTCCGGAAGCAGCCCTACCCCGACTTGAGGAGATTCTCTCGAAGATCAAAGCGAAACGATGG
>DATEUA010000052.1:0-2143 GCA_035283405.1 Thermoplasmata archaeon | reverse complement strand
GAACCTCGTGCCGCACAAGGGGGAGACCTTGTGCCGGACGTCCGCGCACTGGTTTCGCGTCGTCCAAGGGCTCGGCGTGCGTTCGCACTTCCTGCGCATCGAGGGTCCGAACCGGATGCGTGTACGCCGCGTCCAGGTCATTGCGGACTACGATGCGATCTCTCAGGAAACCAGGAATTTCCTGATTCCCCTCGAGGTGATCGCCCGGTACTACGTCGCGGGATCCCTGTTCGACCGGATCAAGGCGGGCCGTGTGAAGGCGGAGGACCTCGGGTTCCCGAAGGGCCGGTCTCCCGCGTACGGGGAGGAACTGCCGGAACCGTTCCTCGAGGTCACGACGAAGCTCGAGAAGGTCGATCGGGAACTGACCCGGCACGAGGCGCTCCGCATCTCGAAGCTATCCGACGACGAGTACGACGATCTCCTCGCCGCGGTCCTCAAGATCGATGCGAGGATCAATGCGGACGTCCGGCAGCGGGGGTTGATCCACGTGGACGGGAAGAAGGAGTTCGCGTTCGACGGGGACCGAGAGCTCCTGCTCGTGGACACCTTCGGTACCGCGGACGAGGACCGCTTCTGGGACCGCGAGGCCTACGAAAAAGGCCAGCAGATCGAGCTGAGCAAGGAGCACGTCCGGCAGTACTACCGCAAGACCGGATACCACAAGGCGCTGACGGACGCACGGAACGCAGGGAGGCCGGAGCCGGACATCCCACCGCTTCCCGCGGACGTCCTGAAGGAGGTCAGCGACCTCTACGTGTCCCTGTTCGAACGGCTGACGGGAGAGCCGTTCCGATAGCCGCGGAGGAAAAACCTTTAGTGAGCGGACTCATACCAATCCCCGGCGGGGGCCTCGGATGGAACTGAGCATCTACGTGAACGGCAAGTTCCTGCCGCAGTCCGAGGCGAAGGTGAGCGTCTTCGACCACGGCCTCCTGTACGGCGACGGGATCTTCGAGGGCATCCGGGCGTACGACGGCCGGGTGTTCAAGCTCGACCGCCATCTCGACCGGCTGTACGCGAGCGCGCGGGCGATCGACCTCGAGATCCCGCACTCCCGGGAGGAGATGACCCGGCTCATCCTCGAGGCGTGCCGCCGGAACAAGATCCGGGACGGATACATCCGACCGATCATCACCCGCGGGGTCGGGGACCTCGGCATCGACCCGCGGAAATGCAAGGCGGGGCCGACGATCGTCGTGATCGCGCAACCCCAGATCGCCCTGTACGCGGGGGACGCCTACGATCGGGGCCTGAAGGTCGTCACGTCCTCGTACCGGCGTGTGCCGCCGCAGAGCCTGAGCCCCTCGATCAAGTCCCTGAACTACCTGAACAACATCATGGCCCGGATCGAGGCGAACCAGTACGGGGCCGACGAAGCGATCATGCTCGACAACCAGGGGTACGTCTCCGAGGCGAGCGCGGACAACTTCTTCATCGTCCGGAACTCGACGATCGTCACCCCCTGGACGTCGACGAACCTGCCAGGCGTGACGCGGGAGACGGTCATGGAACTCGCCCCGACGTTGGGCCTCCAGGCGATGGAGCGGCCCTTCACCCTATACGACGTCTGGGCGGCGGACGAGGCGTTCATCACGGGCACGGCGGCCGAGATCGGGCCCGTCGTCGAAGTGGACGGCCGGCTCATCGGCAACGGGAAGCCGGGGAAGGTCACGAAGAAACTCATGAAGGCGTTCCGCGAACTCGTGACAACGACCGGCACTCCAATCGACTGACGACGTCGGGCGAACGGAACCCGGCACGGATTGGGCCTCGGCGTCCCCGGGAGGCAAAGCCTAAATGAGCCAGCTTTCATCGCCGCCGCGACCTCATGAAGTTCCTTGAACACAAGGCGAAGGAGGTCTTCGCCCGGTACGGGATCCCCGTGCCCCGCGGGATCGTCGTCTCCTCGCCCGACGGGATCGTCGACCCGCCGCTCCCCTGCATGGTGAAGGCGCAGGTCCTCGTCGGGGGCCGCGGCAAGGCGGGGGGCATTCGACCCGCGTCGACGCTCGAGGAGGCTCGCCAGGCGACCTCGGAGATCCTCGGGATGGCCATCGGAGGCTACCGGGTGAAGGAAGTCCTCCTTGCGGAGCGCCTCGCCATCGAGAAGGAACTGTACCTGAGCCTGACGATCGACCGG
>DATEUA010000051.1:0-4767 GCA_035283405.1 Thermoplasmata archaeon | reverse complement strand
GATCGTGATTCCGGACGGGCCGAGCAACTACGTTGCGTACGAGGTGCGGATCCTCGGGTCCGGTCGGGTGTCGGGATCGTTCGAGGACACGTCCGGGCGGGTCGTTGCAGCGTTCGTGTTCTCAGAGGCCGCGTATCAATGGTACGCGTTCATCGGCGCGGGCACGCCGATCTCCGAGGTCCGGGGGGGCGCCGGGACGTTCGACGCGACGTTGCCGGGGTCCGGAACGTACTACCTCGTGTTCGCGCACCCGACCTGGGACGACGCGGCGACGCAGGTCGTGCGCGTGCGCGTCGTGTTCGAAGGAGTGAAGTCCGGGTTCGTTGAGGTGAGCGGCGTGCTTTTGGTTCTCGGGATGCTCCTCGCGGTTCATGGGGCCCGGGTGCGAACGAAGGACGCCGGTAGGGTCGGCGCCTCGGCGCTTGTCTAGACCGAGGGCGGAACGAGAAGGGCGACCACGGTCAGGACCAGTAGCGGTTGCAGATCCGACGTACGCCCTGTCGCTCCTGCGCCTGCGTCGGTCGAGAGGAACTCTCCCCGGGCGTCTCGCTGCCCGTTCGAAAGCTTCCGCTTACTCGACCATTGGGAGTGCAGAAGCCGGAACGGCGTTGTCTACGACCCCTTCGGCACCGTGCGGACGACTCTTCGGCCAGCGCGGGGCGATTCTATGGAGAACGCTCTCCTCTGTGCGTCCCAATCTCCGGGCTTCTCGGTCGGCCCGCACTGCCGGACTCATACGGGCTCGTCGATGACCAATTCTTCCCAGAGGGTGCTCATGACGATCTTCCGCCCTTGTTCTGTCGCCCTGACTTGGAATGTGTTGGGGCCGGACTCGTCCATGGAAAGGAGATTCAGGCGGACGAGCGTGTCGACCTCCTCGATGATCTCGTTGTGCGCCAATTCCTTCAGGGTCCTCAGGAGTTCACCTTTCGAAACCCCAATCTGGTCCTTCCGTGCGACGAGCGCAAGAATCTTTTGCCTCGCGAGCCTCTTGACCGTGCGCTGCCTGGACGCCGCCATCGTCCGCTCCACGGCACTTTCCGCAACGCTCATGAAAGCCCCCTCCACGCCCTCTCCGTTGCGAGCGCTTGTGAACATGATCCGTGTCGAGGGGAATTGCTTCCGCAACCATTCCGTCTCTGCGGGGCCGATGGAGGTATCCGCGACGAGGTCGAGCTTGTTCACCGCAATCGTCAAGGGTAGGTCGCCGGCGACCATCGACACCGCCCGAATCCAGTCCGTGATCGCGTACACCGTCTCCGAGCGCGCGATATCGCAGACGGCGAGGAGTCCGTGAGTGCCGTAGAACATCGCATCCCGGAAGGTTTCACGGATGGAGTGTTCTCCCATGAGATCGAAGATTGCCACTTTTGCGAGCACAAGGTCCTGCTCTCCCCGTCGTATCTCAAGTTCCACGGGATACAGGTACGCACCGAGGGTGCTCTTGTACGCCTGGCTGAAGTGATTCTCGACGTAGCGATTGATCAGACTCGTCTTGCCGACGCCGCGTTCACCCACGACGCACAGTTTGAGGTTCATGCGCCGGAGGTGCATCTCCGGACGCGTTCGTGTCGGTCGCTAAGTACGTGTCGTTGGCGTTATCGAGTCCGAGAGCATCTTGCCGGCTTTTGAAGATGTTCTTATTTTCCCGCGCCGAGGGGTCGTGAGGCGCCTCGCTCGGTACGCCGACGAACGCCATTCCGAACGGGGTGAAAGGCCAACCCCGGCTCCGGACTGATCCTCGGCACGAAATGGGAAGAGAAGGATGCGAACGGGGTTCCTTGCCGACCGCAAGGTTCCCGCTCGTTGTCGAAAACGGCCCGTCCGGGGAGGTGCTCATCGGACGGTAGGGGTTGGGGGCCACAAAGCTGCCCAGATGGGACCTCGTCAAAGGCCGGCTCCCCGGGATCTGGACCTTCTCGTGCAGCCGCCTCGGCGTCTGTGCATCGGCCTCGTTTCCAAGGCCCCGTCGGAGAACCGCACGTCCGCGCCTGCGGGATGGAAGACGAGATTCGCGCGCTATTTTCGATCGGGAAATCCGAAGCAAGATACGCGTGAGAAGGGTTCGAATGGGATGGATGGCGACGACTCCCGGCGTCTCCCGGGGCGGACGTTGCCTTCGGAGTTGTGACCCTCTCGGTGAAGGCCGTGTTCTTCTTGCCGCGCGCTCTCGCCCACGCCGACGTGTGGTTCGTGCACAACGACGGGCCGCGGCGGCGCACCCTCACCGCGAAGGACTTTCGCGCCCATGCGGCGGAACGATGTGATCGACGGGCGGCGGATTCTGGACCGCGAGAACATTGCGGGCGGAACGCTCGTTGTCGTGGGCGTGTGAAGGGCCGGGTCGTCTCCCGGACTTGCGACCCCGTTCGGGTCCTTCGTTCGGAGCAGCTATGCGGCCCGGATCGCGTCCGCGATGCTCCACGCCTCGAGGACCCCTGCGTCCCGGATGCGGTCGAAGTGTCGGTCATTCGAGATGAGGATTGCGTGCTCCTGGAGGCACGTGGCGGCGTGCATCACGTCCGCCCGGTCGGGCGTCGTCACATACTCGGCGCAGACCTTCACGAAGTTGCGCGCGGCCCCGGCGATCCGTGTCCGCTTGACCAGGGCGCTGATCAGCCACGTGGCGGTTTCGGAGCGGAATTCCTCCGCGGAGCGGAGCATCTCCTCGACCCAGTAGGGGTTGCCGACGAGTTCCACGTCCTCGTGCTCCAGGAGGTCGAGGATTAGCCGGAGGCTGTCCGTCTGGCGGCGCGGGTGTTTGATCGCCGCGACGAAGACGTTCGTGTCAAGCAAGAAGGTCCGGGTAGTCCTTCCGGATGCGGGCATGGATTTCCTTCCGGACCTGCCGGACGATCGCGTCGACGTCCTTCCCCGCGAGTTCCTTCTCGAGTCGCTCGGCGAGGGACTCAACGTCGAGCTTCTGCAGCACCACACGCCCCTTCTCCGTGGCCGCGATGAGGAGCTTCGCCTGCTCGTCGATGCCCGCCGCCTCCCGCACGGCCTTGGGGATCACGATGCGGCCCGCTTTGTCGACCGAGATGACTTCGGCCATCGAGGATATATATGCCATTACGGGATTTAGTGATTCTTATGGTATTGTGCCATTTCACGGTTCGATTCCGGGGTCCGGGAGGCTGGCGCCCGAGCAGGCCTCACGGGCGCCCCACGCGCTTCTTGGCCCACGCCACAAGCCGCTCGGCGTCCTGCACGGAACCCTCGGCTTCGTGCGCGGTCACGAGGTCGTCCGTGTATTCGGCCTTCGTCTTGAGCCCAAGGAGCCGTCTCAGCTGGCGCGCCCGAGGTTCGACCTCCGATTCAGGGAGACCCAGCATCCCGAGGAGGTGGACGGCATCCTCGTGCCTTTGCGGGACACTCCGCTTTCCAGCGTGGAAGACCGTGACGGCGTCCACCGCCGCGATTGCGGCGTGCACTGCGTTCGATACGGCGGCCTGGTGATGCCCGCGGGACAGGCAATCGCGGGCCGCGTCAAGAAATTCCACGGCCCGATCCGAGAAGGCTCCGTACCGGGTCTTTTCTACGGACCGGGTCCTCATCGACGCCCTTTCCTCGCGTACAGAGGAATGCTCTCCCGGTGCAGGCTCTCCCCGAGGCTCGAGGACCGGAGCTTGCGGAACTCCTCCGGCTCTAGGACGAGCGGGGAAAGGGGCCGGCCGAACAGGCGATGGACTCGATTCGCGAGGTGGCCGATCGCCCCGTGCACCGCCTTCGGGGTCCGCGACACGATGAGAAGGTCCACGTCGCTGTCCGGTCCGAGCTCGCCCCGCGCTGCGCTCCCGAAGAGGGCGGCGTACTCGACCCCCTCCCGGGCGCACCAGCGTTGCACGGTCCTCTGGAACCGAGCGCCCAGGTCCTCCTCCGACTCGAAGAGGTCTCGCGTCAGGTCGAAGAGGGCGGAGTCTGGGTTGGCCTGGACCGCGTAGGCCCGGCCGATGCGCCGGCGGCGGACGACGTCGTAGGCCTCGAGGTCGTCGAGGACCTTCCCCACGCCCACGTCGCTCGCTCCGACCTCCCGGGCGAGCTCCCGCACGGTGAACTCGCGGGTCGGATGGCGTCGGAGGACGCGCAGGGTCCGGATCTTCAGGGTCGAACCGAGGACCGCCTCCGTCACCGTGGCGGGTGATGCAAGCATAAGTTAGCATACGCTAACGGAACTTAATATAGGTTTCCTCCGGAGTTATGGAAATGAGCTCGGGAATCCCGGAATCCGCCCACTCGAGGTGGCTTTCACGAACCTCTCCGGGACCGCAGGCGCCTTTGGAGGTCGCCGGTTCGCAGGATCCCCATCTCGTCCGCGAAGGGTGTCTCATGAAGGCTCCCCCAGGCGAGGGGCCGAGATGGTAAGCGACGAGCCTGGAGCGGGCGCCGTCTTCGAGGGTTTGGTGCCGCCCCTCGAGGTCGGGTTCTTCCTTTCGAGGGCGTTCGCTGAGGGCAACCCCTTCTTCGTGCTCAACGACGGGCCCGAGTCGCGCGACCTCGCGGCGGCCGACTTCGCCGGGATGCGGCGAAAAGTCGTGGTCGATGGCCGCCGGATCCGGCGCCACGAGGCGATGCAGGGGATCTTCTCATAGAAGCCCCGCGCGGGCCACGCGCCGTTTGAGGCGTCGGTATTCTGCCATGGGGAGCGGGTAGAGTTTCGAGGTCGTCCGATAGTCGGCGAGGGCGATCCGGAGGACCTCCTCCGCTTCCTTCCTCGGAGTTCGGTCGAGGACGCGGTCCCATTCGATGGTGTCGCCCTCAACGGAG
>DATEUA010000050.1:0-3790 GCA_035283405.1 Thermoplasmata archaeon | reverse complement strand
CCGCCACAGCGTCCGCGATGTCGAGCTCGTCCACATTGGGACCGGGCGTCCCGAGTACTACCTCAAGATTGCAGCTCTCGCGGAGGAACTGGACAGAAGCATCGCGTTCGACCCGTCCCAGGAGATTCACTACGTGTACGGACCCCGTGCCTTCCGCGCCTTGCTGAGCCGGGCGACCTACTTCTTCGGCAACGAGGCGGAGATCGCGCAGGCGAGACGACTCGTGCGCGGGAGCTCGACCGCGGACCTTCTCCGGCACGTCGACGTGGTCGTCGTGACCCTCGGAGCGAAAGGGTCTCTCGTGGTCACGCGGTCCGAACGGATCCGCATCCCGCGCGTCCGACCGAAGAAGGTCGTGGATGTCACCGGGGCGGGGGACGCGTATCGCGCCGGGTTCTATGCCGGCCTCCGCCGCGGATACGACCTGGGGCAGTGCGGAATCCTCGCGTCCGCCGTCGCGAGCTTCGTGGTCGAGCACCGCGGGACGCAAACGAATCTGCCGACGTGGGCCGACGTCCTTGCGCGCGCACGGCGACACGCATCCTTCTAAAGTTGTCATTACGACGAATGACTTATCCTCCGATTAGAGAAAGTGTTATAACGGAACAGTAGATTCTCGGCGCGGTGACCAGGGATGGCCATCGGGTTCGTGCTCATTAGCACAGCTCCTGCGAAAGAGCACGAGGTGTACAACGAGCTCCTCAAAGTGAAGGAGATCGTCGAGCTGCACCCGCTCTTCGGGGAGTACGACCTGATCGCGAAGATCGAGGCCGAGGACTTCAACATCCTCGGGCAGGTCGTCGTGGACAAGATTCGGTCCATCCCAGGGGTCATCGATACGAAGACGCTGACCGGGATCAAGTTCTGAAGAGGGGGAAAATGGTTTTCCAGGCGTTCGATGCGATGACGTTTCTGACAATCCTGCTCCTGACGTTCAGCCTGTTCCTCGTGATCACAGGCGCCTTCACCGCCTACTTCGGGAGCGGGAAGAGCCGCAAGATCGGGTCCGGGCTCCTCGTGGGCGGCCTCGTCGTGGGGGTCCTCTGGGCTCTCGGCGTCGGGCCATACACGTTCATCAGCAACACTATCGACCTCTCCGGGGTCCTCACGGAGGCGATCGGGGTCATCTTGGCCGCGGCCATCGGGGCGGCGGTCGCCATCGGCCTGTTCCTGCTCGCCATCATGAAGAGCTGAGCCCGGACAGCGATCCACCGTGGGGTCGACCCCTCGAGAAGCCTTTATCCCGGGAACCCTCTTGCCATCCACGATGCCGGTCGATGTGCACATCGTGCTGGGCAGCAAGTCCGATTCGGACGTGGGCAAGAAGGCCGCGTCGATCCTCGCCGAGTTCGGGGTCGAGCACGAGATGATCGTCGCATCGGCCCATCGCACCCCGGACCTCCTTCGGGACCTCGTGCGGAACTCCACCGCGAAGGTCTTCATCGCGATTGCCGGGCTCTCCGCGGCCCTGCCGGGGACGATCGCCGCCCACACGACGAAACCCGTCATCGGGGTGCCGGTGAGCGGCAAGGTGAACCTCGATGCGATCCTGAGCGTGTCCCAGATGCCTCCCGGGGTGCCGGTCGCCGCCGTCGGCCTGGACCGGGGGGAGAACGCGGCGATCCTCGCGGTCGAGATCCTTGCCCTGAAGGACGATCGCCTCTCCGAGAAGCTCAAAGAGCATCGGGAGGCGCTGAAGAAGTGGGTCCTCGAGGATTCTCGGACCCTGGGTGAGTGATTGTTCGATCCGCAGCCCTTCATCGAGGAACAGGTCTCCGCGGTCAAGGAAGCCGTGACGGGCAGGGCGCTCCTCGCGGCCTCGGGCGGGGTCGACAGTACGATCGCGGCGGTCCTCGCAAGCCGTGCCCTCGGGGATCGGCTCCTCGCCGTGTACGTGGACACGGGTCTCATGCGGAAGGGCGAGACGGAAGACGTCGCGAAGACCCTCGAGGACCTCAAGGTCCATCACACGATTCTTCACGCGGCAGACGAGTTCTTCGACGCGCTCAAAGGGGTCACGGACCCCGAGGAGAAACGGAAGGTCATCGGGAACAAGTTCATCGAGCTGTTTGAGCGGGAGGCCGCAACGTTCGGTGCGGAGTTCCTCATCCAGGGGACGATTGCGCCAGATTGGATCGAGAGCGGCGGCCAGCTCCGGGATCGCATCAAGACCCACCACAACGTGGCCGGACTCCCCGCGCAGATGAAGCTCAAGCTCGTCGAGCCCCTTCGAGACATCTACAAGGACGAGGTCCGGAAGGTCGCGAGAGCCCTGGGGGTGCGCGTTGCGGAGCGCCAGCCGTTCCCGGGCCCCGCCCTTGCGGTACGGGTCCTTGGCGAAGTCACCCCGGAGCGCGTCGCCATCGCGCGCGAGGCCTCCGTCATCGTCGAGGACGAGCTCGAGGTAGCCGCGAAGAGAGGCCTCATGCCGCTTCCCTGGCAGTACTTCGCCGTCCTCCTGCCCGTACGGAGCGTCGGGGTCCATGGGGACGTCCGAGTGTACGGCCACACGGTCGCCGTGCGGGCGATCGACTCCGTGGACGGGATGTCCGGGAAGTACTCGAAGATCCCGCACGAGGTCCTCGACCGCATCTCGGTGCGGATCACGAACGAGGTCCCCGGCGTGAACCGGGTCGTCTACGACGTCTCGAACAAACCGCCCGCGACGATCGAATGGGAGTGACCGAGCGGGCTACGCCGCGTCGCGACCGCGAGCGGAGCTATCCGGAACGGGCGACGCGACGGCCGAGGTCCCCGTCGTGAGTCGAGCACCAAGGTCGCGCAGGATGCGGTAGAGGAGAAGGAGGGACACGAACGTGAGACCGATCGTTACGTACCCCCCGAGGAGCCGGATGCCGAGGACCGGCTCGGAACCCGCCGCTTCCCGGATCGTGACCGCGAGCGGGTCCACAAGCGCCGCCACGATCCCCAGAGAGATGGCCCAGCCTGCATTCCTCCTCTCCTGCGGTTCCGGTAGCCCGTTCAAGGCAACGAGGAACAACAATCCGGCGAAGAGCGCGCCAGAGACGCGGGCAAGGATCAGGGGAATCTCGCGAATCCACCGGTTGTCGATGTACCACAGGCCGAGGGCCCACCCCCACAGGAACAGAGCGAGGGGAGACACGACGGCGGCAACGAGCAGCCCCAGGATTCTCTTCCCCTTCGCCCCCTCGAGGAGTTCAAGGATCCCGAAAAGGAGGAACGCCCCGGCGACGGCACCAATCCCCCAGGAAAGGATCCCCAGGGACGTGAAGACGAGGCGCGCGGTCTCGAACGGCCAATCCACAATGGCTGCGAGCGGCGTGGCGACCGCCGCGAGGAGGAGCCCGACGAAGAGGACCAAGATGCCCCGGCGCATTCGTTCAATGCCGACACGCACCGCCCCCCCGGACATCCTGCGCTCCCCCGATAGGGGAGGGGCTCGGACATCATAAAGAATCCGGGCGAGGGACGCACGGACGCCGACCTCCGCAGAGAAACCTTTTTCCGAATCTCCCGCTTGCGTTCCTTGTGCGCGTCTACGTCGTCGATAACGGGGGGCAGTGGACCCATCGCGAATGGCGCGTCCTGCGGGACCTCGGGGTCGAGACGAAGATTGTGCCGAACGACACGCCCCGCTCGCAGCTCGAACACCTGAACGGTCTCGTCCTCTCCGGGGGGGCACCGAGCGTCGGCCTGAATCCGGAGCTCATGGGCCGGAACGCCGAGTATCTCGACCATCTTGACATCCCGATCCTCGGGATCTGCGCGGGGCATCAGTTCATGGCGTCGCATTTCGGCGGCAAGGCGG
>DATEUA010000049.1:0-9205 GCA_035283405.1 Thermoplasmata archaeon | reverse complement strand
GTACCGCAAGGCGCCCTCGAAGACGGCCTTCCCGTCCCCGTACACGGGATCCCTCCCCCCGTCTCGGGTCCAGTCCGGATGGAGGTGCCGGAAGAAGCACCGTTCCGGGTGGGGCTGGACCCCGAACACGTTCCCGTCGCGGTTGCACAGGGCGGCGATGTTGTGCGTGGTCCCGCTCGGGTTCCAAGGATATCCCGCGTAGCGGCCCCGGTCGTCGACGAACCGGAACACGATCTGGTCGTTCGCGACGAGCTCCTTGAGCATCTTCGCCTGCCGGTCCTTCGGCATCAGGAACTTGCCTTCCGCGTGCGCGGAGATGTACGTGACGACCTGGCCCCGTTTCAGGGTCCGGGTGAAAGCGCAGCTCCCGCGGTTCTCGAGCTTCAGCAGGCTCGGTCTGCACTCGTAGTGGCCGGAGTCGTTCGTCGCGAGGACCGCCTGGGGCCGATCGGGCATCGTGGCCCCCAGAGCCGGGAGGAGCCCGAGCTCGACGAGCACCTGGAATCCGTTGCACACGCCGAAGACCGGCTTCCCGGCCTCCACGAATTCGACGATCTCCTCCGAGAGCGTCGACCGCAGGCGGGCCGCGAAGATCGCTCCCGCACGGACGTAGTCGCCCGCCGCGAAGCCGCCGGGGATCATCAGGATGTCGTAGTCGTCCATCCGGCGTCGCAGCTCGGGCGGCACATCCCCCGTCAGCTGCTTGAGGTGGACCTTCTCCGCCTTGGCACCGAGGTGCCGGAAACAGGCGACGGACTCGTCCTCGCAGTTCGTCCCCTCGATGAGGACGACCCCGACCCGGATGTCCGACCGCTTCAGGAGACCACCACCTGCCTCGGCAGGGTGTCGGCCCACGCGGTTCGCATCGCACGCAGGGAGGGGGACGTCCGCCGTTGGCCGCGACGCAAATGAAGGGACCTCCCACCGACGGCGCCCAGCCTCATCAGGGGCACTCCCTCCATCCGGTGCGCGAACTCGGCCGCGCGCCCCTTCGCCACCTCGACGAGCCAGCGACCGTTGGATTCGGAGAACAGCTGGACGTCCCAGCGCATCGGGTCCATCGCTTCCGTCGAGAGGTCCGCCCCCACGTCCCCGCCGAGGCACATCTCGGCCGCGGCGACGGCGAGGCCCCCGTGGCTCAGATCGTGGCAGGCCGCCACGGTCCCCGCGCGGATCGCCCCGAGGAGGTGGTCCATCGCGACCCCGAGGGCCGCGGGGTCCACGGAGGGGACGGTCCCTCCGGGCGCGCCTCGAAGACGCGCGTACTCGGACCCGCCGAGTTCCTCGAACGTCCGGCCGACGAGGACGACCGCGTTCCCCGATCGTTTGAAGTCGGTCGTCACGCACCGCCGGAGGTCCTCCACGATCCCGATGCCCAGGACGACGGGCGTCGGAGGGACGGGACCCCGCTCGGACTCGTTGTAGAACGACACGTTCCCCGAGGGGATCGGCACCCCGAGCGCCTTCGCGGTGCTCCCGAGCCCGCGGACGGCCTCGCGGAAGGACCCCAGGCGGTCCGGCTTCTCCGGGTTCCCCCAGTTCAGGCAGTTCGTGAGGGCGTGGGGCCTCGCGCCGACCGCCGTCAGGTTGCGACAGACCTCGTCGACCGCGCTCGCCCCCCCACGGAACGGGTCGAGGGCCGTGAAGAAGGGCGTCGAGGCGGTCGCGATCGCGAGCCCGCGGTACGAGTCGACGAGGGGGCGCAAGACGGCCGCATCCCCGTGGCTCGCCTTCCCGATGACCCCCTGCATCGGCTTGAGGACCGTCGACGCGCGGACCTCGTGATCGTACTGCCGGATCACGTACTCCTTCGACGCGATGTTCGGCCGTGCAAGGAGCCGCAGGATCGTCGCGCGGTAGTCGCGAGGCTCGGGCGGGAGCTTTCCGCGGGCGGAGGGTTTCGGAGGCGCGACGGGTCTCTCATATTCCGGACCTCCCGTGTAGAACTCGAGGTCCATCTCGAGGACCACCTCGCCCTCGTACCGCACGCGGCAGACCTTCTCGGGGATGACCCGGCCGATGACCGTCGCGGGCACGTCGTACAGGTCGAAGATCGTCCGGACGCGCTCCAGGTTCTCCGGGGCCACGGCGAGCATCATCCGCTCCTGGCTCTCCGACACCCAGATCTCCCAGGGCGACAAGCCGGCTTCTTTCAGAGGCACCTGTTCGAGATCGACCTCCGCGCCGAGTCCGCCGCCCAGGGCCATCTCGCCGACGACGCACGACAGGCCCCCGCCTCCGAGGTCCTTGAGGCCGTCGAGCAGGCCGGCCTGCGCGGCCTCGACGCACGCGTGGATGAGGGGCTCCTTGAGGATCGGATCCCCGAGCTGGACCGCGCCCGCTTCCCAGCCTGCGAGCGCCTTGTCCGTCAGATCGACGGACGCGAACGTGACCCCGTGGATCCCGTCCCGGCCCGTCCGGCCTCCGACGAGGACGAACACATCCCGGACCGATGTCACGCGGTTCCGCACGAGCTGGGTTTTCTTCGCGAAGCCGACGCACGCCACGTTGACGACGATGTTCCCGATGTAGCCCTCGTCGAAGACGATGCCCCCGGCGACCGTCGGGATCCCGACGCGGTTCCCGTAGTCCCGGATCCCCGCGACGACGCCACCGAACAGGTACTTCGGATGCTTGAGGCCCTTCGGGAGCGTCTCGTGGCGCGTGTCGAGAGGTCCGAAGTGCAACGGGTCCGCGAGGGCGATCGGCTGTGCGCCCATCGCGAGGACGTCCCGCAGGATGCCGCCGATTCCCGTCGTCGCGCCTCCGTACGGCTCGACCGCGCTCGGGTGGTTGTGGCTCTCGATCCGCAGGGCGACCGCATGGTCCGCGTCAAACTCGACGACGCCGGCATCGCCTCGATCGAGGACCCAGGGGGCCTGCACGGGGAAGATGAACTCGCGGAGGAATGTCTTCGAGGATTTGTAGCAGCAGTGCTCCGACCACGCCTGGCCCAGGCTCTGCAGCTCGACGTCCGTCGGATCGCGGCCGACTTTCTGAAAGTAGTCCTGGACGCGGCGCATCTCGTCGGCAGACAGAGCGAGGCTGAGCTCCTCGGAAACCGCCGCGGCTTCCGTGGGCGAGGCGCCGCGGAGGGTGACGTCCGTCACCGGGAACGGGAGGGGACGCCGCCGGTACCGCTCCGCCAAGCTTTCGCCTCGAGACCCGAAACGCGGGCGATACATTATTGTTCCTCTTGACGCGGCTTTATCCGCCGGCACTCGCTGAGGCGGGGCCGTCCCTCCCTGCAGGGCCAGGCCGATCCCACGATGACGTCCGTGCGGCTCAATCCGACGCCCGTCCCTTTCGCAGACCGGCTCCTCGAGTTCCCGATCGTCCTCGAGGTCGTGCCGCCGCACCGTCGCGCAAGCGACCGGGCGGTCGGCCACCTCCTCCACCGTTTGGAGGAGGCGATGCGAGGGAACCCGACGATCGATGCCGTGAACATCCCCGAGGTCCTCGACGAGAACCACGAAGGCGACCCGTTCTATCGGAACCTCGACCCGCGCGCGTTCGCGATGCGGCTCCTCGACCTCGTCCGCGTCGAGACGATCGTGAACAAGGTCGTCGTCCACTTTCCATCCGGCGCCCGCTTCGAGTCGTGGGCGCGGGAGTCCCTGGACGACTTCCGGCTGAGAAATGTGGTCCTCGTCGGCGGGACGCGACACGAGGTGGAGTATCCGGGGCCGGACATCGTTCGCGCGAACGAGATCCTCGGCGCCCTCTCCGGATCCCGCCGGGACGTGACGATCGGGAACATTGCAATCCCTGAGCGGCGCGGGGAAGTCGACCGGCTCGTCCGGAAGACCCGCGCCGGCTGTCGCTTCTTCACGACCCAGGTCCTCTTCGAACCGGACCCCGTGTCGTCCGTACTCCGGGAGTACGGGGAGGCGTGTACGGCGGAGCGCCTCCGGCCGGCGACGGTCCTGCTGAGCTTCGCCCCCGTATCGGACTACCACGATGTCGAGTTCCTTGTGTGGCTCGGCGCGTCGATTGCGCCGGCCACGGAGGAGGCCCTCCTCGCCCATCGCGGCCGCGCGCCCGGAGCCGCGTCGCTCGACGTTGCGCGTTCGATCTGGACGCATATCCGGGACGACGTGGCGGGCAGCCAGCCGCACGTGCCGCTCGGGGTCAACATCGAGGAAATCTCCGCGCACAACTTCGACCTCGCCGTCGAAATGGCCCGCGCGTTTCCCTCTTGGAACCGCAGCACATCCACGTGAGGCCGTACGACGATGGGTTTTTATCACGCCGGTGCGTTGCTTCGCGGCGGCGTGGAAGTGGGCCTCCGCCGTTTTCGGAGGGGACCGCATGGCGAAGGGGGACCGCGACCAGTGGATCGTGAAGTGCCCGAGGTGCGGCCGGATCCGGGAATCGTGCCGGCACGTGTCCCGTGAGGACGTCCGCAACCTCGTCCGGATCCTCGACGCGGGCGTCGAGGTGTACCCGGCGGAGGACGAAGCGGAGCCATCGCACCACGTGCACGAACCACCGCTCCGGGCCCTCGCGACGGTCGTGAAGCCCCGATTCCGGCTCGCGGACCTCGTCCTCGCCCCGACGACGCGTGAGGGCCTCGAGGACGCCCTCGCGGAGCTGAGGCACAAGGGGCTCATGTACGGCCGCTGGGGCCTCCGGAAGGTCGTCAAGAAGACGAAGGGGCTCGCCCTTCTGTTCGCCGGGCCCCCGGGGACGGGCAAGACGATGGCCGCGGAGGCGATCGCCCAAGAGCTCGACCGGCCGCTCCATGTCGTGAACTACGCGCAGCTCGAGAACCTGTGGGTCGGGGAGACGGAGAAGAACATCGACGCGGTCTTCGCGCGGGCGCAGGCCGAAGGGGCGGTCCTCTTCTTCGACGAGGCGGACAGCGTCTTCCACCGCCGCGGATACACCGCGGCCCCGTGGACGAATCGCGACGTGAACGTGCTCCTGAACCGACTCGAGAACTTCCCCGGGGTCGCGATCCTCGCGACGAACCTCGCGAGGGTCCTGGACAAGGCCCTCGACCGGAGGGTCGACATCGCGGTGGAGTTCGTCATCCCGGATGCCAGGCTCCGCCGAGAGATCTATCGTCGCCTCGTCCCGGACCGTGCGCCCCTTGCGAAGGACGTCGACTTTGACCATCTCGCCCGGAAGTATCCGATGAGCGGCGGGTCGATCCTGAACGTCGTGCGACAGGCGATGCGGACGTCCCTGCGACGAGGCAAGAGGCATCGGATCTCCATGGCGGACTTCGTCCGCGCGGCGGACCTCGAGGTCCGCAAGGCGAGCCTCCTGGCGACGGATCACCTTCAGGAGGATCCCCGCCGGCAGAAGGTCCACGGGTACGCGTGATCCGAGCACCTCGTCGAGAGTAGTTTCGCGCACCCCTCCCGGCAAGGGTCATGCCCCTGCGCGATTTACCTCTGCTTAGAGGTAAGAATGATGGAGATTGGCTGCGGCGCGAGGGTCCGGACGATCGCGGGCCACCGGTACTTCTACTTCTGGCACTACGAACGGCATGGGGGCCGGTCCGTCCGAGGCGAGGATTACATCGGCCGGGTGGACTCCGGGAAGGCCCGCGAGGACGTTCTGCACCGCATGGCGGCCTACCACGGGCGTGCGGAGGCGGAGTTCGCCCGACGCCGGGCGAGGTCCGAGCGGTTCGTCGCCGCGGCTTTTACCTCTACATAGAGGCAAAGGCCCCCGAGCATCGGCTGCGGAACGGGGCCTCGAATCCGATCCGCGAGGGGCCTCATGTCTCGACGGCAATCGTGTACTCGTGGATGACCGGGTTCGCCAGGAGCCGGCGGCACATCTCCTCGACCTGAGCGCGGGCCGCCTGGGCGTCCCTCGCATCCACGTCGATCGCGAACAGTTTCGCGCTATGCACCCCACGGACGCCCGAGAAGCCGAGCAGCTTCAGTGCCTTCGCCACGTTGTCCCCTTCCGGATCCGTGACGCCCTTCTTCAGGTGGACTTCCACTCGGACCCGCGGCACGAGGATCGGCTCCGAGGCGGGGAAGGCCGGCTCGCACTTAGCCCTTTCTCGCGCTCGCCGGGAGGTGCGCCCGGAGCGCCTCCAGGGCCGGCGTCGGCCGGACGACGAGACGTCCCGCGTCGAGGCGTTCCTCCGCGAGGCCCCGGGCGACGAGCTGGCCCAGGGCGGCACGCGCCTCCCGGGCGGTGAGGCCCTGGTCCGCGGCCGAGGCGAGGAGTCGGTCCGCGGGCATCGAGCCTCGGAGCGCGTCCGCGACCCGCACGGCCGACGGCGGAATGCCATCGACGACCCGCACGCCTCGAAGCACGGGCAGCCGGATCGGATCGGGGTCGCAGAACCACGCCTCGACCCCTTCCTGGAACGCGGCGAGCAGGGCCGCCGCGCTCAGGATCTTCGTTCCGCCCGTCACGCTCAGCCGCACCGCGCGGACCCCGCGGGCGAGATTCGAGAGGGTCGACGCCGCCTTCCGGTAGCAGTCGGAGAAATCGAACGGGTCGACGAGGACCGCCCGGAGGGAAGGTTCGAGGGCCTTCAGGCGGCCATACCCGCCCGCGCGGAGGGAGTCACGCCCGGCGAGCAGGACGAGGTCGTCGTACGCGAGGAGCCGCAACGCCGGGAGGACCCGCCGTTCGTCGAACCCGAACGTCGCGACGAGGGTCCGCTTGGCCATGGGCTCACCCGACGAGGAGCTCCATGCCCGGCGCCGCTCGGATCCGGAGGGCCCGCGCGTCGTCCGGATCACGCACGCGCTCGATCGCTCCCTTCGACCCGAGCTCGCGGAGGTGGTGGTTCATCGTCGCCTTGTGCACTCCGAGGGCCTTCGCGAGGCCCGTCTCCGTGTACGCACGGTCGCGGTTCTTCACGAGGAACCCGAGGACCTCTCGCTGCTTCGCCGTGAGATGATCCCCGTACGTCATGCGAAGGAGCGGGAGGGGGATCTCCACGAACGTCTCGTCGTGCACGTACGTCGCCGGGATCCCCTCGAGGACGCACACGAGGAGGGCCGCGCTAGACATGAGCCGCGTCCCTCCCGCGATGTTGAACCGGACCGACCCGGCACTCGCCTTTTCGCGCTGCACGTCCTCGCGGATCCGGGTCGCAATGTGCATCAGGTCGTACGCATCGCTGAGCTCGACCGGGGTCGCGACCACGCCGAGGGACCGGCAGAACTCGACGACCTTCGAGCGGGCCTCGCGGCTCTTCGCGTGGTCACTGTGATACACCACGACCCGCTCGAGCCCTTCCGTCGACCGGATCGACGGGATCAGGCTCTGCGGTCTCCAGCCCAGGGTGCCGAACAGGACCGTCATTCGGAACACCGTGCAATCCCGTTCCGACGATAAGAAGATTCGTCCGTCGAAACGGAACCGCCCCGAACGCCTTCGGGGCACACAAATCGCGACGAAACCATTTTATCCGCCACGCCGCATCGAAGCGCGCCGTTCGGCCGCGAGGACCCACGATATGTACGAAGGTGAGCAGACCCTCCTCGTGACCCGCCCGACGCGCCTCCTGTCGTTCGGCTTCTACGTCCTGTTCGTGATCCTGCTCGGCGCGGCGGTCGCGTTCATCCTGGATCTCGTGCCGGTCCCGGAGGGGATCATCGTCCCGTTCCTCGGATGGACGCTCGAGACGACCGCCGCGGCGGTCCTGGGCACCCTCTCCCTCCTCGTCTTCCTGTACGCGGAGCTCCGACGGGCGAGCACCCGGTACGTAATCACGGACAACAAGGTCGTCCGGGAGGAGGGGATCCTGAACAAGAGGACCGCGATGGTCCCGTACAGCCATCTCGAGCGGGTCGACATCACGCAAAGCTTCCTCCAGCGGATCCTGCGAATCGGGACGGTCGTCGTCGACACGGGGGACGACTCGATCTCCATCGACATGGTCCCGAAGCCGAAGGAGATCCAGGCGATCCTGAGCCAGCGGATGGGCCGCCGCGGGTACCCGCAGCAGGCGGGACCGCAGAACCGCTGACCCCTCAGTCCGTCCAAGGCGTCCGGATCGTCGCCTCGCGGGGAACGAGGTCCAACGCCCCCGGCCGGCCGTCGGGGATGGGGGCGACCCAGTATCCTCCGAAGACGAGGTCGTACCCGTGCTTCGGATCCAGGGCGACCGTGCACCCGAGCTTACGGCGGTACGGGCGGGTCGTCCAGCCGATCCGGTGCGACTTCGACCATTCGCGACGCTTGAGGGCCACGACGACCTCGAGCCAGCTCGCATCCGAGTCGACCCGGGCCCGCCGGCGGAGCTCCCCCGCGACGTACTCGAGGTCCGTCTGGGAAAGGCTCGCATCGCCGTCGCGGCCCGTGTGGCTGTGGAACTCCCCGAGGACTACGTACCCGAGGTCCAAGTTCTCCATCGCCCTCTGCGCCCTCCGGAAGGCTTTCGCGTTCCCGTGGGCGACCCAGTTCTTCTTCCGTTCCGCGGTCTGGAGCGGATACGCCGCGCGGAGGACCGTCACGGGTCTCCGTCTGTCACGGACGAGTCGGACCGCGTGGTCCCCGACGAGGAAGCCGCTCGTCTCGCGGTCGTACGCCTCGATCGCGGCCGTCGCGAGGCCGACGAAACAACCTCGCTCGATCATCACGTGGTCCATGGGGGCATCCCCGGGGGAACGGGCGAGTACGAACGCGGCCCCGCGTATTTGAGGGTGGCGGCGCCGTATGCCGATACGATTAGAAAAACATTCATACGGTTGGAAGGAAGGTTCACCGCCCCGAGCCCCTTTCCGCGTCCGAGCGTGGAGGCCTCCGTGTTCCTCGAGCGGACAAGAGATTGGGTGCGTGCGGTGCCGCGCGGCTCTCCGCCTTCGCCCGTGCTACGCCGCGCATCCAGGACGACCGGCGCGGTCGTGCAGGGGAGGGCGGACCTCGGAAACGACCCGGGGGTCAGAGGGCCGGTCCGCGCGGGGCCAGGTTCCTCTGCGACGTGCGGACGACGCCTCGTGCCAGAAAGGGAAAAATAAGGAGGGACGGATACGCGGCGTCGAGGACCTGACGATGAAGCGGTTCGTGACGGAGCTCCGGGGCAAGACGGTCATGACGGAGGACGGACAGATCCTCGGGATCCTCGCGGACCTCATCGTGGACACCCGGACGGGGAAGATCGAGTCCCTCCTCGTCTCGCCCGCGGAGAGCGTCGAACCGCGTCTCTTCAAGGTCGATCCGGAGGGTCGCCTCCTCCTCGCCTTCCGGTCGATGAAGGCGGTCCGGGACGTGATCG
This sequence comes from Thermoplasmata archaeon, assembly GCA_035283405.1. Lineage (GTDB taxonomy): Archaea > Thermoplasmatota > Thermoplasmata > RBG-16-68-12 > RBG-16-68-12 > RBG-16-68-12. Next base: position 3 of record DATEUA010000049.1, on the reverse strand, counting down.
TGG
>DATEUA010000048.1:0-4357 GCA_035283405.1 Thermoplasmata archaeon | reverse complement strand
CCTCTCGACTGGACGTCGCAGATCCCCTTGACGCTCAGGAACGACTTCAGCTGCTCGACCTTGAACTCGAGGGATCCGTCCATGAGGGAACCCAGCATCTGGATCTCCTGGTCCTCGTGCATCCCCTTCTCGATCACATAGAACGCGACGGACTTGTCCCTCTTCCGGCGGCCGATGAACGGCTGTAGAAACTTGAACGTGGTCGTCGGGTCGAGGTATGCGATGAGGGTGGACACGCTCCGGAAGACAAGCCGATACCCGTTGTGCTTCTTCTTGAGTTCCGTCGCGATCTGGTCCACCGCCTTCAGGATGGACTGGTGGTCCGTCGGCTCGTCGATGTACGCCGTGTTCGATTCCGTGGCCTCTCCGCCCATCGACTTCGTGTACGCGTCGACGTACCGCACGAGGCCGAGCTTCTCGTACTCATCGTACCCGGGCAGGACGAACGACATGTCCTCGCGGATGTCCGACGGAGCCTTGTCCGTGAGGACCCATACGACCGGGAGCCCCTTCTTCAGGCCCTCCGCCATGAACAGGTTCGTGACGATCTCCTTCCCGACGTACGCGGGACCGTACACGCTCACGTTCGACCCGAACGGGATGCCGCCGAACATGAGGTCGTCGAGACGTGCGATGCCCGTCTTGACCTTCTCCTGCTTGAACTCGATCGTCCGGTCCTGCTCCCGGGCCTCGATGTCCTCCTCGATGATACCCTGCTCCCGCATCCGGAGCTCCTCCATCTTCTGCGCGAGGTACCGTTCCTTCGTCCGGACCTCGTCCTCCTTCTGCTGGATCTGAGCCTTCAGGTCCTCCAGGCGCTTCTTCATCTCGACCTCTTCCGTCGAGCCGCCGAGGGCTCTCGCCTCGTCGACCTTCCGACGTTCCGCTTCGATGAGCTTCTCCCGGTACATGAGGTCCTCTTCCCGCCGCAGAAGTTCGTCCTCCTTGTACGCGAGGGGCTCCTTGAGCTTCTTCAGCTCGTCGTCCTTGACGGTGACCTCGTCCTGGAGACGCTTGATCTCCTGCTCGCGGACGAGGATCGACTTCTCCTTCGCGAGAAGGTCCTTCTCCTTCTTCGAGAGCGCGTCCTGGATCTCGCCGCGGGGCTTGCCCGCGAGCGCGCTCGACTGCTCCCTCAGCTGGATCTCGATCTTGGACTCGTTCACCGCCTCTTCGAGGGAGATGATCCGCCTGTTCAGGTCCTCTTCCTTCTGGAGGTACTCCTGCTCCTTCGCCCTGAGCTCCTCCTCGAAGCGGCGCTTGAGCCCCTCGTCTGCGGCCGTCTCGAGGTCTCCGGCCTGGGCCCGTGCGACCGAGGCCTCCTTCCCCTTCAGGGCCGCCTCCCGCTCCGCGAGCTCCAGCTCCCGCTTGCGCAACGCCCGCTCGTCCGGCTTCGCCTTTGCGAGGGACGCCTCGACCTGCTTCCTCAGCTGGCTTGCGAGTTCCTGCGATTGGACCAGGTCCGCTTCGAGCTTCCCTCGGGCGGCCGATTCCTGGTCGAGCTTCCGCTTGACCTCTGCGGAGGGTCCTGCTTTGAGCTGCTGCGCTTTTACGTACTTGATGACCGCGATCGTGCCCTTCTTGATGTGGTCGATCTCCTGTTCGAGTTCCTTCTTGCGCGCGATCTCCGCGTGAAGCCGTTTCGAGAGCATCGCAGTCTCCTCGATGTACTTCACGGGATCGAATCGCCCGGACCGGAAGTTCGCGAGCTCCTTGTTCAGGGTCGAGCGCATCGCATCGAGCTCCGCGCGGAGGCCTTCGACCTCGAGTCCCTGCGCCCGCGTATCCCGCATCGGGTCCCCGGCGCCTCCGGCCTGTGCGGACGCCCCGTCTTTCCCAGGGGGCGGCGCCCGCTGCGCACCTCCGAGCCACTCCTGGAACGCGGTCTCCTCCCCCGCGAGCCATTTGCGCAAGGCGTCCGCGTTCGCCGCCGCGGACTGCGTGCTCGGTCCGCCGAGCCAGGATGAGAAGCCCGAGTCCGCAGGCGAAGGGCCGTCCGCGGGCGAGGAGGTCCCCGATTCGGACCGCGTTGACGCGTCGACGAGGACCGTCTTCTTCTGGACGGTCGTCACCTGCTTCGTCCCGCAGACGACGCAGGCCCCCGAGGCGTTCACCTCGCCGCCGCATATGCGGCATGACTGCACCAGGCTCGCGTCCGCCTTCGATTTCGCGGGCATCGGAATGGGACCTCGAAGGCCATGTCTCGCATGGCCGGGGGGATCGGTGGGTCCGGGCCGTTGCTACGAGAACGTGGGTATATAATCCCTCCAACGCCAGTATCAGCGGTCGAGCCCCGTTCCGCTCGCGACCCGATTCCGTCGGGGATTGCGCGAGGAGTTGGGAACGTATTTATACGCTGCCAAGAATCGGAGGGCTCCGATAAAAACCGGCGGCCGACATCGTCACGGGGAAGGAGATGGAGAAGCGGATCCACACGCGGATCGACCCGAACGACGAGTCGATCACGCTGAAGGACATCATGCAGCGGATCCAGGAGATCCAGCGGCAGAATCCGGACCTGGACGTGTTCTTCGACGGCGACGAGTACGCGATCTGTTCCCGGCCGAAGAAGGAGTAGCGCGGGGACGCGAGGCTTTTAGGTCGAGGGCGGCTTACCGCGCGCGGTGCCTCCGTGAAGAAGCCGACGAAACACGAGCTCACCAAGCATCCGATCGAGCATCTCGACCTCGAGCGCACGACGACGGTCGTGGACCTCGTGGACGGGTACAAAGGGATCTCGTTCCAGGCCCGGACCCTCGGCATGTGCGCGTCCGTGCTCGAAAAGGCGATGTCGGATCCGGACTGCACGGTCTTCTTCGGAGCCGCGGGCGCCCTCACCGCGGGAGGCCTGCGGAAGGTGATGCGGGACCTCGTCGAGTTCGGCCTCGTCGACGTCGTCGTGTCGACGGGCGCGATCGCGTACCATGATTTCTACGAAGCACACGGGTATCGCCACTACAAGACCTCGCCCGAGGCGGACGACATCGTCCTGCGCGAGCACTTCCTCGACCGCGTATACGACACCCTCGCGGACGAGTCTCTCTTCCGGGAGTGCGACGACGAGATCGCGGCCCTCGCGGACGGCCTCGAGCCCCGCGCGTACAGCTCCCGCGAACTCCTATGGGAGATGGGGAAGATCGCTTCGAAAGACCCGAACTCCCTCGTCGGGACATGCTATCGCAAGAAGATCCCGTACTTCGTGCCCGCCCTCAACGATTCCTCCGTCGGGATCGCGCTCACGAAACATCACCACGATCGGCGCAAGGCGGGGAAAGAGCCCATCGCCCTGGACTCGATCAAGGACAACTACGAGATCGCGCAGATCAAACGAAAGGCGAAACGGACGGGGGTGTTCTACGTCGGCGGCGGCACGCCGAAGAACTACATCTCTCAGATCGAGGTCGTGAACGAAGTCCTCGGGTTCCCGGAGGATCCGCACATGTACGCGGCGCAAATCACGACGGACGTGCCCCAGTGGGGCGGGCTGAGCGGCTGCACGTTCGAGGAGAGCCAGTCCTGGGGCAAGTTCCACAAGGACGCGAAGATGGCCCAGAGCCTCGTCGACGCGACGATCGGCCTGCCGCTCCTCGTCGGGTATCTCCTGCAGAAGGGGGTCCACAAGGGCCGGAAACAGCGGAAGTTCACGTGGGACGGGGAGACGCTCCTCAAGTTTACGTGAGGCCTACGGCCCTCGGGCGACGCGCTCGAACCGGCGGAGGGTCTCCTCCTGCTCCGGTTCGATGATCCCACGGACGGGACCGTAGGCCCGAGAGGCCTTCTCGCGAACGTCCCGGATCGCTGCATCCGCCGACATCCCGCGCCGGATCAGGTAGGCCGCAAGCATCGTCCCGGTCCGGCCTCGGCCCGCGAAGCAGTGGACGAGGACCTTCTTCCCCTCCCCGAGGCTCCGTTCCACGAAGGCGACGAATTCGTCCATCTGGTCGAAGGTGGGGGCGGTGAAGTCCTCGACACAGATTTTCTTGTGCTCGAACCCGGCTTCCTCGATCTCGAACGTGTTCAACCGATGGCATTCCAAGCTCACGACGACAGAGAATCCCATCCGCCGGAGGCGCGCGAAGTCCCATTCCATGTACGCGGGTCCGGGGAGCCCGGCAATGCGTCCTCCGTCCAAGGTGTAGTATCGCATCCGCCGCACGGATGACGCCGGGGTAGTTCAAAATACCGCGGCGGCATGTCATCCGATCCGTGCCCCTGGGTCGAATGACGATCGGTCTGTACAACTCGTACGACCGCGGGACGTTCCATGAGGCGCACCGGAGGGCCCTTGCTCGGGCCGGACCCGTCGCTCTCGCGTTCGACGCGAACCTTGCGACCTTCGGGTTTCCGTACGCAAACG
>DATEUA010000047.1:0-8269 GCA_035283405.1 Thermoplasmata archaeon | reverse complement strand
GGCCGTGCGTACGTCGTGATGAGCCGGGCGAACCGCGAGGCACGGGCGGCCGCGGAGTCCGCGTTTCGAGTCCGCACGGTCGCGTCGAGTCCTCTGTTCTTCGAGACGCTCGACGTGCTCGAGTTGCGGCCTCCCAGGTCGCCGCCTGGGGTGCTCCCCAAAGGACATCAAGGCCTTCCTTGAATACGGGCCCTCGGTGACCCCATGGTACAGAAGATCATCGACGTCGTAGGTGTGTCCCCGAGGAGCTTCGCCGGCGCTGCTCAGAACGCGGTCCAGACGGCTTCGAGGACGGTCCGGAATCTGAAGTGGGCCCGGGTCGAAGAGTTCGAGATGGAGCTCGACGGAAAGAAGGTCGTGAACTACCGCGCGTCCGTCCGCATCTATTTCGACGTGGAGCGGTAGCGGCCGATCGCGCAAGGCTCAATCCTTATCCCTCCACAGACGCTCCCGCCGGGAGGAGGGGAGGACTTTGACGAGCGGCGACCGAGCCGGGATGTACTTCTACCCGCGGATCCGGAAGACTCCGTATCACGAGGCGACCCTGCGATACGGCTGCAAGGCCTTCACGACGTACAACCACATGTACCATCCGATCGCCTACACGGATCCCGTCGACGAGTACCGGCGCCTGTGCACCGACGTGACCCTGTGGGACGTGGCCGTCGAACGGATCGTGGAGATCACGGGTCCCGACGCGTTCGACTTCACGAATTGGCTCACCCCGCGGGACCTGACGACGTGCGAGGTCGGGGGATGCAAGTACGTGATCCTGTGCGACGAGCACGGGGGGATCATCAACGACCCCGTCCTCCTGCGCATGGACCGGAACCGCTTCTGGCTCGCCCTCGCGGACTCCGACGCCTTGCTGTGGGCGAAAGGCGTGGCCTATGGGTCCGGCCTGGACGTGCGGCTGCGCGAGCCCGACGTATCCCCGGTCCAGATCCAGGGCCCCAAGTCTCGCCCCCTCGTTCGCGACCTGTTCGGCGAGCACGTCTCGGACATGCCCTACTACCACTGCGCGGAGACGAAACTCGACGGCATGCCCCTCGTCGTGTCGCGTACGGGCTGGAGCGGCGAGGTCGGCTACGAGGTGTATCTCCTCGACGGAAGCCGGGGGGACGATCTCTGGGAGCGGATCATGACGGCCGGGCGGGCGTACGACATCGCGGTCATCGCCCCTTCCGAGATCCGCCGGATCGAGGCGGGGATCCTGAACTACCAGGCGGACATGACCCTCGACGAGAACCCGTACGAGGTCGGCCTCGGCTGGCTCGTCGACCTGAACAAGAAGGCGGATTTCATCGGGAAGCAGGCCCTGCGGCGGATCAAGACACAGGGTGTGAAGCGGAAGCTCGTCGGCGTGGAGATCGCCGGGGAGCCGGTCCCCGGGGAATCGCAGCACAACGAGGGCCGGTGGCCCGTCCGGCACGGCAGCAAGACGGTGGGGTACGTCCCCGACGCGATCTACTCGCCCCGCCTCAAGAGAAACATCGGGTACGCGATGGTTCCGATCGAGCTGTCGAAGCTCGGCACGAAGCTGTCCGTCCTCGTGCCGGACCGCGGTGAGCGGAAGATGACTGTCGTGAAGAAACCGTTCGTCGACCCCGCGAAGGACATTCCGAAGTCGTGAGGTCATCGGATCCGGATCGAAACGCCTCTCGCCCGCGCATCGCTAGGGCAGCACGGTCACGTCGATTTGCTCCACTTCATGGGTCCTCGGGACGCCGTCCTCATCCAGATAGAGGATTCGGGGCCGGAGCGCGAAGACGCCGGGGTCCTTCGGTCGAAGGAGGACTTTCACTTGCTCGACCTTCAGGGGTTCCAGGCGTCTCCCGTTGAGATTGAAGTCCCCATCCTCCAGGACTCCATGACCCTCCACCGCAACGAGGTCGAACGCGCCCGCCGCAAGTCCCTCAACCTTTACGAGTTGTGCGGTCGCCCTTCCGGCATTCGCAATCACGAGTTCTACCGCAAGGGTGTCCGTGAGCCCCAGCGTCCTGCGGTCCGCTCCGACACTTCCGTGGACGTCCGCGTGTTCGAAGCGGTCGAGACCGACCGATGCCTCGTGGCTTGGCCGAGGGGTTTCGAAGGCCGTTGTCGAGCCGATCGCGGGGGCTCGGAGTATTTCCGTGAGCGACACCGCGAGACGGCGCTCCTCCCGGACTCGCTTGAGCAACCGAAGGACCTCATCCCTCTTCGCGGGCAGTTCGGCGCGAGCGAAGACGTCCCCCGATGTCTCGAGGATCCGCTCGACCATCGCGTATCGTCTCGCCTTTGCGTCCGGATCTGTCTCTTCGTTCGCTTTGTCCAGCTGCACGTAGGCGTCCAGGAGCAGCTTGCTCGCCTTCGCGTATTCGACCGCGAGGGGGAATCCTGCCTTCTCGTAATAGCTCGCCGCGCTCTCCAGGCGACGCACCGCCTCGGCCCGAAACGTCATGTCCCGGCTATCGGCGAAGCGCGTGCCGGCAGCGAGGGCCATGCAGAGGTGGTTGTGCCCCAGCGCGAGGAGCCTCGTTTGCTCCGTCCCCGCGAGGCTTCTAGCTTCGTCGAACAGGGAGGCCGCTTCCGCAAAACGCTCCGACGACGCTTCGACCTCCGCGGTCTCCATTCTCTGCCAGGCCTGCGCAAGTGTCTTGATGAGCCGCAGTTCGCGGCGATCCTGGGCCAGGGCAACCGCGTTGGCTAAGCTTTCGAACGCGGCGGCCGCTGAGCCATGCTTCTCCGAGGCCGTGAGGTGGTCGCCCGTCCGGCCGTGAAGCTTCGCTTCCTCCAGGAGGATCCTGGCGCTGCAGTAGTCGCGACGGACGTCGGAGGCTTGGACGAGTTCTGCGGCGAGTCCGCGCTGCTCCGGGTCCTCTCCGGAACGGCTCTCGTCTCGCAACGAGTCTCGGGTCTCCTCGAAGAAATGGGCCGCCTCGGCAAAGGATCGGATCGCGTCCGCCCCGACGTCCTTCCGGCTGAGGTCTTCCGCCTCCTCGAGCTTCGCCCACGCATGGTAGTTGGGCGCGAACGACTTCCAGCGGCTCGTGAGCACGAGGAGCGCGGCCGTTCGTTCGTAGGATTCCCTCGCCCGGGCGTAATCCTGCCTCGCATGGTGATGATGAGCCTTCTCGATCTCGTTCCACGCCCGCATGTAGCGCGCGTGGTCCCCATAGAGCGCCTTCAATGGAGTAATGCGCTGGGCCGCGACGTCGTAGCTCTTGGCCGCCAGCTCGAAATGGTCCGCCGCCTTCGCGTGTTCACCCATCGCGTCGTTGACCTTGGCCACTTTCCAGTGGCACTCCGCGACGCGGCTCGGGAGGTCCGCCTTGCCGAAGGATTCACCGGCTTCCACGAAGGCTTTCTCGGCGGCCGCCAGGTGCGAGGGGTCCTTCGTATGGTCATAGAGCCGATGAGCAAATTCCCCGAGCTCGTACCGCGCTTTCGCGACCCAGAACAGTTTCATCGGTTGGGACGATGGGAGGCCGGACTCCAGGTGTTCGGCTGCGCGCTCTTCAAAGGAGACTGCAGCACCCAGAAAGGACCGGATTTCCGTGGGATCCGTCGACACCTGGGAGGCGTCGTGGTGGAGGCGAGCCAGCATGTATTCGCTCGAGCCTACGTCCCACCCTTCCCGCGGAAGGATTTGCAGGTCGATTTTCAGCATTTCATTCGCATGGCCGATCGCCTGGTCGAGAAGCCTTCGCTTCTCTGTTCCGTCCGATTCCGTTTTCGCCAAATGGCGCAACATCGAGGCCGTGATGTGATGGCAGTAGGCGATGACGAAGGGATAGCCGAGCCGTGCCGCTCGGGCCGCGGCCGCGGGGACGCCTTCCAGGGCCTTCTGCAACAGTCTGCGCTTACCGTCCCTGTCGGATGCGTACAGGGAGAGGCTCAGGTAGTAGTCGGGATACGGATCCGCCTCCCACATCGTCTCTGCCCTCGGAGAGTCGAAGGCCACGCGTGCGAACTGATCCCGAGCCTCCTCCGCGTGCCGCAAGATACTCGTGACGACTCGCTCGCCCTCCTGCGGGTCGTCAACGACGCTCTCGCGCCAACTGTCGTCCGCAGACAGCGCGCCGAATGCGCAGCCCAGGTAGAACCGATCCCGTGTCCGGCGGGCCTGCTCCAAGGACTTCTCGAGCAAGGCGCGCGCGGCATCCGATCCTAGGTCCGCGACGCTCTCCGTGCTCAGCATCGCGCTGGCGTAGGCGAATTCCAAGAGCGCCGTCGATTCCGAGCGGTCGAAGGCCTCCCGCCAATACGCCGCGTCCGTGTCAAAGATCGATTGGCGCTCGCGGGGGTCTTGTACCCAGATCGAGGCCAGCGAGTCCGAAACCCCTAAGGTCCGCACGTAGGCTGTGGCGAGATGGCCCGCGTCGTCGCCCTTTGACAAGGCAGCGATGGCCCTCTCACCGTACTCTCGGGCCTCCCGATACGCCGCCTCTCGTTCCTTCGCGTCCCACGAATATGGGAGCCAGAGACCGAGGCTTAGGGACAGCTGGTTGTACGTCCGGCCGAACTCGAAATCGGCGCCCGCCCGGGAGAAGGCGTCCATGGACTCCTTCCCAAGCTTCCAGGCTTCGAACGAGAGTCGACGCTTTTCGGGCGCCTCCCCCGCGAGCCAGTAGGATCCGAAGGCGACCCACGCGCGACACCGGAGAGACCGTGCTTCGGCCGTGGGGTCACCGCCTTTCTCGAACGATGTCAGGGCGACGCGGAAGGCCTCGATCGCAGCGTCCATTCGTCCACGGAACTCCTGCGGTCCGTCCGCCTGCATCGCCGCGCGGAATCGCGCGTAGGCCAGGCGCTCCCTCAGGACCCCCGCCGCGAACGAATCCGCCTCGGGGACTTCTGTCGCAATTCTCCGATACACCTCCGCGGCCTGAGTCCAGTCGTAGGCCGCTTCCAGCTCGGCGGCTTTGCCCAGCATCGATGCCACGGCTGGAGATTCTAAGGGACCCGTCGGTCCCCTGGGCGTCGGCCTCGAGACCCGGAGGGCGCCCTCGGCCGGCAGGCCGTCGAGAAGGGTCAACAGGTGCGCGCCTCGGAAGTGTTCCCGTAACGCGTCGCGGAGGGTGATCGTCCGCCGCTCGCCGTCGATTTCGACCTCCAGCGGACGTTCGAGGATCTCTCCCCGTAGGCCCGCCGCTTCCGATCGGCCACGGTCCGTGAGTTCGTACGCCTTTCGTCGCTGCCGGCCTCCCTCGACATGGGCCGAGCGCTCGGCGAGGAGTCCCTCCGAGATGAGCGTCCGGACGTACTGCGGGACGTGCTTCTGCGCGATCCCGACGGCGTCCGCGAGGCCGGACTGGGTGACGTCGGACGGGACGCGGTACTCCCCGTCCTCAGACCGGTGCTCCGCGAGGTGGATGAGGATCCGCTCTCGGACGGTCAGCCGCACGGTCAGATCCCCCACGCCACGAAGGAATGGACGTCTTGGGTGCAGATGAATTTTGTGGGGTTCCTAAGGTCCTCCTGCGACCGCTTCTTGACCCTCCCTCCGCCTGCTCTCTCCCATGCGCGGCGGACCGAGCACGAACGGGACCCTGGCGATTCCTCGTCCGGTTATCGATGATCCCTTGGACGCCCTGGTCGGGCCCACGACCGTCCTGGACGAGCCGTCCCCGCTCTCGATCGAGGACGGTCTCCCCCGGCTCGCCGATTCCGAGGCAATCCGCGAGGCGTTCCTCGAGACGTGGGAGATCCTTTCCGACGCCCTGGGGCTCGGGATCGACGGGGACCATGCCCTGACGGGCCTGCGGGATCTCGTCGTATACGACATCCCCGACGGGACCCGCTCCACGTTGACGGTCCCCGTAGGCTATGAGATTGAGATGGACGCAGGCCTGTACTGCCTCGGTTTCGTGCACACCCTCGCGAGCCTGGGGGCCCGCACGTCCGTCGTGATGACGCACACCGCGTACAACCGCGAGCGCGGACCCGAGGACATCCGTCGGTTCCTGCAGATCATGGCCCGGGGGATTCAGCCCTTCCAGACGTATGCGCGCAAGCACGGGATCTCGATCAACCTCCACGGGCTCCGTCCGGAATACGAGCTCGGACGCGCCTTGCGGGATGCGTTCCCCGTGCCCACACGGTCCGCGTTCGACGCGCACTTCCTGCTCGACTACGAGGAGGAATGGTTCCTCACCTCCGAGGGCCGGACGGCCCTGGAGGCCCTTCCCGAGATCGACGTCGTCCTGAGGCACACGAAGCTGCAGGTCAGCGGAGGGTGGATCCCGACGCGGATGCGCAAGGCAGCCTTCGTGTATTCCCAGAACGGCACCGTCTTGAGCAACTGGACGTTCGACGAGTACGCCTCGATGATCGCGGTGACGTACCTGGCGCACGTCCTTCAGCGGGGCGAGGCCCTCTCCAAGTCGTACGTGTCGATCGACGAGATCAAGAGCCGCTACCGGGACCGCGAGCTGAGGCTCTGGCAACGAACCGTTCGGGTGCGCCCGAACCCGCGGAAGCTTTTCGTGGTGGGGTCGCCCGTCGGCCTTGTCCAGGTGTACGCGTAGGACATGTACGTTCGAATCGTCCCCTGGGTTTCGGACGATCCGGACTCGTTTCGTGGGGTTCCTGTGGGGCTCCTACGCGCTCCTTATACCGTGCCCGGGGCGTGCGCTCCTCCATGCGCGGAATGACGAAGCGGTCCGGAAACCGGCAGAAGCGCGATCGGAATGCCCATCACCCTCGCGTGCGACGGCTTTCCGCGGGCGTCGGGCTCGTGTTCGCCGCGGCCCTGATTCTCGCCGCGATGCCGCCCTCGGTCGCCGCAACGCCCATCGTCGTCGTGCTCCGGCCGATGGCGAACAGCTCCCTGATCGAGTGGTCGAAGAGCGGCGGCGGGGGGAAGAACTTCGACCGGGTGGACGAGGCGACCTCGGACGGGGACGCGACGTACGTGTACACGTCGACGGGCGCCGATGACGACGCATACGAGCTGCAAGACCTGCCGTCCGGCGGGACGATCGACTTCGTGAGGATGCACGTCGTCGCCCGCCGGTCCGCGGGCGATTGCGACGGGACAATCACCCGCGAAGCGTGTATCCAACACGGCGTGAGTTACAATGACTGGAGCATCAACGGCGGGAACTCTTTCCCTCTGTCGAGTACGTATTCCGACACGGTCACGACTTGGAACTACTTGCCGTTCTCCTTCGTGCCGTGGACGGTCGCGGATGTGAACGCTGCGAGGCCCGTGCTCATGAAGTTCGACAGCACCTCGACCGTGCGCGTGACACAGGTCTGGTTCGAGGTCCAAATGACGCCGACCACGACCATCGTTTCGCTTCGTCCGAACGCGAACGGGTATCAGAATGACTGGTCGAAAAGCGGGGGCGGCGGGAAGAACTTCGATCGCGTGGACGAGGCGACCTCGGACGGGGACGCGACGTACGTGTACACGTCCCGGGCGGCCTTTGACGTATACGCGCTGCAAGATCTCTCCTTCGCGGGGACGATCGACTTCGTGCGGCTCAAGGCTGTCGCGCGCCTGTCTTCAGGGATCTGTCAGGTTGGCACCGTGGTGTACCCCGGATGTTTCACGATGGGAATCACGATCGACGGCCCCTCGTGGTACCAAAACCGGTTCGTCCTCAATTCGACGTACGCTACGTACAGCCACACTTACACGGTTAACCCGTGGACGGGCCAAGCGTGGACCGTCGCCCAGGTGAACGCCCTGAAGGTCATCATCAATCAGAACGACGGGGAGTCGACCGTGCGCGTCACGCAGTTCTGGGCCGAGGTTCAATTCACGCCCACGGGATGACGGGGCCGGCGGCCGTTTCATCGCTGCGGCGGAGCCTGCGCCCCCGCCGGCCGGGCGAGCCCCGGCACGAGGGTCAGCGTGACGGCGAGGGAAACGAACGCGATGATCAGGATCGCGATGATGGCCGTGAGGACCTTGAAGACATGGGCCCGTCACCCTGCGGCTCAAGGGCCTCGTCTCGAGGTCCACGGCATCGACTAGTCCCCGGGCGCGTGGACGTGGACGAGATCCGCGATCGTCGGCTCGCCTTCCGCCGCGGTGATCCGCGTGATCGGGTCCCCCGCGGCGACGTCCCCTTCCTGGAGAACCGCGAGGTAGAACCCGCTCCGTTCCGTCGCTCGAAACCGACGCACGATGTCCGTCCGGCCGAACCTGATCCCGAGCTTGAAGCAGGGCCCGCGCGGCTGGGTGACCTGCAAGACTGCGGTGCCGACCCGGTAGCGGTCGCCCGTCCGCACGTCCGTTTCGAGGAGCCCCTCCGTCGTCAGGTTCTCCCCGAACATG
>DATEUA010000046.1:0-6934 GCA_035283405.1 Thermoplasmata archaeon | reverse complement strand
CCCCGGGGTGGACCGTGAAGCGCGTCGAGCTGACCGTGCCCCTCTCCCTTCTCGAGGACCTCGGCATCCTGAGCGCGCGGTTCTTCCGGCACAACGCGTCCGTGGAGGTCCTGCAATCCTTCTCCCTCCGGCCGAGGGTCGCCGCCCTCCTCGTCCGCGTGAGGCGACGCGGTCCGTTCAAGGACGCATCGACGGTCCGCCGGGAGGCCCGGACGATCGCCCGACGTTACCGGCTCGAGCGGTTCGAGGTCCTGTCCGCGGACGCCGGACGTGGAGACTACCTCGCCTGGATCGAATGGACCCTCCCGCCATTCCTCCGGGGCCGCCTCGGAGGCCCGTGGGCCGGAGTCGCACCGTTGCAGGTCTCCCAGACGGGATCGGACGAGGCGCGGGTCGTCCTCCTCGCCTCCGCGGAGGTCCTGCCCCGGGTACGGAAGACCCTGGACGGGCTCGGGGCCGCCTACCGGGTGCGCGCGGTCCGGACCGCGACGCCGACGTGGGAGCCCCTCGCGGCCCTCACCCCGAGACAACGGGAGCTGCTCGAGCTGGCGCACCGGCTCGGGCACTACGAGTCCCCCGCGCGGGTGTCGCTCGACCGACTCGGGGCCCTCCTGGGCATCTCGAAGGCGGCCGTGTCGAAGCACCTCCGCGCCGCGGAGCGAAAGGTCCTCGGGGCGACCCTCGGCGGCCCTTGACAATGCCGGCTCGCTCGGGCCCTGTAACGTTGGTCGTGGTGGCGCCAGAGGCCTGGCGTCTTACGGTTGTCGAAGCATCAACGTTCGTCCGACGAGATATCCGACGCCATGAGACCGTTCGATACATCCAACACATCCCCGACCCCGCCGCACGCACTAGGTCCCGGAGATCCCTTCGGAAGTCGAGGCCTCACGATCCCGAGTTTCCGCCACGGACCTCTCGGCTCGGGACAAAATGCCCCTAAGGACCGACGCGTCCAATCAGGGGAACAAACCTTTTTTCTGCCGCCCAACCCTTTCGGTGCCGCGACTGCCGGGTACCCTGTCGGCGACGGCAGCGATTATGCTGGCCGGACTGCGCGCCCGATGCCTGCCGGGACCCGATCTCGTGGGGGCGAAGAGGGACGTGCCGGACAGACGGGAGTGGCTTGTCGAGCGGCGAGCCGCAGTGAAGGAGGACTACACGCGCGACGCGCCGACGTACGATGCCGGCTACGAGCCGGTCACGGCGGTCCATCGTCGGTTCGTCGCTCGGTTGATCGAGACCTGCCCCCACGGCGGGATGGTGCTTGACGCGGCCTGCGGCACCGGCCCCTATCTCGGGATGGTCCTGGATGCCGGTCGCCACGTCGTCGGGACAGACCAGTCGACCGGCATGCTGGCGCAAGCGAGGGCGAAGCACCCGGGCGCCCGGCACGAGCAGGTCGGGTTGCAGGAGCTCGAGTTCGACCGAGAGTTCGATGCCGCGATGTGCATCGACGCTATGGAGCACGTCCCCCCCGAGGACTGGCCGCTCGTCCTCGCCAACTTGCGTCGGGCGCTCCGGCCCGGCGGACACCTCTATCTGACGGTCGAGGAGGTCGACCGCCGGGACCTCGACCGCGCCTTCAAGGAGGCGACGGTTGCGGGCCTCCCCGCGATCCATGGCGAGCACGTGGGCGCCGAGACCGGCGGGTACCACTACTACCCGGATCGAGAGCAGGTCCGCCGCTGGCTCGCCGCGGAGGGCTTCGAGCCGGTCGACGAGGCCGATGAATGGTTCGACGACTACGGCTACCACCACGTGCTCGTGCGAGCACCGGACGTCTGACCCTGGTCGGCGCTCCCACGGCGACGGCCGGTGGACATACGAGAAAACGATCCGCGCCGAACGGCGGGCCGGGTCTCTCACTCCAGGATGGAACGGGCGGTCGCCCCTGCCCCGGGATACCCCCACGGAGTAGCCCGAGACGTCCAGGATGAGGTCGGTCTCCTGCCCGTCCCGGCCTTCTAAACGGCCAGGCAATCAAGTTTGACTCTCAGGGCTGGACTCCACAGGCCCACAGGAGGTCACCACAATCGACGTTACGGAACCCTCGCACGAAAGGCTCAAATAACCGCAGCACGGAATGTAGGGACGCTTCTCAGATCCATCGGAGGAGGGATCGAAGCATGGCAGGACCAGGACTCGGAAACGTACCCGTAATCATCTTGAGGGAAGGCACGACGCGCGAGAAAGGCCGTGGCGCGCAGTCGAACAACATCGCGGCCGCGAGGGCGATCGCGGACGCCGTGCGGTCCGCCCTCGGACCGCGGGGCATGGACAAGATGCTCGTCGACAGCATGGGGGACGTGACCATCACGAACGACGGGGTCACGATCCTCAAGGAGGTCGACGTCGAACATCCGGCCGCGAAGATGATGGTCGAGGTCGCGAAGGCGCAGGACCAGGAGTGCGGGGACGGCACGACGACGTCCGTCGTCCTCGCGGGGGACCTCCTCACGCAGGCGGAGGATCTGATCGACCTGCACGTCCACCCGACGGTCATCGTCGCCGGATACCGGATGGCCGCGGCGAAGGCGCAGGACCTCCTCGAGGCGCGCGCCTCGAAGGTCGCCCTGGAGGACCGGGAGACCCTCCTCAAGATCGCGAGGACCGCGATGGCGAGCAAGGCGGTCGGTGCGCACAAGGATCTCCTCGCGGACCTGGCGTATCGAGCGGTGAAGGCGGTCGCGGAACGTCATGCGAAAGCCCTCGTCGTGGACGACGACGACATCCAGGTCGTCAAGAAGCCGGGCGGGGACATCTCCGACTCCGAGCTCGTCGACGGGGTGATCGTGGACAAGGAGCGCGTCCACACCGGCATGCCGATGGAGATCTCGAACGCCCGGATCGCCCTGATCAACGCGGCCCTCGAGGTGAAGAAGACAGAAGTCAGTGCGGAGATCCGCATCCGTGATCCGATGCAGATGCAGGCGTTCCTCCGGGAAGAGGAGAACGTGCTGAAGGGCTTCGCGGACGCGATCGGAAAGGCCGGGGCGAACGTGGTCTTCTGCCAGAAAGGGATCGACGACCTCGCGCAGCATTTCCTCTCGAAGGCCGGGATCTACGCGGTCCGGAGGGTCAAGGAGAGCGACATGAAGAAACTCGCGAGGGCCACCGGGGCGAGACTCGCCTCGAAGATCCGCGAGCTGTCCCCGTCGGACCTGGGGGCCGCGAAGCACGTCGAGGAGCGGAAGATCGGCGAGGACAAGCTGACGTTCGTCACGGGATGCAAGAACCCGCGGTCCGTGTCGATCCTCCTGCGAGGCGGCACGGAGCACGTCGTCGACGAGATGGAGCGTTCTCTCGAGGACGCTCTGAGCGTCGTGGCGGTCGCGGCGGAAGACGAGACGTACGTCATCGGAGGCGGCGCGATCCAGATGGAGCTCTCCCTCGGCCTCAAGGACTACGCGGGAACGGTCGGCGGCCGGGAGCAGCTCGCGGTGGAGAAGTTCGCGCGCGCCCTCGAGGTCGTCCCGAGGACCCTCGCGGAAAACGCAGGGATGGACGCCGTGGACACCCTGATCGACCTGAGGCAGAGGCACCAGGACGGCAAGGCCGCCGAGGGCGTCGACCCGTTCGGCGCGAAGACCGCGGACATGAAGAAGCTCGGGGTGTTCGAGCCCCTCCGGGTGACGAAGCAGGCGATCGCGAGCGCGACGGACGCGGCGGTGATGGTCCTCCGCATCGACGACGTGATCGCGTCGAAGGGGCCGAAGGACACGGGGAAGGGGAAGATGCCGGGCGGAGGCCCGGAGGGCCCGGGCGAGTTCGACTGACCCCGCTCAGGCCGTGTCCCTCTCGCGGACGTACCTCCGTTCGAACTCGTAGACAAGGTCGTCCTGGGGCGGCAGGACTCCGTGGTCGAATGCCCGGGAGCGCACGCCCTTCTGCGCGAGCTCGCACACGGCGAGGTCCTGGCGCAGGATGAGGTCCCGGAACTCGTAGATGTCCGACGCGTCCACGCCGGACGTGACCGCGCCCGGATCGAGGAGGAACCCGTACACGACGTCCGTGCGGTCCGGGGTGCGGGGCCACAGGATCTCGTACGTCACGTGGTCCGGAAGCAGGTTGACGAACATGTTCGGGAACGCGACGAAGCCCCAGTACATGTGCCGGTCGTCCTCCGCGAGCCCGGGCAGGGGAGGGACCTTCGAGGTGCCCGTGCGGGTCCACGTCGAGGTCCCGGGAGGCAGCCGGTTCCCCAGGGAGCCGTCGTCCTCGACGACGAGGCCTCTCTGGTAGAGAGGCATCAGCTCGCACAGCTCCGGATGGATCGTCGGGCAGTGCAGGCATTCGTTGTAGTTCTCCACGATGACCTTCCAGTTCGCCGCGCATCCGTACGCGTTCATCTTTCCGAGCCGGAGGGCCCCGATGCGGTACCTCGCGTACGCGGTCGAGTCCGATCCGAGCTGCGCCGCGAGCGGACGCGGGTCGTCGGAGAGATTCACGAACAGGAAACCTTCCCAGGTCTCGAGCGCGACGGGGTGGAGCGGGTAGTCCCCCTTGTCGAACCCGTCCACGTCGACGACGTTCGGCGTTCCGACGAGGTGGCCCTCGAGGCTGTACGTCCATGCGTGGTAGGGGCACTGGATGACCCCGGGGAGGTGGCCTGCCTCCTTCGAGCAGAGCCGGCTTCCGCGATGCCTGCACACGTTGTAGAACGCCCGGATGCGCGACGATCGGTCCCGGACGAGCAGGAGACTCTCGCCGATCAGGTCACGCACGAGGAAGGACCCTACGTCGGGAAGTTCCTCGGCCCGGCCGACGCATATCCAGTTGCGGAAGAAGATCCGCTCCCGTTCGAGCTCGAAGATTCCCGGGTCGTAGAAGTCCCGTGCGGGGAGGGCCGGATGCACGTTCGACCTCTCTCCGTCGATCTCCACGACCATCCCGACGTCTCCCGACCGGGAAGAATGTCGGGGGAGGGGATAACGCTTCGTTCGAGAACGCGTGCCCGGACGAATCGAGGCGCGCGCACGTCGCAGATCAGAAGGCCATCTTCCGGAAGTACGCCAGGTCCTCTCGGTCGACACGAGCCAGGACCCTCCGGACGACCAGGCGTTGGACGACGGCAGGGAGTCTCCCGATCGAGAACGAAATCCGCGAGGTGATCAGAGTGTCATCCCCCGCAACGTCGTACGAATTCTCGAAACGGATCGAGGACCCGTCCGCGATGTCGATGCGGTAGCTGTATTCGTCCGCGGGCCGGATCCGATACGTCCACGTGGTCCGCCGGGTCCGGCCGGCCACGTCCATGTCGCGCTCGACGATGCGGACCGTGGGGAAGGCCAGCCCTTCGAAGGTGACGGGATGCTCCTCCCTGACGACCGTCCGCCCGTGTATCCACGGATGGATCTCGTGGAGGGTCGACTCGTCCGTGTGGGCCCACAGGAGGCGCCACACGCGCTCCCTCGGCGCAGGGAATGTCCCGGATATCGCGAACTCGGGAATGCGAAACCCCTCCGGGGCGGAGGAGGCGCATCGGAGGCCGGGCCTTCAACGTTTGGCACGGCTCCAACGCGGACGCGGAGGCGGGGGCCCGCAACAGGCATTCTCGCCGCCGCGTTCAGAATGCGGCGTAGTAGGCGTAGTCCGCAGACCGCCTCAAGCGCCACACGTACGCGGA
Organism: Thermoplasmata archaeon; assembly: GCA_035283405.1. Taxonomy (GTDB): domain Archaea; phylum Thermoplasmatota; class Thermoplasmata; order RBG-16-68-12; family RBG-16-68-12; genus RBG-16-68-12. The sequence continues at coordinate 1,308 of DATEUA010000046.1, read as the reverse complement.
CGAGGCCCCGCCGAGGAACGCGGCGCTGAGGAGGAACCCGAAGACGACGGCCGTGGACCCGAACGCCTGGGCGAGCACCGCGCCGAGGAGGTAGTTCGCCCCGGCCGCGACGACGAGGAGGACCGCCATCGCGCGAATCCGGCGGAAGGCCATCGCGAAGACCGCGTTCGCCAGGAAGACGCTGAACAGGACCACCCCGACGAGGGCGAAGCGGTAGATCGCGACGCTCTGCGCGTCGCCTCCCGCGAAGCGCACGATCCCGTCCGCGAAGGCGAACGCGAACACGGCGAACAGGACGGACGCCGCGAGGACCCGCACAAGGAGCCCGTCGTGGAAGCGCGCGACCCCCTGGCCGAACGATTGCGGGCGCACCGCGGAGGACGCTCGGGACGTCGCCTCGAGGACCTCCGACAGGCGATAGATCAGAGGGAACTTGACCGCGGTGATCGGCACGAGGAGCAGGAGGGCGAGGTCCACGCCGATCTGGTACGAGCTGTTGTAGTTCACGGCGAGCGGACCGAGCCCGGGCGAGAACCACGACACGAGGCGGTCCCCGAACAGGAAGACGAAGTACATCGTGCCGTACACGAGGTACGGGACGCCCTCGTAGGCGAGGGCCCAGAACCGCGGCGGGTGTACGACGGTCGGGAGGTCGCGCCGCGCGTAGAAGGGGGGATCGTCGGACCGGGGTCCTTCCGTGCGCTCTGCGAAGACGAACGACCGCATGAAGAGGACGCTCGTCCCCAGGAGGACCGCGAGGCCGAGGACCTGGGAGGTCACGACGGCCCCGACCCGGTCGAGGCCCGCCATGCCCAGGACGCGGAAGGCGGCGAACATCGTGACGAGCGCGAGGACCGACGCGAGGATGAGAGCGACGAACTTCTTCAGGGCGAACACGGGGGTCATCGCGAGCCGGTACGCTCCGATGAGGAGGAGGAACCCGACGCTCAGGGCCGCGAGGGGCGCGGGCAGGCCGATCACCGTCACCTCGAGGGCGCCCGCGGCGAGCGCGACGCCGACGAGGACGATGGAACCCCACAAGAGGGAACGCCGCATCACGAACCGGGCGAGGGGCGCGTTCCCCTGGGACCGGTAGTAGATGAGCTTCCACGCGGCGAACTGCTGCACGCCACCTGTGGAGGCGAGGCCCAGGACCACGCCGAGGCCGATCGCCGTACTCACCGCGACGGGCATGTTCGACGCGGCCCAGAGGGACTGCCCTCCCATGAACAGGGCGACGAGCATGATGACCCAGCCGATGTTGTAGAACATCCCGACGAGGTAGAGGGTGAACCCCTGTTCCCTGCG
>DATEUA010000045.1:0-4985 GCA_035283405.1 Thermoplasmata archaeon | reverse complement strand
CCCGTGGCCCCGTACTTGCGGCCCGCTTCATGATGTTCCAGGATCGAATAGAGGGTGTGCGTCCTTCGCGCGCCGTCTTTCTCCCCCTCGACCTCGACGAGGACGATCGCGTATCCGTCCACGCGCCCGACGAGGTCCGCGGGCTTCGGGATCCGTTCGAAGAGGGTTCGGCGCGCGCCTCCCTGCAAGAAGCCCATGTCCCGGAACGTCCGGAGCCGGTCGACCGTCGGCGGATCGAGGGCGAGGCGGAAGTCCACGTTGGCCACCGGTTTTCCGAGGAATCTCGGGAGTGTCGTCACCTCTTCGTGGTCCACCGTGCAGACCTGGAGCGTCCCGACGGGCTCCGGGAACGGATAGTTCTCGAACTCGCTCAGGGCCGGGAGCTCGAGCCATGCGCCGTCCCGGTATACGGTCGCCGGAGCGACGGTCTCCTCGACGAGGGTCTCTGGGCTGAAGAGCGCGATGAACGGGTAGTCCGGATTCGAGGCCGTCTCCCCGTCCCGGACGCGGATCGCGTCCACGCGGTCCATCCGGTCCGCCGCGTACCGGGCATAGACGTTGCTCAACCCGGGATCCTCGCCCATGCCGGTGAGGGCCGTCCGCCCCTTCGCCTTCCAGGCCTTGTGCCGCTCGAAAGGGTCCGGGTCGCCCATCGCCAGGTCGACGTAGTCGGCCCCGGACTCGAGGGCCGCCCCCAGGATCGCATCGTTGAACCGCGGGACCGTCGCGTTCACAACCACGCGGATCCCGGACATCGCGTCGCGAAGGGCGTCTGGATCCCCGGCGTCCAGGGCCGACGCACGGGCCTTCGGACTGCGGGTCTCCGATGCGACCCGCTTCGCCGCCCCCGGGTCCACATCGGCACAGACGCATTGCCCGATTGCATCGCTCGCGACGAGGTGCTTCGCGATGACCGAGCCGATCGCGCCGCAACCGATCAGGAGTACGTCCGCTTCGCGTTCCGGTATGCTGTCGAACCTTGGTCCTAGGAACCTCGCGGGAGCGCATAAACCCTCGGAGCCGGGTGTGATAAGGGTGACGGCGGGGTTGAAGACCCGTGGCACGGCGTCGCACGAGTCGGGCTATCCGACCGCCTCGAGGAGGGCCCGTACCTTGTCCGGGTCGGACGTGGGCGGGGAGCAGCTCGTTCCCTTGCAGATGAACGCAACGGGGCCCGCCTTCGCTTCCTTCGTTCGGAGCATCGGCTCGACGAGGGCGGGGAGGTAGGACTCCTTCCCCTCCGCCACCAGGACGGATCGCTGCGGGGCATAGGAGGAGGACGCGGCTGCGTGGAGCGCCTGGACCCTCGGGTCGTCCCGCGGTCCGAGGATGACGACCTCCGCGGGCTTGTGGACCCACAGCTCCGCGGCGAGGAAGTACGTCCCGCAGTAGATCGGGCCGTATCGGATCGCTTCGCCCGCGAAGGACATCATGAGCTGGCCGTGCTTGAGCCGGTACTCGTCGTTCCCCGTGAGGGAGTGCAGCCTGTGGAGGGAGAGGGCGGCGACCGCGTTCGCGCCCGCGTACGGGGAATCCTCGAGAGGACGTCGGCGGATCTCGAGGAGGCTGCGGCCGCCCTCGTGAAGGTCGTCCGCGACGTCCAGGAAGCCGCCTCGGTCGGCGTCCCAGAAGTGGCGTAGGCTGAAGCCCATGATCTCCTCTGCCTTTCGGAGGTATCCGGGATCTGCCGTCGCGGTATGCGCGGACAGGAGCGCCTCGACGACGTACACGTGGTCCTCGACGAGGCCTCGGACCTTGCGGGTCCCGTCGACGAGTCCGTGCCACATCCCGTGCTCTTTCGTCCAGAGTTCGCCGAGGATCCGATCGAGCGACTTGAGGGCGAACGCCTTGACGTCCTCCCGGCCGAACGCCACGCCCGCCCGAAGGCAGGCGGCGATCATCATCCCGTTCCAGGAGGCGAAGATCGTTCGGTCCACCGCGGGCATCGGGCGGCGGTCCCGGGCGGCCTTCATCTTCCGTCGGCCGCTTGCGAGGAGCGCGTGGACCTGCTCGACGGGGATCTCGAGCTCCTTCGAAAGGTCCGCCGGGTCTCTCTCCACGTACAGGACGTTCCTCCGATGGTCGTGCCGCATCTCGCCTCGCTCCCGGACGTCGTAGTGGGCCGCGAGGACCTTCCCTTCGTCCGGGTCCGTCGCGACCCGCAGCTCGTCGGGACTCCACGTGAAGTAGTCCCCGTCGTCCTCGAGCCCGACGTCCGCATCCTGGCTCGCGTAGTAGCCGCCTCGCTCCCGGTCCGATAGCACCTCCTCGACCCAGGCGAGGATTCCCTCCGCGGTCTCCTTGAACAACGGCTCCCGGGTGAGCTGCCACCCATGGATGAAGTTCGTCAGGAGGCCTGCGTTGTCGTACAGCATCTTCTCGAAGTGCGGCACAATCCACCGCGCGTCCGTCGAGTAGCGGTGGAATCCGCCTCCGACCTGGTCGTAGACGCCGCCCTGGGCCATCCCCCGTAGGGTGCGCACGACGATGTTCCGCTGGCCGTCCTCCCGGGTGCGATGGTAGCGGGCCATCAGGAACTCCATCGCGCCGGGATGGGGGAACTTCGGGGCCGTGCCGAACCCTCCGTTGACCGGATCGAACGCGCCTCGTAAGGTGTCGTACGCGCCCTTGAGGGCGGCCTCGTTCATCGTCCCCTGTTGAGGGAGGACGGTGCGCTCCATCGCGAGGGACTGATGGAGGGCCTCGGCGTCCCGGAGGGCCTCCTGCTTGTTCGTCCGAAAGTGGTCCGCGACGGCCTGGAGGACTCGTCGGAAGCTCGGCTGCCCGTGGGTGTCTCTCGGCGGGAAGTACGTGCCGCCGTAGAAGACCTTCCCATCGGGTGTGAGGAACGCGGTGAGGGGCCAGCCGCCGTGGTTCGTGAGCGCGCCGACGGCCTGCTGATACCTCGCGTCGATGTCTGGGCGCTCGTCCCGGTCCACCTTGACGGCGACGAAGTTCTCGTTGATGACCTTCGCGAGGTCCGGGTCCTCGTACGACTCTCGGTCGATCACGTGGCACCAGTGGCACCACGACGCCCCGATGTCGAGGAGGATCGGCCGGTCGAGTTCCTTCGCCTTGCGGAAGGCTTCATCGCTCCAGGGGAACCAGTCGACGGGCTGGTGGGCGGCGCCTTTCAGGTACGACGATGTTTCCCTGAGCAGGCGATTCTCGGCCACGGAAAGGAACGAAACAGGGGGCAGTTAAAGTGTCTTTGGATATTGGGAACGGTGGAGGTATGGAGGCACGGATGCACTTCCAGGCTCGCCGACGTCGGCCTGTTACCTACGACATGGACCAGCTCCGGCAATTCCTCACGCCTGCCCCTTCCCGGGCCAGGCCATCTATTTCTGCCGGACCTCGGTGTGGACGGATCCTAAGCCATCGCCGGCTTCCGGAGCCTGTCCGCGAACGTCTTGCGGAACTTCGCCACCTTGGGCTTGATGACGGCGCGGCAGTACCCGGCCCAAGGATTTTTCGCGAAGTAGTCTTGGTGGTACTCCTCTGCACGGTAGAATGTTGAGAAGGGCAGAATCTCGGTCACGATCGGGTCGTCCCACAGGCCTTCCTTCCTGATTTCTTCGATCACCCGTGTCGCGGCAGCCCTCTGATCCGGCGTGTGAAACAGAATCGTCGACCGGTACTGCGTCCCGACGTCGTGGCCCTGGCGGTTCAGGGTCGTCGGATCGTGGACGGAGAAGAAGACCCGCAGCACGTTCTCGTAGGAAATCTCGCCCGGGTCGAAGGTCACCTGGACGACCTCTGCGTGCCCCGTCTCGCCCGTGCACACGTGCTCGTACGAAGGGTTCAGGCTCGTCCCGCCCGCGTAGCCCACCTCGACCTTCGTCACGCCGCGAAGCTCCTGGAACAGGGGCTGGAGACACCAGAAGCAACCTCCTCCCAAGGTCGCGATGCCAGTCCGCGTCTCGTCGGCCATTCTCGGACTCCATCCCCACGAACGCGGGGCCCGCATTAAGGTTGTTTCCGAGTTCCGCCGCAGTTCGCCCGAATCCGACGGCCTAAAGGGTCAAAGGGCCGGAGCGACTGGCGGACCGACGTGGAAGGCATCGAAGCCTTCGCCGCCGCACTGGGCCTCGTCGCCTTCCTCGAGCTGGGGGACAAGACCCAACTCGTGACGATCTCCCTGGCCGCAAGACATCCATGGGCCCAGGTCTTCGCGGGCGCTTCCCTCGGCCTGCTTGCGACGACGGCGATCGGGGCGGCGATCGGAGGGGCGGTCGGATCGATTCTCGGGTCCTGGCTCTTCGCGATCAAGATCGTCGGCGCGGCCGTCTTCCTTGCGATCGGGGCGTGGTCCGTCATCGCGCTCGTCCGGGCCGAGGAGGAACCCGGAGCCGTGAGACGGCGCAGGACGCCCTTCCTGACGGCCCTCGGGTTTGCCTTCCTCGCGGAGTTCGGGGACAAGACGCAGCTGGCGGTGATCGTCCTCGCCGCGACGTCCGGGGCTCCCCTGTCGACGTTCCTTGGGGCCGGCCTTGGTCTCGTCGTGATCGCATGCCTGAGCGTGCTGCTTGGAACGGGGCTCGCGAGGCTCGTCTCCGGCCGTCGGCTGCGCGCGGTCTCGGCAACCCTGTTCCTCGTCGCAGGAGTGGTCCTCCTGGTGGACAGTCTTGCGGGTCGATGATCGAAGTCTCAGCGGAGGATCCGCCGAGCGTTCGTGGAGAACAATTTCTCGCGGAGGTCCGGCGAGAGAGGAAGCATCCGGATCGCCTCGATTTCTTCGCGGATTCCCGGCACGCCAGGTCCGGGCCAGTCCGATCCGAACAGGACCTTGTCCGCGATCGCTTCGAGTCTCGGAAACCACTCGAGCAGCCGCTTCGGCGGGATGCTCGAGATGTCCAGATACAGGTTCGGATGGCGGCGGACGAGATAGAACGCGGTGTCGCACCATAGCGGCCGACCGCCGTGGGCCATGATCAGGGTGAGGTCCGGGAAATCCTGCGCAACGTCGTCGAGGGCCATCGGGT
>DATEUA010000044.1:0-3647 GCA_035283405.1 Thermoplasmata archaeon | reverse complement strand
CGTCTACTGCTCGATCTCCGGGTTCGGCCAGGACGGTCCCTACCGGGATCTGCCCGCGTACGACATCATCCTCCAGGGGATGGGCGGGATCCAGGCGATCACAGGGGAGCCGGACCGACCGCCCGTCCGCGTGGGGGTCGCCATTGCGGATATCGCGGGCGGGATGTTCGCCGCATACGCGATCGCCGCAGCCCTCGTCCGGCGCGCGAGGACGGGGGAGGGCGAGTACGTCGACGTCGCCCTGCTCGACTCCCAGCTCGCCTGGCTCACGTACATGGCGGGCTACTACTTCGCGGGGGGGAAGGAACCGGTCCGCGCGGGCTCCAAGCATCCGCAGATCGTCCCCTACCAGGCGTTCGAGACGTCGGAAGGGTACGTGAACGTCGCGGTCGGGAACGACTCCCTCTTCCGCCGCTTCGCGGAGGCTCTTGGCCGGGCGGAGCTCGCGACGGACCCGAGGTTCGCAACGAATCCCGAACGCGTGAAGCATCGTTCGGTCCTCGAGCCCATGCTCGAGGATATCTTCCGCGAGAAGCCGACCTCGGAATGGATGCGGATCCTGAACGAGGCTGGCGTTCCCGCGGGGCCCGTCTACCGGATTGGCCAGATCGCCGCGGATCCCCACGTTCGCGCCCGTGGGAACGTCCTCTCGCTGGATCATCCAACGGTGGGCCCGATGCGGCAGTTCGGACCTCCGTACCGGCCGCGCACGGACCGCGGTGGGCACTCGCACCCGCCGCGGCTCGGGGAGAATACGGACGAGACCCTCCAGTCCCTCGGATACAACTCGGACGAGATCAGACAACTGAGAAAACTCGGGACAGTCTGACCCCGGTTCATGCGACGCTCCCATCGTCCTGCTCTGTCGGCGAGTTTCTCGGCTGAAGCTGCCCGTTATCTATGGGAAACCCGATTCAGACGGCTTCCGGGTTTCCGAGCCAATCTTCCGGAGCTTTCGTTGGGAGTACGAGCTCTTGAATCGCATACCTGAGCCTCTCGCTTGGACTACCGCAGGCAGGCCAGCGATATACCGCCAACGGAGGCGACCCCCGGAGACCTCTAGTCGGACCGGCGGTCGGAGTTCAGGCATTGTCTCCGGTGAATCACCAGATCCGGAGGGCATTCGGCATCCCCTTCGACTTGGGCCACGGAAGCCCGACCCTGATTATCGAACTGCCTGCACACATCCGCGGGATAACATGGAACGAAACGAACCGGATTTCGCCGGAGCAGAGAGGTCGAGGCGCCCAGTTCTTCGTTGTGTCGCGTGTGATTCAAGCGGCTGCCTGGGGGACCCGCGTCCCCAAGGCTTTTACCCGTGTCTAGCCTTTCGCGGACGTCATGGCGGAGCCGGAGGTCGCCGACAAGCTCCTGCCCCTGGGCGAGGCCGTCGCGAAGTTCATCCCGGATGGCACACGCCTCCGCTCCTGCGGGATCGGCCTCCGGAAGCCCATGGCCCTCACGTACGAGATCATGCGCCAGAGGAAGCGCGAGCTGACGTACCTCCTCAGCGGCTGGACGGAGGACGCGGACCTCCTCATCGGCGCGGGCTGCGTCGCCCGGCTCGAGGGTTCCTACCTCGGCCTCGAGGCGTTCGGCCTCGCCTATTGCTACCGCCGCGCGATCGAGAAGGGCGTCCCGCGGGAGATCGCGATCGAGGAGTACAGCAACTTCTCGATGACCATGCGGTTCATGGCGGCCTCCATGGGCCTGCCCTTCATGCCCGTGAAGTCCATGCTCGGGTCCGACCTCTTGAATGTGGAGTCGTTCCTCCATCCCAAGGCCGTGGTCCTCGAGGACCCGTTCGGCTCGAAGGAGAGGGTCGCCCTCGTCCCCGCCTGCCACGCGGACGTGAGCGTGCTCCATGCGCAGCGGTGCGACCCGGACGGGAACGCCCAGGTCTGGGGCCAGCTCGGGGACGACGTATGGGGGACCATGGCGGGGAAGAAGATCCTCCTCACGGTCGAGGAGATCGTGCCGACCAAGGTCGTTCGGAAGGACCCGAACCGCACGATCGTCCCGGGCTTCCGCGTGGACGGGATCGTCCTCGTCCCGTTCGGCGCGCACCCGTACCAGGTCCAGGGCTACTACGACGTCGACGTTGCGTTTCGGCGGGAGTACGCGGAGCGGAGCGTGACCCTCGAGGGCTGGCAGACCTGGGCCGACGAATGGGTCTTCGGCCTCGAAGGTCACGACGCATACCTTCGGAAGCTCGGCGAGGGGCGACTCGCGAAACTCCGCGCGAAGCGGGCGATGAGCGGGCAGGTGAACTATGGCTATTGAGGCGCCGCCCCCTCCGCCATCCGCGGAATCGGGATACAAGCGCACGGAGCTCATGGCGATCTGCGCGGCCCGGGAGATCCGGGACGGGGAGATCGCGTTCATCGGCACGGGACTGCCCATGCTCGGCGGGATGCTCGCGAAGGCGACCCACGCCCCGAACTGCATCATGGTCTTCGAGTCCGGCGTCGTCGATGCGCGGCCGAAGCGCACGCCCTTGTCGATTGGGGACGCGTGCCTTGTGCCCGGGAGCGTGATGCTCGGCGGGCTCACGGAGGTCTTCGGGCTCCTCATGCAGCCCGGCCACGTCGACGTCGGCTTCATCGGCGCGGCCCAGATCGACCGGTTCGGGAACCTCAACACGACGGTCATCGGCGACTACCGGCGTCCGAAGGTCCGCCTCCCCGGCTCGGGAGGCGGGAACGACATCGGCTCCCTCGCGAAGCGGACGATCGTCATGATGAAACAGGACGCGCGGAAGTTCGTGGAGAAGGTGGACTACGTCACCACGCCGGGATGGGTCGACGGCCCCGGAGGCCGGGAGCGTGTGGGCCTTCCGCGGGGTGGACCCTCCGCTGTGATCACGGACCTCGGCGTGTATCGCTTCGAACCGGAGACGAGGGAGATGGTCCTCGACTCCACGCACCCTGGGGTCACGGTCCAGGACGTGAAGGCGAACGTCTCTTGGGACATCCGGGTGCCGTCCAAGGTCCGGACGACCAAGCGGCCGACGAAGCGCGAGCTGCGGATCCTCCGGACGAAGCTCGACCCCGACGGCATCTTCCTGGGAGGGGTGTGAGCGGATGGCCCCTCGCCGAAGTTCCGGTAGGTCGTCGCGCAAGCGCGTCGATGCGGCTCGCCGTCTGAGAGAGGCGCAATCGACGCCCCCAAGGACGACGGCCACGAGCCGGACCCTGAGCGGGCTTCCCCTCGACGTCGTGGTCGGGCCGACGGAGGACGAGATCCGGAGGGCCCTGGAGCGGATCGGCTTCCCCGGGGAGTCCCCGTTCACCCGAGGCGTCCACGCGACGATGTACCGCGGCCGCCTGTGGACGATGCGCCAGTACGCGGGCTTCGGGACGGCGGAGGAGACGAACGTCCGGTTCAAGTACCTCCTCTCCCAGGGGAACGAGGGACTCAGCGTGGCCTTCGACCTTGCGACCCAGATGGGCCTCGACTCTGACGCGCCCCTCGCCCGCGGGGAGGTCGGAAAGGTCGGCGTGGCCGTGAGCACGCTGGACGACATGCGCACCCTGTTCCGCGACCTCCCCCTCGACCGGGTGAGCACGTCGATGACGATCAACGCGACGGCCCCGATCCTCCTCGCCCTGTACGCCGCCGTGGCGGAGCAGGCCTCCGTCCCCCGG
>DATEUA010000043.1:0-14882 GCA_035283405.1 Thermoplasmata archaeon | reverse complement strand
CGAGCCCATCTTCCGCATCTCCTCTTCCTCCCGGAGCCAGTCCTCGAACGTGAGGAACGTGGGCTGCTTCCGCCACCACTCCTGGAACTCGCGGTCCGAGAGGGAGCGGCCGAGCTGGCGCTGCGCCTCGTCCTTGAACTTGGTCACGACGTCGTCGTACTGGAGGCGCATCTTTTCCTGGTAGTCCGCGACCTCGAGTCCACCCGTCGCAAATTCGACGCCGCACTCCGGGCACCGCTTCACGTCGACGGGGATCCAGGTCTGGCAGTTCGAGCACTTCGCCATGTCCTTCTCGAACTCGACGCCGCACTTCGGGCACGTGGTCGCGTCCTCGGGGATGAAGGAGCCGCACTCGCCGCACTCGACCATCTTGCCGAGGCCATACATCTTCCAGTACGCGGTCACGCCGATTGCGACCGACACCGCGGCCCCGAGGATGGTCAGGAACAGCCACCACGGCAGTCCCAGGATCGGCACGGGCTGGAAGATGAACGGTCCTGACACCAGCAACTCGATCCTGCGGGTGTCCTGCGAGATGAGGCCGGAGGCTGGCGTGACGACCACGTCGTAGGGCCCGGCCTGCGCGGTGCTCGGCACGGAGATCGTGCCGATGAAGAAGCCGGCATCTCCGGACATCGTCTGGTTCATCGCAATGACCGTTGTACCGGAGCGCAGCTCAATCGTCAAGGGAACCCCGAGGATGCCGTTCAGTCCCGAGTCCCGCACATATCCCGTCACGCTGAGCGCGGTCCCGGGCTCCACAGTCTGACCGGAGGATGGCGCGAGGATCGCGACGAACCCAGCGGGAGGCGGCTGGACGTTCAGGGTGATGTTCGCGAAGTTGTTCGACTCTTGTGGGGCGCCACCTTCGTTGATCTGGTTGTCCGGATCCGCAACGAGCATGAGGGTGTGTGCGCCCGTAACGCTGATCCCAGTCCCACTCATGGACTGGTTCACGAACGCGACGACCGTGAGGCCGTTCGCGCGCGCGACTTCCGCGCCACGGTTCCCGTCCAGGTAGGCTGCGACGGAGACGCCCGTTGCCGTCGTCTGACCGCTGTTGTAGATCCGCACATAGAACGTGAAGGCCTGGTTCTGGGTGACCGTCAACGTCGCACCGTAGTCCGCCTGACGCAGTTCGAGGTCCGGACCCGTCCGGACCTGGAGGTCGCTGAAGGCGAGAGTGAGCACGCGGTTGTTGTCGTCCGAGCTGACCGCGGGATACGGGGGGAAGAACGCCCCGCCCGAGGTGCTCGAGGCCGCATATGTGGCGACCGTCTCATAGTTGCCGAAGGATTCCGCGTTCGGCAGGGACGCCACCGTAATCTCATCCGTGTAGAGCGGAATCTGCGCCGCGCCGTTCGGGTCCGTCTGGTCCCACGCGTTCGTGCCGCTCGCCGCGCGGCCGAGATACCAGAGGGTACGGGAGCTGGGCGTCGACGAGAACCCATTGTCCGGGTACTGGGCGGTCGTGGCGCTGGGACTGAGAGTAGACGAAATCGTCGCGCCGCTCACCGGGAAAGCGGTCGAGTCGAGGACCGTCGCATGGAGCCAGCGTAGGAGGAACACGCTGCCGCCTCCTGCCGTCGGCACAAAGGCCGACTGCCAGTCCGACCGGGCGGCCGGGTCCTGGGACCGGTCGATCGCGACATTGTACAGGTACGCGTTCGACGTCGCATCGACGGTCAGCGTGTTGTGCCGCCCGGCGAAGTCCGAGTAGTCCACGCCGATGTACGTATCGTACGCGTAGAGAGAGCTCGAGGCTGTGAGGCGGACAAGGGGAGTGCCCGTTCCGTTCGGGCCGCTGACATATTCGTAGAGGCGCTCGATCCGGGACCCGTAGAAGCTCGCCGCCGTGGAGGCCCAGGCGATCATGGGAGCATCGTTGTTGTCGTCCATGTCGATCCCGAGATCTACGAGGTCGGTGTCCGTGAAACCTGTGATCCTCGAGTCCGTGATGTTGATCGTCGCGCTCGTCGCGTTGAACCAACCGGGGAACTTCAAGACCGCGCCGTTGAGCATCGTAAACCGGCTGTTCGCGCCCGACACGGTCAAGGCCAACCGCACGTATGGCGAGATCGCCGTCGTCTCGGTCGTCACGATCGAATTGTCGAGTACGAGTTCGCCGCCCGCGTTCACGTTGAGGGCGTATCCGGCGTGGGCCGTGTCCTTCGCGAAGTTCAGTCCGCCGTTCACGAGGGTGAGACTGCCTCCAGAGTTCACGTTGATCGTCCCGTCGACCGCGTACACGATCCCCGTGCACACCTGGGCCGTCGTGATCGTCCAGTCGCCCGTGATGACACCGCCGACCTGGTCACACGCGGCCGCCTGAGCGATCGGGCTGAGCCCGAAGAGCGCAACGAACAATCCACCGAACGCAAGCGTCGAAACGATCAGAAGACCGAAGGCCCGGCCCTTCCTTTGGGTCGGGCGAGACGTTCCTCGACTCGGGTCACGACGGATCCGGGACAAGACACCGGCGCCCATGTGGGGCGGGCCATCCCGAGGCACTCTATAAGAAGCCTATTGGCCAATTATCTTTCTCGATACACAGATACTGCTGCGACGAAGAACAGGTACCTGTATGGAGACGGAAACATCCATCGCCGTCGCGAGACGGAAGGCCGTTGGAGGAGCCGCGCGGCTCGTACCAAGAGACATTCTCGCAGAGGCGCTCGGGTCCGCCGGTGGCCTGGGCCCCTCAGATGATCTTCTTCTTTAGCACCTTCTTGACCGTCGGCGCGAGTTCCTTCTTGGAGCCTCGCCCGTCGTCGCCGGTCAGGCGCTGACCGCACGCGTAGCACATGACCGCGTCCCCGGAGATCATCGTGCCGCACGAGGGGCACGGGACCTCTGAGTCCGAGGCCTCTTCCACGACAGGTTCCGCCTCGAGCCGATGGCCACACGCGTAGCACATGATCGCGTCCCCGGAGATCACGGTGCCGCAGGAGGGGCAAGGGACCTCGGACTCCCCGGAGCGCTCGGGCTCCGGTTCCGGCTGAGGGCTCGGCTTCGCAACCGGCCGCTGGAGAGCCTGGACCGGTTGGGGCTTCGGTGAGACCGGCTGCGCGGGTGCGGGTGTGGGTGAGCGCTGGACCGGCGCTTGCGCAGGCGTTGCCACCGGAACCGGGGCAGGAGGCCCCGCCTTCACGGCGGCTTCGCGAGCGACGAGCTGCTTCTCGCGCTCCGCGAGGCGATGGACATCCCCGGCCACTCGAGACCGGTCTGCGGCTACGGCCTGCTCGTCCTGAGCGATCTTCTTCTCCCGGTCGAGAATTTCACGACCCCGGGCGAGCTGTTGCTCGAGGGCGGTCTTCTGATCCGTGAGCAGCTTGAGGACCATCTCCTGCTTCGCAGCGGCGTCGCTCTTCCTCGCAGCGATCTCGGAAGCCTCCCCCGCCAGGGCTTCGTACTGCTTCGCGAGGTCCGCCTCGCGCGCCGCGCTGGTCTCGAGGCGCTTCACGACCTGCTGTTCGCGGGCTGCGAACTCGTTCTCCTTCGCGATGATCCGTTGGCCCACGTTCGCGATCTCCTGTTCCCGCTGCGCGAGGACCCTCTCCACCTGCTCGATCTCCTTCTCGCGGGCCCGCAGGCCTTTCTCGCGGCCCACGAGGGCGTCGCGTTCCTCCATGAGAGCGCTGCGGTCCTGTTCCAAGGATTGCCGCTCGGACTCGGCCTTCGCCAGATCGGCCTGAAGGGCGGCCTCGCGGTCCTTGAATTCGGCGTCCCGGGTCTTGATCGTTTCATCAAGCTTTCTCAACGCGTCGAGCGCGTCCAAGATGGATGTCTCGGCCATTTACGGTGTCCTCCGTTGCGTCATGCGAGGGGCGCCTGCGCGCCCGGTGATCGTGCCGGCAAGGGATGTCGCGCTCATCGTCAGGCTCCGGCGTCGAAGATGGGTCCAAGAACGGTCATGCCGCCTCTCTTCGGCTCGACCGCGTGCTTCTCCATCGAGTGCTCCGCAGCCCTCATCTTCTCGACCTGGAGGTACCGCACGAGCTTCCCCCGAGAGCGGTCGAGTCCCAGCATGAGGATCCCGTCGACAAGGAACCCCTCGTTTCCGAGGAGCTGACTGTCGCCGTTCGGACTGCGCTCCATGATGACCATCGTGGTGAGCTCGTTTTCCCGGAGCATCTTGAAGAAATAGAACATCCGCTTGCGCATGTTCGTCGTGTTCTCCATCAGAGAGTACAAGGCGCCGAGCGAGTCCAGTGCGAAAAGTTTGAATTTGGCCCCATGGACGCGCTTGAAGTGCGCGACCATCTTCTCGATGAACGCGATGTAGTCGGTCTGATCCTCCGCGGCCACGACCGCGTCGACCTCGCGCAGGTCCGTGAAGTCACTGATCTGCATGTTCAGGGAGAGATCGACGCCGAGGGATTCCATATTCTTCAGATGCGACTGGACGGTCTCCTCGAGGGTCGTGTACAACCCGAACTCCCCCGTCTTCCGGAGGTAGCGGGACATCAGCGTGTAGCAGAACGACGTCTTCATGGACCCTGGCGGTCCTGTGACGAGGATGACCTTCGGAGGCATGATCTCCGTCCGAATCACCTTGTCGAGACCGTCAATCGCCGTTCGGAAGCTCATGAGACTGCGCCGCTATCCGGCGCAAACGTGTCCCGGCCTCACTTAACGGTTCCGTGCTGATTATCTCCGCTGAGCACTTATCATTCTCCGCACCGATACCGGAAAATCTTTGTACGACGCGGCCGCGTTGGAACCCCGCATTGCGTTTCGAGGTGTGCATCTACGCCTCCTAGGGAGACCAAGGTCTGTCCCGTATGCGACTCCGCAATCCCTGCGGGCGCGCGGCGGTGCGAATTCTGCCAGACGGACCTGAGTCTCTTCGACGTCAAGGGCGGATCTTCCGTGGAGATTGCCGAGGTCCAGGTGAACGACTCGAGGAGCCTCGACGAAATCCTTGCGTCGATCTCGGGGGACCAAGGCCACTCGGAGATCTTCGAGGCCCTCAAGAGCGTCGTGACGATGCCCCCCGGAAAGCCCGGCGCGGTCGCGGGCGCGAGGCCGCCGGCCCCTCCCGCCGGGGACCAGTTCATCTGCCCCGTTTGCGAAAAACCCGTCGCCTCGAACGCGTCGACGTGCCCCACGTGCGGGGCCCTGTTTGAGGAGGGCGGAGCGGCGGAATTTGAGTGCCCCGTGTGTCGGTCGACAGTCGCCGCGGAGGCGAACCGCTGCCCCCAGTGTGGCGTCCTCTTTTCGGAGGAAGTACCTGCGCCCCCCGCGGTCGCGAGCCCCCCAGCGCCCGTGGCCGCGGCACCGCCTGCCATCGAGCCGCCTCCTCCGCCACCGACGCCAAAGCTCGCCGTGGGGCTCCCCGAGCGAATCGCGGGGATCCTGAGATCGAGGAAGGAAGCGGTCATCCCACCGTCGAGCGGAGACCGGAAGCTCATGTACCGAGAGCTGCCCAGGTACGTGAACGATGTTCGCGGCCTGCTCGTCAGCGCGAAGCGAATGAGCCTTGAAATTGAACGAGAGAAGAAGGTGATCAACGAGGCGATCGTCGCGGGCAAGCAACGGGACGTCGAGCGTGCCCTGAGGAATATCGCAGAGGCGAAGCATGCACTCGACATCGCCCTCACAACGAGTTTCGCAGAACGGATCAACGCTCTTCTCGCGCAGCTTCAACGGGCGACCTTCTCGGGAGACCCCGCGCCACTCGAAGCTGCCCTCCGGGAAGCAATCGCCCGCCTCGACTCTCGGAACTACGACGGCGCGCTCGACGAGTTCGACGCCGCGACGAAGGCCTTCCAGGCTCTCGCGCGCGATTACGTGACGACCACGGACTCACTCGGACAGGACGACCGGCTCGTCGCGGACCTGAAGGCCCTCGGCGTGGACGTGCGCGAGGTCGAACGGATCTTTCGATCGGCCCGGGAGGCGATGGAGAAACGAGACCAGAAGGGTGCCCTCCGGGCTACCCAGGACGGGCGGGACCGACTCGCGAAGCTGTTGCCCGATTTCGTCGACAAGGAGATGAAGACGGCACGCAACAAGCTCCTCGACCTGAAGGTGCGCGGAGGCGACCTGTCAAAGCCCGTCGGTATCCTCAAAGCCGCGAGCGTCCATGCGAAGAAGGAAGACTGGGGCACCGCGGTCCGATACCTGAGGGAGTTCCGGAAAGAGCTCGAGCCTCTCTGAGGGGCGTCAGCCGAACCGCAGGACCTCCATCTCCCGCTCGAGCATCTTCACTTCCTGTTCTTTCAGGGTCGCGGGGCCGAGGGAGACGAGGAGGATGGAACGGCCTTCCGAAACGGAATCGACGAGCCGTCGGACGAACTTCAGGACCCCTTCGAAGGAGTTGCTCGACACGAGGTACTCGAGTCCATCGAGGAGAAGGGCGCTCCCGGGCCTCTTCGCGAAGAAGTCGTCGATCTCGTACACGATCCGCTCCAAGACCGGCTGGATACTCCGCTCCGCAGTGCTCTCCCGGTCCGTGAGCCAGATGATGGACTCGGCGCCGAGCGGTAGCGTCTCGCGGAGCCGCCTCGGGTTCGTCCGCGTGATGACGAGGCCTCCGTTCCCCGAGGCCAGGGCCTTCCCAAACAGGCGGAACACGGCGGCGGGTCGGTCCTCCTCAACGAGGTAGCTCCGGCCGGGCGCAAGCTCCCTGGTCGCATGTTCGAGGCCGACCTTCTGCGGCTCCGCGGAACCCGCGCCGACCTCCCGCAACACCTCGGCCGCGAGCTCTCGGGTAATCGGTCGATCCATGAGGGTCGAGAACGCGACGACCCGATTGAACGCCCCCGTCAGCTCGCGGACGTTGTCGTCGACGAGGTCGGCGATGTAGCCGAGGACCTCCGTGTCCACCTGGAGTCCTGCCTCCTTCGCGCGGAGATCGAGGATCGCGACGCGTGTGTCCCGGTCCGGGGGCTGGATGTCCGCGACGAGGCCGGATTCGAACCGGGACACGAGCCGCTGGTCCAGATCGGGGATCGATTTCGGTGGCCGATCGCTCGCCATGACGATCTGCCGCTTCTGGCGGTGAAGCTCGTTGAACGTGTGGAACAGTTCCTCTTGGAGGTCCGGCTTGCCGCCGAGGAACTGGACGTCGTCGAGGATGAGGCAGTCGACCCCGCGGACCTTCGCCCGGAACGCGGCGAGCGAGTCCGACCCTCTCGCGATCTCGAACTCGTTCGCGAACGATTCCGCCGTCATGTAGAGGACCCGCTGGTCCCTCGCCTCCCGCTTCCGACCGTTCCCGATCGCGTGGAGAAGGTGGGTCTTCCCCAGGCCGGGTCCCGCCGCGATCAGGAGGGGGTTGTACGCGCGTTCCGTGAGCTTTGCGGCCGCGACCGCGGCCCCGTGGGCGAACCGATTGCTCGGCCCGAGGACGAATGCGTCGAAGGTGTGCTGCTCAATGAGGTTCGTCTCGGGATCCCGCGTGGTTTCGGGACCCTCCAGGGCCCGCGAGACATCTTCCAGGGTCTCAACCGACGAGCCGTCCGCCAGGAGTGCCTTGTGCTTCATCACGATCTGGACGACCTTCTTGGCGCGCTCCTCGGAGTCTTTCTCCCGGGCCGCCTCGATCTCGCCGCGGGCCTCCGCGTGCCGGCGACTCTCGATCACGTCCCGGAGTGCCTCCAAGTCCGTGTCCAGGTCTGAGGTCCGGAGGGGATCCTTCAGCTTCGCTCGAAGGGCCTCCGCTCGGTCCTCGAAGCCGGTCACATCGAGGGATTCGAGGGCGACCGCGACGGATTCCGCTCGGGCGATCGCCTCCTTGAGCGTGAGGAAGGGGATCGTCAGCCCCGCCGGGTCTCCCCGGAGCGCCGATTCCACGGACGAGACGTCGTATCCTCGTTCCTTCCACTTCGCGAGGTCCGCCTCGACCTCCTCGCGGCGAACGGGCTGGGGCACCTTCGGTTTCCGCATGACCTTTGCGGGGCGTTCCAGGACCGCGTCTGCGTAGTCCTTGACGAGCCCGTCCATGTCCACCCGGGCGTGGAGCTCAATCACGCAAGACTCGTCGTAGGAATCCTGCCATACCTGCTTGAGGGCGGCCCGGCCCTTGAACCGGGTCCCGCTCCGTACGTGGAGGCTGGCTTCTGGGTTGCCGGAGCGGAGCAGGACAACCCCCTCGGACCTCACGCCGCGATCCGTCCGGACCGTCCGGACGTAGCCCGAGAAGGAGTACTTCTTGAGGTCGAGCAGGAGCTGTTTGAGGGCGGCCGTGCCACCCCTCAACGTGCGTATGAGTTTGCCCTCTGGGAGGAGGAGGTCCTGGGGCGTGGCGATTCCCTCGACCCGCGGACGATGCGGGGCTTCTCCCTAAAAAGCTTCCAAGTCAGTTTCCTCTATTGAGAACAGGAGCGGGCCTCGGACGGATTCCGCGGACGCCGCGAGGGCCTCTTGGGCGAAGTCGAGGAGTCGCGGCGAGCGCCGCGCGGGGAGTGGGACGCGGACCCCGCCCGTGTCATCCACCGCGAGCAGCCCGACTCCCTCCGCCTCGAACCGCCATCTCTCGCGGTACGCCCGGCCCGCCGCCCGCAGAGGCAGCGCGACCCAGGACCAGTCCGCGGCGACCTGGTATGCGACGGCCTGGCGCAGGGCAGATCTCCAGTGGTCGAGCTTCAGCTCGATCGCTGCGACGCGACCCGCGCGGACGCCGACGAGGTCCGCACGCCACCGCAGGAAGGGCAGCTCGTCGCATACGTCGAACCCTTCGCCGCGCAGCCACACGGTGACGGGCTCGCGCATCTCCGCCTCGACGCGAAACGCCATCTCAGGGTGCATCTACGACCTTTCGGAAAACGATGTTGGAGTCGCTGCGCAAAAGCCTATTACCCTAGTCCAGTTTGCCACGCGCCCATGGCCCGGGACTACTTCACGATGGATGATTTCGACCTCTCGGGCCGCACGGTCTTGGTCCGGGTCGACATCAATTCCCCCATCGATCCGTCGACCGGCAAGCTCCTGAGCGATGCGCGGATCCGGGAGCATGCGGCGACGATCCTCGATCTCCGCCGTGCGAAGGTCGCGGTCCTTGCCCACCAGTCCCGGCCGGGGAAGGACGACTTCACGACCCTCGAGACCCATGCGGACCGCCTGGCCGCGATCCTGGGCTATCCGGTCCGGTACGTGGACAGCCTGTACGGACGACATGCGGTCGAGGCGATCCAAGGCCTGAACCCGGGGGACGTCGCGCTCCTCGAGAACACGAGATTCTACGCGGAGGAAGAGGCTTTGGCGGACGCAAAGATCGAGAAGATGGCGAAGGCGCACATGATCCAGCGCCTCGCGCCCCTGGCAGACTACTTCGTCCTCGATGCCTTCGCCGCGGCGCACCGCGCGCAGCCGAGCCTGGTCGGATTCTGCGAGGTCCTGCCGTCCCTCGCGGGGCGCGTCATGGAGCGCGAGCTCACGATGCTCACCCGCGCGTTCGAGAGCGAAAACCGGCCGAAGATCGCGATCTTCGGCGGGGTGAAGGCGGACGACTCCCTTGCGATCGCCGCGCACATGCTCGATCGAGGCATCGTGGACCGAGTCCTGACGACGGGCGGCGTCGCCAATCTCTTCCTCCACGCGGCGGGGATCGACCTCGGGTCCCCGACCTCGGAATTCATGCAACGGGAACTCGACGGGTACGGGGACCTCGTTGAGCGAGCAACGGCGCTGCTCGCGGCGAACCGGGACCGGATCCTCGTTCCGACGGATGTCGTGGTGAATGACCGCGGTCGCCGCCGTGCCATGCCCGTGTCCGAGCTGCCGTCCGAGTTCCAGGTCTACGACATCGGATTGGACACGATCGCGCGGTACATCGACGAAATCCGACGGGCGAAGACGATTATCGTGAACGGCCCCGCGGGGGTGTTCGAGCTCGAGGAGTTCTCCGTCGGCACGCGGGAGATCTTCGGGGCGGTCGCGGAGGCGAACGCGTTCACCGTCGTGGGCGGGGGTCACACGGTCGCGGCGATCGACCAGCTCGGCCTGCGTAACGCGATGGACCACGTGAGCACGGGAGGCGGCGCCCTGATCAACTTCCTGGCGGGGAAGGAGCTTCCCCTCGTCACGGCGTTGCGCAGGTCCCACGCGAAGTTCTCCGCGCGCGCCGGTGGACAGACTTAAGCGGCGCCCCGGGTTCGCCCGCCCGTGCTCTCCTGGCTCGCGAAGCCCGAGGAATGGGGGATCGAAGCGGTTCCGCCGGAGCGTCGCAGGCTCCGGGCCGTGGACCTTGGCGTCCTCTGGTTCTCTCTCGGGGTCGGATTCCTCGTCCTGTTCGCGGGAGCCTTCCTCGTCATCCTGTTCGGCCTCAGTCTGTTCGAGGTCCTCCTCGTGAGCGTCACGGGCTCGATCCTCGGCTCCCTGATGCTCGCCGCCGCGGGCCTCTTGGGCGCGCGGCACGGCGTGCCGACGATGGTGAGCCTTCGTCCCGTCCTGGGCCGCAAGGCGTCCTGGGCCCCGAGCGCCCTCAACGCGTTCCAGCTCTTCGGATGGGCCTCGTTCGAACTCATGATCATGGGGGTCGCCCTCACGTTCGTGAGCGGCCCGGTCCTCGGCCCCGCGACGGTGTACGTATGGATCGGGGTCCTCACGGTCTGGGTGACCCTTCTCGCCCTCGGCGGGCCCCTCGTCGTCGTGCGGGTGTGGCTCGAGCGGGTTGCGATCTGGCTCGTCCTCGCGAGCGGTGCGTACCTGACCTACGTGACCGTCTCGAACCCGAACTTTGCCGCCTCGTTCTTCGCCCCGTCCACGGCGGGGGATCGGCCCCTTGGGCTCGCGATGGACCTGGTGATTGCGATGCCGATCTCCTGGTGGCCCCTCGTGGCGGACTACAACCGATTCGCCCGCCGGGCTCGGGAGAGCTTCACGGGGACGTTTGTCGGGTACACCCTCAGCAACTCGTGGTTCTACTTCCTCGGGGCGGCGCTCCTCGTCGTCTTCGGCCTCGCGGGGGACACGGCGGGACCCGTGGCCTTCGTTGGGGCGATCGTGGGCCTCGTCCTCGGGTTCCTGGTGACCCTGCTCATCGTGGTCGATGAGACAGACAACGCCTTCGCAAACGTCTACAGCACGGCGGTGAGTGCACAGAACATCGCGCCGCGCGCCCGACAGCGGTGGCTCGTCATCGGGGTCGGGGCGGTGAGCTTCGTCGTCGGCGCGATCCTCGCCAGCCGGGTCGACGTTTTCGCGCCCTTGTACGAAGGGTTCCTGTTGTTCATCGGCGGCGTTTTCGTGCCTCTCCTCGGAGTCGTCGTGGCGGATCAGGTCGTTCGGCGGACCCACGACGCGTCGGAGTTCCGCGAGGGCGCCCCAGGGGTCCGGGTCGTTGCGATCGTCGCCTGGGGAGTCGGGGTTGCGGCCTACTATGGGATCACGCTGCTGCCGGACGTCGTCGCGAGCCCGGTCGGCGCGAGCCTCCCCTCGTTCGGGCTCGCCGCGCTTGTGCATCTGGTGGGCTCGCGGTTTTCCGGGCCCGCTGCGGGGCGCGCGCCCGCCTGACCGACGCGGCCGGGGCTGCCGTTATCACATCGGATTCCTTTGGCGACAAGGCTTTAGGACGTCCGGCGGACGCCGGCACAACTCGGGAGATTTGTGACGCTCGAGCGGCTCCCCGTCGGGGGCAGGCCTGTCCGGGCGCGCCTTCCCGTCTCAGGGACGGCCCTCGCCCTCTTCGTCATCCTAGCGGCCGCCCTCGCCATCGCGCCTCGCGCGGCTGGCGGCGCGGAGGTCCTCCGGGAATCATACGCCCCCTCGACCTGGGACACTTCCTTCGCAAATGTCTGGGCGAACCAGAAGGTCGCGCAGTCGTTCGTCGCGCGCACGAGCTTCCTCCTGACGCATCTCGACCTGCACGTGTTCGACCAGCCGGGGATCGCCGGGCCTGACATCCTCCAGGTCTCCATCGCGGACGATGCGGGGAACCAGCCCGGGAATGTCCTCGCGAGCACCGCACGCGCGGGGCTGCAGAACTGGACGTGGGTCGCCTTCAGCTTCTATCCATGGGTGCCCCTCGCCGTCGGCCGCACGTACTGGATCGTCGCGGAGGATGCGGAGCCCCGGCCGAAGGGGTACGAGTGGGCGATGAACACCCCGGGGGACTTCGAGACCGGCGAGGCGCGCTGGTTCGATCCGTCGTCGGGGGTGTGGCTTGACGGCGCGGGGGCGGATCTGTTCTTCAAGGCCTTCGGGGTCTCGGGCCCGTCGATCGTGCTCGACGTGAGCCCTGGGCTGCGCCCCGCGGATCCGGGGACCCTCGCGCCCTTGTACGTCCACTTCAACAACAGCGGGAACGATGTCGCCGCAGGCGTCCGCATCGACATGAGTCTCGATCCAGGCCTGAGCTACCTGGCCGACGACGCGAGCTTGGAAGGAGGCACCTCGATCGGCCCCCTCGCGTGGGCGTTCGCGAACGTCGCGCCCGGTCCTCACCGGATGACCGTGTGGATCCTCCTCGAGCCGAACCCGGCGTACTTCGACGGCCAGTCCCTCTCCGCCTGGACGTTCCTGAACTACACGGACTCGACGGGGGCCCTTCACTCGCCGTCCAGGGAGGCTGCGACGGTCACCGTCCTCGTCCCGGTCATCCGCCTCCAGGCGATCCCGGCACCCGCCAGCGTCGCGCCTGGGCAGACGTTCAATTTCACCGTGTCGTTCTTCAACGTCGGGTCGGGTCGGGCCGCGACCCTCTGGGTCAATGCGACGGCCGGACCGCGCCTGGCGATTCTCGGGGATGACGCCGCGACCGCCGGCGGGGTCTGGGTGGGCACGAACGCGTGGCGCTTCACAGACGTGACGGGTCAGGTGTACCTGTTCAACGTCACGGTCCGCTCGGATCCGACGTCGTGGCCGGGAGACCGACTCGACCTCCGTCTCAACGTGACGTACACGGACGGAGCAGGGCGCGTGTTCCACCGCGCGGCGTTCCTGGGGTCCGCCGCGATCCATGGGCCGAGCCTCGTCGTGGAGGCCGTCCCGTCCACCGCGCGCGTACATCCGGACGAGCCCCTCAGCGTGACCCTCCACTACAACAACACGGGGGACGAGCCCGCACGGCGCATCTGGCTCAACACGACCCTGCCGACCGGCGCCCTGTTCCTCGATTCCTCGCCGATCGCGGGCGTACGCACGGGCGGGCGTCTCGACTACGACGTCGCGGACGTTCCACCGGGACCGCACAGCGTGACGATCCGCCTCCGGGCGCTCTTGTCCGCGGCGCCGGGGACGCGCCTTGTCACCGCGGCGAGCCTGGACGTGGCGAACGCGTCCTCGACCCTCCTCCGGCCGTCCGCGGCGACCGCAGAGACATTCGTCGCGACGCCGCGTTTCTCCATGACGATCCAGCCGTCCGCGACACGCATCGCTCCCGGGGACACGATCGACATCGTGCTCGCCTGGAACAACACAGGGAACGAGGTCGCGCCACGCGTCTGGCTGAACTTCACCCTCCCCGCGAAGACTCTCCTCGTGAACAGCACGTCGCCCTGGTCATCGACGGACGGATCGACGTATGGGTGGATCCGGGGAAATGTCGGGCCCGTCGCGGACACCGTCACGGTCCGGCTCGAGGGGAGTGCCCGGCTCATCCACGGAGAGGCCCTCGTCGCGTCCGCGACCCTGGCGTACGAACGCTCGGACGGGGTGGTCCTCGCCGCCTCGGAGACGAGCGTCACGCTCGAGGCCTTCGTGGACGGGTCCATCGCAGGCTTCGAGGTCGTCTTTCTCTGGATCGCGATCCTCGTGGCACTGTTCCTCCTGTTCCTCTTGCTCGGCTACTGGGACGTACTTCCTAGGAGGCGGGCCGCGATTGACGACCTCTTCCTGCTTCACAACAGCGGCATCCTGATCTGTCACTATTCGACGACTCTCCGACCCGACGTCGACTCGGACATCGCGAGCGGCATGCTCATGGCGGTCCGGAATTTCGTCGCGGACGCGCTCCGCACAAAGAACGGCGCCCTCCGCGAGATGCGGTATGGGGAGCACCGGATCCAAATGGTCCACGGGGTCCACGCGATCCTCGTCGTGTTCGCGCGCGGGCGGGGCGGGAGGAACCTTGAGCAGCGCATGGCTGAAGTCCTCCGGAACGTCGAGATGGCCTACGCCGGCGTCCTGGAGTCCTGGAGCGGTCGGACGGAGGACTTCCGGGGCGTGGAGGAGTACCTCCTCCGGCTCGTGAACCTCTGACGGGACCCGCGGAAGCCGACTCAGGCGCTCCGGCGTGACTCGAGGGCAGCGACCCGGCCCTCGACGCTCTCGAGGCGTTTCAGCAGGTCCGCGAGGTTCCGCTTCAGGGCGTCGATCTCGTCCATCGCCTGCAGGACGAGCGGCATCGACTCGCCGCCGCCTCGGAGAGGTCGAGACCCCTCCGGCGTCGGCAGGATGTCCCCCGGTCCTGGCGGTACGGGGATCATGTTCGTCCCGGCAAGTGTGCCTTCCTCCACTTGAAGTTTCGGATGGAACGGCCCACGAAGGTCGTTTCGACCCCTGCTAACGACGGCGGCTTCGCGGCGCTCCCCCGAGCCGCGGAGCCCGAGGTTCCGGCCGTGTACCTGTACGTCAACGACCTCGCGGACCCCGGGGTGCTCCTGAGCTCCGAAGCGGCCGACATCGAAGGCATCTGCTACGAGGTCGACTACCGCACGACTGCGGAGATCATCGTCCTGATCGTGAACACGACGCTGCCGCTGGGAATCGATCTCTTCGCCGTCGAGACGTTCGAGCAGAACGGGATTGGCAAGGCGGGGAAGGACAACGGGGTCCTCCTGGTGGTGTCGGTCGACGAGAGGGCATGGCGGGTCGAGGTGGGGTACGGCCTCGAGCCCATCCTGCCCGACGCCAAGGTGGGCTCCTGGGGGCTTGAGATCCTCGCGCCCGCCTTGAACGCGAGCGACTATTATGCGGGCCTGTACGACCTGACGCTC
>DATEUA010000042.1:0-4216 GCA_035283405.1 Thermoplasmata archaeon | reverse complement strand
GGGACTCCATGGAGCTTGAGAGGAAATAAACTTGGCCGTACCGGTCCCCCGCGGTCGCGACGAGGCCATTCTTCTCGAGCACCCGCAGATGGTGCCGGACGGTCGTGTAGTCCAAGCCGAGCGCCTCCGCGAGTTGCAGCGCGTTTCGAGGCTGTTCTCGGATAACCTTCACCAGGCGGATTCGCGTCGAGGCCCCCGCGCTGCTCCCGAAGAGCCACCAGAGAATCCTCTCGACGCTGTCCACGACGGCCCCGCATCAGCGCTATTCGGATATACGTTTCTCACGTCGCGGGAGCAAAAGGGCGCCGGAGGTCGGAGGGGCCGCCCCCCGGCTTAGAGGGTACGCGAAGACCCACGTGCAAGCCCGTTAACTCGATTTTCCAAGAACATTCCGGAATTCGTAGTGAATCACCGCAAGGAACTCCCAGACGCCCGTTGCCGTTGAGCGCTAAAAGGGGTGAGCCACCGGCCGACAACGCCGTAGCGTCACGCGCGCCGGACCGCGTCCGGTGGGAGTCCGCACTCCCGGGGATCCTTGTCCTGCTTGAGGCGCTGGAATGATGGGGCGCGAAGCGCGATGTCGGGGGTGAACATCAGATACTCGACCTCCGCGACGAGCTCCGGGCGGCACCAGAACTTGACCTCGCCCGCCAACGGCGGCTGCTCCCGGAACGGCATCGAGCTCTGGATTGCCGCCAATCGGCGATGGAGCAACTCGACCATGCCGCGATCGAATCCGGTCCCCACGCGGCCGACGCAATGCAGTTCGCCCGCGTCGCCGTACAGTCCGAGAATCAGCGCTCCAAAGGTGTCGGCGCGGTTCCCCTCCCCAACGGTCACCCCGCAGATCACGCAGTCCGCCGTCTTGAGCGCCTTGATCTTCTTCCAGTCCCGCGATCGCTTCCCGATCTGGTACTTCGAGTCCTTGCGCTTCGCGATGACGCCCTCGAGGCCCCGCTCGCGGCAGATCCCGTAGAACGTCTCGCCGTCCCGCTCCACATAGTCGCTCAGGACGGCGCTCTCCGTCTCCTCCAGCGTCACCGCCAGGATCCGCTTCCGCTCCATCAGCGGTTTGGCGGTGAGGTCCTCCCCGTCGAGGTACAGGATGTCGAAGGCGACGTACGTCGCGGGCAATCGCTTCGCAATCCGCGCGATGTCGTCCGCGTCCGTGAGGTGTTCGCGCTTCTGGAGCATCTCGAAGCTCGGCTGCCCCTCCCACATGATGACGACCTCGCCGTCGAGGATCGCACGCTTCGCCTTCACGACGATGCGCACGTCCGGGTAGCGGTACGTCGTGTCGTACAGGCGGCGGTTCTGGAGCCGGAACTTCCCACCATCATAGTGGCAGAGGGCCCGTGTGCCGTCCCACTTGACCTCGAAGATCCACTCGGGGGACGTGAAGGGCTTCTCCTCCTTCACGGTCAGCATCGGGTGGATGGAGAGGCCCCAGAGCTCCGCCAATGTCGTTCCCCTGTCCAGCCGTCCGCCCGCCCTCTCAGACGTGGCGAGACTTCCTTGGGCCGACGGTAGGTCTGCGAGGGGACTAATAGCTGCGCCCAGCGAGAGGATGAGACCTGCCCTGTCGGGTGCTGGCGCCCATCCTCCGTAGCGTCGGAGCCCGAACTTGGGGACAAAGCCACGGCGCCATAGTTATATAGCCATATACCTATGGCTTATACATGGCAACGACGGGGAAACGGACCACGATCCAAATCGACGGGGAGACCCAGCGGTTGCTGGAGCATTTGAAGCGGTCCGAAGGGGCGTCGAGCTACGCTCAGGTGATCCGGTCCCTGATTCGGAAGACGAAACGTCTGACGAAGAGCACGATGGGATCCCTGCCCGAGCTGCCGCCCTTCCGGAGGGAGAAGCGCGACCGTTTTGATTGACTCGTGGGTGTGGATCGAATACTGGCGGGGGGCCCGCCACGCGAAGGCGGCTGCCGCCTACATCGAGGGGGAGGAGGACGCGATCGTCTCGGCGGTGAACTTGGCGGAGACGTACCACTGGGTCCTTCGCGCCTACGACGAGACCACCGCCGAAGCCAAGAAGGCCGAGGTCGTGAATCGCTGTCTCGTGCTGGCGCTCGACACCGAAACCGCCATCGCTGCCGCTAGGGTCAAGATGGAAGAGAAGATGGCCCTCGCGGATAGCATCGTGCTGGCGACCGGCCGGGCCTCCGGCGCTTCCGTGGTCACAGGGGATGCCGACTTCAAGGGGAAGGCGGGCGTCAAATACATCGGCTCGTAGGCTTGCCCATTCGTCACGCCTTCTTGACCGCCGCGAGGCTCGCCTTCAGCGCCGCCATCAGGTCCTGGGTCGGTGCGACCTCGACCCGCGGCGGGACCTCGACCTCCTTCCCCGCCACCTTCGCCTCGATCATGTTGAGCAACGCTTCCCGGTACCGGTCCTTGTACTTCGACGGTCCGAACTCCATCGTGAGCTCGGAGATGAGCCGCGTCGCGAGCTCCAGCTCCTCGTCCGCGATCACGACGGGACGGGTCATGGGAATCTCCGGCGGCCCCTTGACCTCGTTCTCGTAGAACAGGACGGTGAGGACGAGCCCGTTGCCGATCGGGCGGAGCGCGACAAGGTGCTCCTTCTTCCACAGGGTCGCCTGCGCGACCGCGACCTTGTCCGTCCGGACGAGCGCCTGGCGGAGGAGCTCGAAGGGCTTCGTGCTCGTCTCCTCCGGCCCGAGGAAATACGACTTCTCGTAGAACAGGGGGCCGATCTCGTCGACGTCCACGAAGCCGAGGACGGAGATCGCCTTGCTCGTCTCCACATCCACCGCGTCCATCTCCTCATCGCTGAGGAGGACGTAGTTGCCCTTCCCGTACTCGTAACCCTTCAGCATCTCCTTCTGTTCGACCGGGAGGTTGCAAACGGGGCACATGTACGGTCGCTTGAGGGGCGTCTTGCACGTCGCGTGGAGGGTCGTGAACCGGAGGTCCTTCTCCTCCGTCGCACCGTACACCCTGATGGGGATGTTCACGAGGCCGAACGTGATGGCCCCGGACCAGACTGCGCGCGCCATGTGCGAAGCCATCTTCCCGGGAGATATAAACCCGAAGGGTGCGGCACGCTGGGGCGCGCGCGGGGCGATCGGTTCGTCGGGGCGCCCGCAGGCGCCGCGACTCCGACGGCCGACCTCAGGCGACGTCCGGCAGCCACCGCGCGGCCACCGGCGTGCGACCGGTGACATGGCGCTTCCAAGCCGAGCCGACGCCGTATCCCGCGACGAGCGCGAGCAACACGGCGAGGGCGCCGAGCCATTCCGGCAGGAGCGGCGCCCACAGGACGAGGAACGCAGCGACGTAGAGGAACCACGAGGTGATGATGAACGCGTCTCCCAGGTACCGCTTCGTGGACGTTTTCATGCCGGGCACCCGATGGGAGTAGGCGGACGGCGACGAAGGGAGTTCCGAATACAGAATGAGGACCTTAGGCCCGTTACGCGCGGATATATTCCCTGTCGGAATTCGGGGGTTTTGGCATCCAGAATAGGCGATATGCCCCGGCATGGGGCGTCCAGAGCGGCGTTCCCTTTTCCCCGAGGGGGAGCCCGACGCGGGGAGCCCACCACCCGCAGGTGATCTCACTACGGGTCGCAGCTCGTGTTGAACTCCCCGTTCGTGCACGTGTCCGGGCCGCGCCCTCCGTCGAGCAGGTCCGTGTCGTCGCCCCCGTCGAGCGTGTCCGACCCGTTCTCCCCGAACAGCCGGTCGTTCTGAGTGAAGCCGGAGAGCGTGTCGTTCCCGTTGCCACCGTAGAGGACGTCGCGGCCCTGGAACCCGAACAGGTCGTCCTGGCCGTTGCCGCCGTACAGGGTGTTGTCCCCGAAGTCGCTGGCGAACAGCGTGTCGTTCCCATTCCCGCCGTACAGGACGTCGTTCCCGGTGTCGTCCGGGCCGCAGCACCCGAACACGCCGCCGTCGAGCACGTCGTTCCCGTTCCCGCCGTAGAGGACATCGTCCCCCGCGGCGCCCCAGATCACGTCGTCCCCCATCCCCGAGAATCCCAGCGGGGTCAGGTCGACGTCCTCGCCGCCACCCGCGCATATGACGTCGTTCCCGCCCGCTCCGTTGATGAAGTCGTTCCCCTCCGCGCTCACAATCACATCGTCCCCGGACGTTCCGACGATCGTGTCGTCACCCGACGTCCCCACGATCGTGGCGGTGAGACCCCGGCAGATCGCGCCAATCCCCGGAGCCGC
>DATEUA010000041.1:0-2923 GCA_035283405.1 Thermoplasmata archaeon | reverse complement strand
ATCGTAGCCCGACCGCGCGGGCACCTCGGACTGGAGGGAGCGGAGCCAGGCGGCTTCCGAGGTTTCCCAGCCCTCGACGCCTTGGAGGTCCCCGAAGGACCCGTGGCCATAGGCGTCCGTGAACTCGAGGAAGGTTGCGCGAAGGAGGCGCATCAGGCGGGTGCCCCGCTCCCGTTCGCCCGCCCGGGCACACGCCTCCGCCATGTCCACGACTGCCTGCGAGAGGAGGGCGACGTTTTGGAACGTCACGCGCGTGTCGGGGTTGTCCCAAAATCGGGCGTCGGATCGGAGTCCCATGAGGAGGATGAGGTACCCACGGGCGAGGTACCCCGCGGTCTCCACATCGACCTTCCCTCGCAAGTTGGCCTCCGCCGCCCGCGCGAAGTCGATCTCCTCTCTGGTGAGACCGAACGCGCGATAGTGCGCGTGGAACACGTGGCGTCCATAGGCGACGGCGAGGCGGCGGATTGCGTCGTGTCGTCGATCCACTCCGAGCCCCTTGAGGACCAGCATGGCGGTCCTTCGAATCGCCGTCTCGATCCGTTCCGTCGCAAGCGTGAAGGCATGCTTCCAGAGCTGAGAGAGCGCCTCTCCCCGGTGGACACGAGAGACGACGAGCCCGTCGGAACGTCGGATCCCCGCCCACCGGGTGTCCGATGTTCGCCCGTGCATCAGATGCTCATCATAGTCCGACCAGCTCGACAAGTCCAGCACGTCGGCGGCGATCGGCCGCTCCGGCGGAATCGGGAACGTGACGTCGATGCCATGGGCCCGCAAGGCCTCGACGATTGCGACGAACCGGTCCGCTTGGCGGGAGTTTGCGAGGAGAGACTCGAGATCGCTCGCGACGAGGAGAGAGCTCGCGCCGCGGGCATCGGCCCGGCTTGCGAACTTCTCCGCCGTCGACGCACCGAACGCGAAATCCCCGCTCAGCTCGGGATCGCGCGCGGCGAACGGGACCCCGCCATCAAGGCCCGTCTTCCCCCATGCAGTCTTTGCCACCTCCGTCACGCCGAGTTGTCGCGCATCGAGGACGAGGTGGACGCCATGCACGAGGTCCGGGAGGCCCTCGTAGTGGATTGTCGTCCTCCGCGCCGCGTCTAGAAAGTCTGTGACCGTGTCCCCGGAATATACGGCTTCAGGCAGCCAGAGGCCGATCGTCTGTGGATGCATCCGTCGAAGGAGTGGGGCGTAGAAGTCGATCATGACCTCGAAGAGCGCTTCTCGCTCGAGTCGATGGTGATGGGGCAAGATCGGGTGAAATGGCGGCGTGACCACGAGCCCCATCGTGCCCCGCTCATAGGCGGATATGACCTGGCGGTACGCGGCTTCATCCCGCTCGAGGAGCCACACGAGGGTCTGCGGCTCGATGTCTACGGACGCTGACCCTGCAACACGTTCGAGGACGGTCTCGATTCGGCCATAGGCGCGTAGCACGGCGTCCGTCCAGTTCCATCCCGCAATGCGGTTGGGACCGATCGTGTGCGCGACAGGGGAGCGGCGTTCCTCGAAACGCTGCGGCTTGAGAGGGTCCGGCTCCAGCCATCGGAGGATATCGCCGGGTTGGTAGCCGTGAAAGTGGAAGGAGAGGACCCTCACGTTCGCTCACCCCGAGCCTGCCCACCACCGGAGGTCGATGTCCGGAAACGGGCCGTCGCGCGACTCCACGTCCGTAAGCCAGGCAAGCTCGTTCGCGGGGAGCGGTCCTCCCTCTGCGCGGCGCGCCATGTCGAGGAGTCGCTTGAATGTCTCCAAGTGCAGTTGCACCCTGGCCTCTGAGTAGTCCCGCGCAGAGACCGTCGTGATAAGGAACGGCCAGTCGGACGATTCGAGGAGAAGCAGTTCGCGCGCGAGCTGCACGAGAAGTCTCCGGGTGAGCGTGTCCTGCTGTCGACGGGCGGACCTCATGAGATCGAGGAATGCGTCTTCCGCCGCGTACACGTGTTCCCAGATCCATCGTGTGTTCTCATTCAGCCACACCCAGTGGTGGCCGCCCTGGCCCCACGAGCCTTCCGGGAGGGCGATCACAGACCGTGGCGGGTGCCGCAGGAGGAACTCCGACGCCGTGACCGCGGTAACGTCCTCCCCGAGGCCGCGAAGCACGGCCTCGAGCCAGTTCGGGCCCTCGAACCACCAGTGGCCAAAGAGCTCCGCATCGAAGGGCGCGACAACGACGCCCGCCCGGCCCGTTTCGTTCCAGTGGCGGGAGAGCGTTTCCCGGACCGTGCGCAGAAAGTGGTCCGCATGAGCCCGCACCCGGGCAGCCGCGGCGCTCGGGTCGTAGACGATCTTGTCGTCCAGCGGAAGGCGGCGGTCCGTGATTCGCCAGTACCGGAGGCCTCCCGGATCCTTCTTGCGGTGGAACTCGAGATACGCGCCGTCGCCCGGGTAGCCATAGTCCGCGCTCCAGACCTGGACGCTGGACTTCGGGTCCCTCGCGAGGACGGCGACCCGCCGGCGGGACGCTCGATCGAGGACGGCATAGGCCTCGTGGATCGAGAGCCCGGTGGCGGGACGAGACTCCCCTTGCGGAGGTCCTTCGATTCGATCCCCATACGTTCCGAGGGTCGCTCCTCCCGCGACGAGATGGGTGTCCACGAAGAAGTAGCGCACGCCACTCCGGGAAAGGGACGATTCCAGACCCTTTCGCGCGAATCGCCGCGGCGGTCCGACGGGTCGCGACCATTCGTACGCGGGACGGTACGCGCATTCGGGCAACCAGATCCCTCGGGGTGCGATCCCGAAGTGGCGGCGGTACGTTGCAACACCCGCGCGGATCTGTGCGTCGACGGCCTCATCCCGTCCCAAGAGGGGTAGGTATCCATGTGTGGCTGCGGACGTGGTCACCTCGATATGCCCATCCGTCTGCAGGCGTCGTAGTGCGCCGACGATATCTTGACCATAGGTCTCGTCGAAGTCGCGC
>DATEUA010000040.1:0-3398 GCA_035283405.1 Thermoplasmata archaeon | reverse complement strand
GGGTCGCGCGGCATAGCCCGTCCCCGCGTTCGATCCATGGACACAGTGTCCATACTCCTCGTGGACGAGGAGACTCAGGAGTTCGGCCGGCGTCTGTCGACCCGCGGAACTGTCCGTCGTCACGAGGAAGATGTCCTTCGGATGGTCCGTGAACGTGTCCAGGCTGTACGCGGCTCCCGCCGGGGTCGTGTTCACGAGGTATTCCGGGGTTTCGAGGATCTCCATCGCATATCCCGGGTTGATCCGGACGAGGTGCTTCTCCGCCACGGGCAAGGCCCGCCCGCGCAAGGCCCGCAGGAAGGGCAGCACCCGACCGGGCGGCAGGCCGCGGGTCGACCGCAGGAGGTTCTCGACGGCCTCGCCGGTCGCGTGACAGCCCAGATCCCTTGCAAGGTCCTCGACGACCCGCTGGAAGGACCCGAGTTCGGCGCGGATCATCCGCAGGCCGGCGGACTCGACCTCGGAGGGCGTCTCCCGGTAATCCCACAGGTCCCGGAGGGCGCGCGCGTACCTCTTCGACCTCCCTAGCCTGGAGCCGTTCTTGCGCAGGACGGCAAACGTCTCCGCAAAATTCGCCCCGGGAGCGAACCCGGGCAGATCGAACCGGGCCGCGTATCGGTCGGTGGATCTGCGCAGGTTCGCAAGGGCCTGCTGGGCGTCGCCCGGTTGGGATGTCTTTCCCACGGAACGGAGCATCACCCGAAGGCCGTCGCACGCGAGCTGCACGAGGGCTCGCATGCCGGGTGGAGACACCTTTGCCCTGGCACGCCGCGCCGCAAGGTGAAGCGCCCTCCTTCCCGCGTTCGCCAGGCTCGCGACGTGCCGCGGACGCAAGGCCCCTTTCATCGCGTGGGCGAAGAACGCGTCCATGACCGCGGTGGGTGCCTCGCAGGGCTCCCGGAGCTCGAGTCGCATCCGCCACGACGCGAGGATTCGCTCCTGGGTCTCGTCCTCGGCCATCCTCGTGAGGCGGTCAATCCGTCGAAGGAATCGCGTCTCCGCGGCCGACGTCAGGACGGTAAACCGCCCCGCGCACGCGTCGATCCCCTGCCCGAACGCGTCCTCGGGCCGTAGGTCCGACCACAGGTCGAAAATCGCGCGCTCCGTATGTGTCTTCGGTCGAATCATCCGGTCCCGGGGGAGGAGGGAGCGAGAGTTAAGGTCTCCCCTCCCGGCGGTATGGCCACGCCTTCCTTGATCTGGAACTCGATGCCCTTCTGCCTCAGCTCCGGGAGCACCACGTCGGGCGGGATTTCCTCCGCCACGAGCACGCCCGGCCGCGGGGTCTTCCTCAGACCGACGAGGATGGCGCCTATCGAGGCCGCCGCGGCGGTCAGGAAGTACTCCGCGGTCGTCCCCCGGCGGCGATTTGCCTCCTTGTGCTCGACGATCGTCGAGACCCGCACGAGGTCGTCCGTCCCATCCGCCTTCCGGCCCCCGACTTCCACGACGATCGTCAGGACGCCTTCCATCGGCCCGATGAGGGTCGATGGCTCGGGCCAGGCGGACAGGAATGCGTCCCGGAACGAGACGCTGCCCCGCCCGATTCGGACCTGGCGATCCGGGGCCAGCAGGTTGAGGGCGGCGAGTTCCTTGATCGACCGCACGAGATTCACGTCGATTGCGTGCTTGTAGTCGACGTACCCGACGGGTTTGCCGAGGCGGATCGGGAGGGTCAAAACCTCCTCGTGGCGGAACAGATGAACGCGCCGCCGGCCGATCGGCGGGAGAAAATCGTACTCCTCCTCGCCCGTCGCGATGTCTCTCTCCACAAGACCTGTGCCATCCCAGACGACAGGCCGCGATAGCGCATCTCTGAGGAACATCTCCCGGGAGTAGAGTGGGAAGCCCTCGACGCCCTTTCGCCCGCTGGCCGCCCATCGAATGCGGATCGCATCGATCGACACAAATCGGTCGGCCGCCACGCGCGCCATGATGTTCGAGATCCCCGGGTCGGAGCCCATGGACGGAAGGGCCGTGAGTCCCCTGGCCCGCCAGGCTTCGTCCATCGCGAGCTGATCCAAGACTCCCCACGTCTCGCCGGGAGTCGTGGGGCTACACCCGGAGCTGTCTACATATCCGCAGGCCACGTCGAAGCACGCCTGCATGATGGGTAAGTTGTACTCCGGCAGAGTTGCGTTCACCGCGACATCGCATCCTCTGAGGATGCGGCGCAGGTCCGCCGGGTCCGTCACGTCCCCACGGAGGGCGGTCACCGACGATCCCCGTCCGACGGACGCGAGGGTCTTCGAACGATCCCCTCGGCGGTCGAGGACCACGATCTCCGAGACACGGGGGTCCGCCGCAAGTTCTAGGACCACAGTTCGGCCGAAACCACCCGCGCCGAGTACGGCGACGCGCATGCGTCCCGCTCAGGGCGGGCCCACGACCATATCCTTTTCGGGTCCATTCCAAAAACCGAACCGACATCCTCGCGGTCCCCGGTCCGACCCGTCCCACAGGTCAGACGTCAGCGCGAACGGGATTGGGGCGGCCCCACTTCTCGTTGAATAGGAACTCGTCTTGGACGAACGACCAGTGCCGGCTCTGCATGTATCGGTCCGGCAGAGCCGTCCGAAGGTAGTCGACGTAGGCCTCGCGCTCGATCGGCCTCCCGCGATCCTCGAGGATCTCCCCTCGGAGGCCGTAGGGCACATAGACGTATCCGACGCCGGGCGTGTCGGAACCCTCCGAGCGGAACTTCCCGTACTCCGCGAGACCCCGGATCCGAAAGAACCGCCGATCCGGCAGAAACAGGAGGTCGTCCCTCGTGACACCGTACGCGGGCTCGCCTCTGTCCGTGATCCGCGCCAGCGCGGCGTCCGCCTCCTCCCGGCCGACCCGTCCCTTCGCCTGCAGGATCGCGAGGTTCACGTCCCGGACCTTTCCGGCGACCTCGGCGACGTAGATGCGTTGCGCCTCCGCGTTCGTGAGGGTCTTGAACACCCCCTTCACGAAGGCGCCACCTAGTTCGCTTCCGAACATCTCGAGCCCCCGCGGGTACCACATGTTCAAGGTCTTCTGCAGGTCCTCGATTCCAAAGTTTCCCCCGCCGAGGGTTGCGGCGACCGCAATCGCTTTCATCAGCTTCTCCCCCGCCGCGAGGTGATAGGACTCCTCGAGCCATCGCATCCACGGCATCGAGATTGCCATCGGGCCGTACAGGAAGTGGTGCTGCATCTCGAGCTGGAACTTCCCGACGCGGTCGATGAACGCCATGAAGATCGCGGAGTCCATGACGCTCTTGAACTCGATATTGAACGCGTCAAGGACGTGCTCTCCGGGCTTCATCGCGAAGAGCTCCTCCATCGTTTCCGTCGCCCAGCGTCGACCCCACCGAGGTCGGTCGAACGTCTCGTCGAGTGTGAGGACGCCCGCCATCTGCATGTGATGTCGCA
>DATEUA010000039.1:0-30403 GCA_035283405.1 Thermoplasmata archaeon | reverse complement strand
ATCGTCGTCCATCGTCGTGAGGGTCGGCACGTTCGTCCGGGAGAAACGGCAGTACACGGGACCGGCCCACGCGGCCGCCGCATCGACGCACTTCGCGGTCTGCGGTCCATCCGCGGGGACGAGGACGGTCATCCGTGGAAGACCCCGCATGATCCCGATATCCTCGTTCATCTGATGCGTCGCTCCGTCGGGCCCGACGCTCAAGCCTGCGTGGGAGCAGAAGATCTTCACGTTCAGGTTCGTGTACGCGACGTTCTGGCGGATGATGTTGTATGTGTGGGCAGATCCGAAGACGCTGTACGTCGCCGCGAAGGCGATCTTGCCTGCGGCCGCGAGCCCTGCGGCCACGGAGATCATGTTGGGCTCGGCGATCCCGAGCTGGAACAGGCGCTCCGGGAAGACCTTCCCAAAATCGATCGTCTTGATTGACTCCGTTGTGTCCGCACCTACGACGACGACATCCGGGTTGCGCCGGCCCAGCTCGATGAGAGCCTTCGCGAAGTAGGCGCGCTGGCTCTCCATCTTCCATGGACCCGACGAGGTCACGAATGCACCTCGAGCTCGGAGAGGGCCATGTGGAGTTCCTCGTCCGTCGTCGCGGCTCCATGGTACTTGATTTTGTTTTCCATGAAGGAGACCCCTTTCCCCTTCACGGTCCGGGCAATGATGACCGTGGGGCGCCCCTTCGTCCTCTGAGCCTCCTCGATCGCGGCGAGGATCTGCCGGAAGTCGTGGCCATCGATCGTGAGGACGTGCCAGTTGAAGGCCTCCCACTTGTTCTGCAGCGGCTCGAGGGGCATGATGTCCTCCGTGCGGCCCTCCTGTTGGATCCCATTGCGGTCGATGATTGCGGTGAGGTTGTCCAGACCGTACTTCGCGGCGGCCATGGCGGCCTCCCACGTCTGCCCGACGTCCTGCTCACCGTCCCCCATGAGGCAATACACGCGCCACGCCGTGTGATCCATCCGCGCGGCGAGCGAGAGGCCCACGGAGAACGAGAGGCCCTGGCCCTCCGCCCCCGCGGCGTTCTCGACGCCGGGCGTGGTGCCGACTTCTGGGTGTCCCTGGAGGCGGCTATTCAGTTTCCGGAACGTCATGAGCTCGTCGACGGGAAAGAAGCCGCGCTCCGCGAGGGCCGCGTACCAGACGGGACATGCATGGCCCTTGCTCAGCACGAACCGGTCGCGATCCGGCCACGTCGGATTCTTGGGGTCCACCCGGAGGACGTGGAAATAGAGCGCCGTCACGAGATCGCACGCGCTCATCGAACCGCCGGGATGGCCGCTCTGCACGTTGTGCGTCATCCGGACGATATGTCGCCGCAGGATCGTCGCTTTGCGCTTGAGGGCAGCGATTGTCTCCTCCGAGATGTTCGCCACGGCTGGCCTCCCGCCCCGATGCGTCCCCGGGAGAGCGGAAAGCAGGCGTGCGACATTTAAGCACTTTGGTCGCGCACGGACTGCCACGGTCCGAAGGAGGCGGCGGAGACGCCGCGACATCATGTCGTGCGCACGTCGGGTCCTTCGACGGCCGTCCGGAAAAGTTCTTGGGGAGAGAGGCCCCTCGGCGGTGCGCTGGAGAGGGTTCGATAGCGGAACGACGTCTTCTCCTCGTCACCATCGCCGTCCTCGGGGCGATCCTCGTCATCGCAGCCCTCGTCGCGAATCCGAACCTCCTCGGATCGCTCGAAACGTCTCCGAACGAACCACGTCAGGCCACCCCGGCCGTCGAACTGCCGACCTGGTCCGTCGGGGACCGCTGGACGTACAATGTGACCGTGACGTCCACGTCGGACGACCTGGCCCTCTCGTCGCTTCCCGCGCCAGACCTGACGGGCACCGTCACGAAGGAGGTTCGCGCCCTCGCGGATGGCGAGTACAACGTGTCCGTGACGGCGAACCTCGACGGCCTCATGATGGCCTCCCTGTACGACGAGACGGTGGTCCAGATCACGGAAGCCGGGATCGAGGGCTACTCACGGTATCGTGCCTCCGATCTCGCAACGATTATGGACGTCCGGACCGTGCGTCTCCGGGCCGAGATGCCGACGTTGATGGGCACCCTCTCGGCGTACCTGACCGTGTGGACGCAGACCGCGTACCATCCGGCGTGGGATGCGTGGGCGTTCCCGATCGACGAAACGGAGACGTGGCCCGTCATGACGAACGCCACGGTCGACGGGCGGGCGGTCCTCAGGCTCGAGGGGCTCGACGGCTATCTTGAGGCGGGGAAGGAATTTTCATTCGCCATGCCTCTGAACTACTCGATCGTCAGCGCGGGGCTCCAGAACATCACGGTGCCGGCGGGCACGTTCCGTTCGATGCACACCTTCGCGGTCCTCCCACAGATCGACCTAGAACTCGAGGACGATCTGGCGATGGTCCTCGCCCTCGACGCAGGTTCGCTCCCGATACCGAACGCGTCCGTCGACGTGTGGTTCGCGGAAGACGTGGGCAATATCGTCCGGGCGACGGTCACCGCGGGCCTGTCCCGTTCGCTCAAGGTCGACGTCGTCCTCCTCGAGTTCCACGATGCATAGACGCGGTACCTCGCGCGATTGAGGGAACGCTTATCTCGGGCAGGGGCATTCCGCGCGGCGATGGGCATCAAGATCGCCCCGTCGATCCTTTCCGCGCGGTTCGACCGCCTCGGGGAGCAGGTCCTCGAAGCGGAGCGCGCGGGCGCGGACATGATCCACATCGACGTGATGGACGGCCACTTCGTCCCGAACCTCACGATGGGGCCCGCCCTCGTCCACGCGATCCGAGGCGTCACGAGGCTGCCCCTAGACGCACACCTTATGGTGACCCATCCGCAGGATTTCGTGACCGCATTCGCGAAGGCCGGCGTGGACGATCTCACGGTGCACGTGGAGAGCGAACACGATC
Organism: Thermoplasmata archaeon; assembly: GCA_035283405.1. GTDB lineage: Archaea > Thermoplasmatota > Thermoplasmata > RBG-16-68-12 > RBG-16-68-12 > RBG-16-68-12. The sequence goes on along the minus strand of DATEUA010000039.1, from coordinate 27,515 downwards.
CTCGAGAGACGATCAAGACGATCCGGGACCACGGAATTTCGCCCGGGATCGTCGTGAACCCCTCCACCGCCTTCGAGCAGGCGGTCCCCTTCCTTCGAGAGGTGGATCTCCTCCTCGTGATGACGGTCCATCCGGGATTCGCGGGTCAGGCCTTCCGCACGGATGCGGTGCCGAAGATCCGCGAGGCACGAGACTACATCGACCGAGAGGGATTGCGGATCGAGATCCAGGTCGATGGAGGCATCAAGGTCGACACGGCCCCCGTCGTCGCGCGCGCGGGCGCCGACATCCTCGTGTCGGGGAGCGGAATCTTCCCGGACCGGGTGAAGGAGAACCTTCGAGCCCTCCGGGAGGCCGCGGAGGGAGCACGCGCCGGACGATAGGCCGCCCACTTCGGGCGTCAAAACCTTTAAAGGCGCGGGCCCATCGAGGCGACCGCGGACATGGCGTTCCCCACCTTTGCCGTCGTCGGCTTCGCGGTCCCTCTCGCGTTGCTCGGGGCGAACCTGGTCCTCGGGTACGGAGGCGTCCTCGCGACGATCGCACTCTTCGTTTGGCTCGGCCTCTCGATCGTCCTCCTGCCGACGGAGGAAACCGCCTAGCCTTCGTACAGGCTGTCCGACGTCACGTCGAGCTCGAGCCATTCATCGATCGAACGAACGTCCTCGAGGACGACGGTGACCATCTCCCCCTGCTCGTCCTCGACGATGAACGAGTCGAGCACGTCCTCCGTCTCGACCGTGTCCCGCACGATCCCGACGAATTCACCCTGCGCATCGACGACGTTCAGGCCGGCGAACATCTCGACGGCCGGTCCGCGGAGGATCACACGGTCCGCGATGCTCTCGACGAAACGGCGACCGAGGCGGAGTTTTCCGACCGGACCTTCCCCCACGACGAGATGCTGAGGCTCCTCCGACACGACGTACCCGAGCTCGACGCCCTCCGTGTCGACGACGGATCGACCGATGAGGGACGCACCCCGACGGGCCGCCAAGGAGATTTCCTGCCGGGAACGCAATCTAGCGCACGCGGCGGGCGGCCGATGGACGAGGCCTACTTGAAGCTTTTCGGGTTGCCCGACCGGACCGAGGAGCCATATGGTTATCGGGCGCGATATCGAAGTCGCGGTCTTTATACGAACCCCTCCACGTGCGCGCGACGTCACGCCCTTCTCATCCTAGCGAAGGGAGTACCGGTCGGTAAGCGATGTCGCTCTGCGGCCTGTGCGAGACGGAGGTCCCCGAAGGATGGCAGGCCTGCGGCGCCTGCGGCCATCCCGTCGGGCGGGCCGTCACCCGTGCGAGCGGATCGGACGCCGTGCGACGGACCCTTGCGGCCGCGAGGCAGGCCCTCCTCCGCGTGCGGCCGGATTCGGTCGACCTGACGTTCGCGCGACACCTCCTCGAGCGGGCGGAGCAGACGGAGGCGGCGGGGGACCGGGGTCGTGCCCTCGACCTCGCCCGGGGAGCCCGCCGCGGAGTCGACCTCGCGAAGCGTCGGGCCCGCGTGGAGGCTGCCCTCGCACGAGCCGTCGCCATCCTCCAAGAGGCCCAGGCCGCCGGCATCGAGACCCTCACGTTCGAACGGAACATCGCGCAGGCGCGGACCTTCTTCGCCCGAGGGAACTACGCCGGGGCGGACCGTCTCGTGAGGCGTCTGTCGATCCGCACCCTGGATCAGAGGCGCGAACGCCAGCTCCAGGCGGTCCTCGACAAAGCCGCGGCCCGCGTCCGGTACGCGAAGGAGCGCGGGGCCGACGTCGCGGAGGCGGACGCCCTCCTCGCCCGAGCGCGGGAAGCCCTATCGACGAGGGACTACGGCCGGCTCCGGACGTTCGCCGGGAAGGCGATCGAAACGGCGGAGTCCGCACGGCGGCACGCCCGCTCGGAGGCGATCCTGAACAATGTCGCGATCGAGGTCGATCGGGCCCGCAAGGCCGGCGTGGCCGTCGCCGAGGCCCGGAAGACCCTCACCCAGGCGCGAGACGCCCTCCGGCGCGGGCTCTACGCGGACGTCCAGCGACTCGCGCTGCGGGGGCGCCAGCAGCTCCGGGAGACGCGACGTCATTCGTCCGTCGAGCACGCCCTTCGAGAGACGGAACACCACGTCGTGCGGCAGGCCCGGCACGGGGTCGACGTCGCCCGCGCGGAGTCCCTCCTTTCCGAGGCCCGTGGGGCCCTCGACGTGCGGGACTATGGCCGCGTGACGTCCCTCTCGAAGGAGGCGGGACTCGCCCTCCGAGACGTGATGTCCCTGCGACGCGTCCGGGACGCGTACGAGAGCCTGCGACTCGACGCGGAGGACCTGCACCGCCTCGGCGTGGACGCCGGGGAGTTCGACGCGGGGATGCGAGAGCTCGAACGCGCGATCGCGGCGAACGACCTGTCCACCGCGAGGGCGTTCGTCACCCGATGCCGACATTCCGCGGAGTCCGCCCGGGAGGGCCACTTCCGCGGGATCATGGAAAGGAGCCTGTCCATCATCCTCGCGAACGCGGCCCGGGGCCTCGATCCTGAAATCGCGCGGAGCCTGCTCCGAGAGGTCGACGAGGCCCTATCCCTCGGCCGACCCGTCGACGTGCAGGCCCTCGTCGACGAGCGCATGTCCGCAATCGATGCGGAGACGACATCCCGGCTAAGCGCGCGGATCCTCCAGGGGAGGGATTTCATCGTGGAACTCCGGGCGGCGGGCCAGGACACCCTCGCGATGGAGGGCAAGCTCGCGGACGCGGCGGACGCCCTCGAGGCGAGGAGGTTCTCCCAGTCGGACGCCCTCCTGGATGCCGTCGAGCACGACATCTGGGCCGTTCGGGAGATCCTCCGGAGCGAGGCCGCGGAGATGCTGGGCCAGGCCCGCGCGGAGGTCGCGAACGCGAGGAACGCAGGCGTTCCGATTGAAGCGTGCATCCGGTTTCTGCACGACGCGGAGGTCGCGTACGGAGAGAGCCGGTATGTCGACGTCCTAACCTTGAGTCGCACCTGCGTCGCGGAAATCGAGGCGAGGCACCGCGTGGCGGAAGACGAACGACAACGCGTCGACACGCGGGCGTCCCAGGTCCGAGAGGAGCGGGTCGCGGAGCTCCAGCTCCGGATGGCCCACGTCCGGGACGAGATGCACAACCTGATTCGTGATCACGAGGACCTCGCCCGGGCCCTCGAAATCCTGTCCGAAGCGGAGCGCGCAATCCACGACGGGAATCTCGAAGAGGCGGAGCGGAACGTCGTGGCGGCGGAAGGGCTCGTGACGGGCGTCAAGACCGCGCTGCGTCAGCAGGCGGAGGACGTCCTCCAGGAGATCCGGCGGAAGGCGGTGGAAGCGCGCAACGCGGGCCTTGCGACGGACGAAATCGAGGCGCTGTTCCGGCGCGCGGAGGAAGCCCTCCACGCGGGCCGACCCGCGGAGGCGCTCGAGAGCACCGCGGCCGCGTCGAAGGCCCTGGAGGACCGCCAGCGGGAGCGACTCCTCGAAGAGCAGCGAGCGGCGATGGAGAAGGCCCGGATGGCCGCGGGGAAGTACGTCACGGTCAAGAAGCTCGTCGAGGACCTCCGCAAGGCGGACATCGAGGTCGCGGGCGCGGAGGCGAACCTCAAGAACGCGGAGCGAGCCCTCACGGAAAAGGCGTACGACCGGGTCGATGAGATTCTTGCGGATCTGGACGCGACCGCGACGGAGCTCAAGGAAGAGCTCGTCGCGGCGGCCCGGACCCTGCTGAACCGCGCGGGGGCGAAGATCAATCAGGCTCGAGCGGACGGCATCGACGTACGAGAGGCCCTCGAGTCCTTCAACAAAGCGGAGGCCTACTTCGACCGCGGGGACTACGACGACTCGGTGGAGTACGCCCGGTCGGCGGAACGGAAGATCCAGGAGGTCGTCGCCGCGGTCGAGAAGGAGCTCGCCGCCAAGACCCGTGAGACGATGGAAAAATCCCGGACCAAGATGGCCGGGATGAAGAAGATGCTCGCAGACCTGAGCCGGGCGGACATCTCGATCGTGAACGCGGACGACGCGATCGAGCGGGCGGAGATCGCCTTCGCGGAGGGACGATTCGACGATGTCGATGACGAGTTGCGGGAACTCGACGAGACGGCCCAAAGCCTCACCGCGGGGATGGAGGTCGCCGCGAACGACCTCGTCCGCGTCGCGGAGCAGAAAATCCAGGAGGCCCGCGCGAGCGGCGTCGTCGCGACCCGGGCGGAAGTCGTTTTGACGAACGCGCGAGAGGCGGTCGCGGACCGGCGGTTCGTGGAAGCGATCGAATACAAGACGGTGATCGAGGACATCCTGGACGACGTCCGACGGCAGGAATCGACGCGTCACGCGCAGGGGACGCTCCTCGAACTCCGGGCCCGCTTCGACGCACACGCGAAGCTTGGGGCCGATGTCCGCGTGGCGTCGGAGATCCTCACGAAGACGGAAGAGCGGGTCTCGAAGGGGAACACGAAGGACCTCGAGACGTATGTCCGGCAGGTCCAGGAGTCCATCGAGATCGCCCGCCGCGCGCACATGGGGTCCCTCGTGGAGTCCCTGAAGGCGCTCGTCCAGGAAGGGTCCGCGATGGGCCTGCCGATCGACGAGCTCACCACCTTCCAGGATGGCGTGACGAGGGCCGCGAGGGAAGACGACCTCGAGGAAGTCTACCGGATCAAAGGGGACCTCCAAGAGCGCATCCTCGAGGTGAAACGCCAGGCCCTCCTCAAGAAGGCCCTCCAGGAGGTCCAGGCGCTGGACGAGATCCTCGCTCAGTCGGATCGGATGGGGATCCCCACGTCCGGGGTGAAGGTCTCCCTCGACGACGCCCGCCGGGCGATCGAGGGGGGGAACGTCGACGGATTCCACAAGAAGCTCAATGAGGCTCGAGGCACCCTCGAGGTGTCACGGACCCGCTACTTCGCCCAGAAGTACGAGAGCCGGGTCCACGCGGTCTCGACGATGATCGCGAACGCGAAACGCATCGGCGCGGACGTCACGGAGGCGGAACGGGCCCTCTCCGATGCGGAGTCCGCGGTGCGGGAGAACGACACCGCGATGGCAGATATCCTCGTGAAGCAGGCCGAGGTCGCGATCGGCGTCCAAGTCCAGAATTTCATCAAGAACCGCTATCCGAATCTCGTCCTCCGACTCCCCGCGACGGGTCTCCAGGCGAACGTCTGGAACCGCTACGTGTTCGAGATTGAGAACCGAGGGAAGCTCCCCGCCCGCAACGTGGAAATCGAATTCGGAGGAGACCTCGAGGCGAAGGGCCTCGCGCCGATCTCGGAGATCGGGGTGGAGGAGCGGCGGATCGTGGACATCGGCCTGAAGCCGAAGCGGTCGGGCGACGTGCCCATGCAAGTGAACGTCGGCTATCAGCGGACATTCGACGAGAACCGGTACGATGTGAAGGACGCGAAGGACGTCAAGGTCGAACCGGAGGGCACGTACCTCGTCGAGGATGTGTTCCTGATCCACTCGGACGGCCGGCTCGTGAGTCACCAGTCCCGGAAGTTCCGCGAGGCGATCGACGAGGACATCTTCTCCGGCATGCTGACGGTGGTGCAGGACTTCATCCAGGATTCCTTCAAGCGATCCCGGACGGCCCTCCGCCGCCTCGAGTTCGGCGACTCGAAAATCCTCATCGAGCGGTCGCCCCACACGTTCCTCGCCTGCGTCCTCGTCGGACAGGAGCCCAAGCTCCTCCCCCTCTACATGATCGAGGTCCTGAAGGAGATCGAGGATCGGTTCGGTCCCACCCTGGAACGGTGGAACGGGCTCCTCGGACCCCTCGAGGGAATCGACCCGATCATCGCGAAGCTCGTCTTCGTCGCGCGGGACTCGAAGGCGGACTTGGGCGCCCTCGCCGACAGCCCGATCACCCTCACGGCAAAGGTCATCGAGGCGATCGGGGTCGAACAGACGGAGGAGGTCAATGCCCTCCTCCGGGAAGCGCAGTCGAGCCTAGAGACCGACCTCCAGCTCTCCTGGGAGTTCATCGAGAAGGCGAAGGAACAGGCGGAGCTCGCGCGGACCCACCTCGGCGACCGGATGCACGAGCTCGTTGCCGCGATCCGTGACACCGTAAAGGAACTCCAAGCGATCGGGGCGGACACGAGCCAGGCCGATCTCCTCATGAGGGAGGCGGAAGAGGCGGTCCACGAGGGGAAGTTCGACCGCGTCCGGGAGATCCACAAGGGACTCCACGAGTCCCTCGAACGCGCGAAGGGAGAAATCACCGCAAAGAAGTTCGAGGTCGAGCTCGCGAGCCTGATCAACGAGATCCAGGTCGCGAAGAGCCAGAACCTCGACCCGCGCGAGGCGGAGTCGTTCCTGACGAAAATCGAAGACGCGGTCCAGAGAAAGAGCGACCACCAGGTCGAGGAGTTCCTTCGACGGGCGAAGGAGTCCCTCGCGCGGCAGCGCCGACACAGCGTTCTCGAGCGAGCGCGGGAGGACCTGCGCCGGCTCCGGGGAACCCTCGAGGAGGCGAAAGGGTTGAAGCTCGACCTCGGAGACGTGGAGGTGATCCTCGCTCGCGCCGAATCGGCGATCCAAGGGGAGAACCTGAAGGACCTCGAGCTCCTTCTCAGACGCGCAGAGGCGACCGCGAAGGCGCACGTCCAGGAGGTCCTCAAGGACCGGTATCCACGCCTCTTCCTCGAGGCGGCGAGCGTCGGTTTGCAGGCGACCCGCTGGAACCGGTTCCAGCTTCAGATCACGAACAAAGGGAACTGGCCCGCGCAGGACGTGACCCCGACGGTCCTCGGACCCATCGACGTGCAAGGCCTGCGGACGATCGACCGGATCGAACCCAACGGGCAGGCGGTCCTCGACCTCGGGATCCGTCCCCACGAGGCGGGCACGATGGATCTGGACTTCGAAGTCCACTACCGTCGGCCCCTCGACGAGTCGAGGCAGCAGGTTACAGACTCCTCGAGCGTCCGGGTCGAAGCGGAGGGAGGCTACTCCGTGGACGATGCCCTCCTATTCCATGCGGGCGGGAGCCTGATCTGCCATGAGTCGCGCGCGTACGCGATGCCCGAGGAACGGTCCCAGCTCGCTCTCCTCGAATCGGAGGCGCGATCCCTTGCGGCGCGCGGGTCCGATCCCGACCGGGAGCGGGTGCGGCGGGCCACGATGGGAGAGCGCGGCCTCGTCGCCGTGGCGGGCCCGAACGTGGTGCTGGTCCTCGGGCTCCGCGGCCGAGAGCCCCCGATCCTCCCCCTCTTCATGGTCCAGTCCCTGAAGGAGGTCCAGGATGCGTACGGACCCCGGCTCGAGGGATGGTCCGGAGATCCGGACGCGATCCCAGGGATCCGGGAGGCCGTCCGAAAGATCCTGTACGCGACGGACTCGGAGGGAGTGTCCCTCGGACCCCTCGAGGACAGCCTCGTAAGCCGCGTCCCCGTTCTCATGGCGAAGGGGATCCTCCAAGGGGATGAGAGGAACGACTTCCTCGACTGGGCACGGGACCTGATCGCCTCGTCGGGGTACGAGGGAGGGGTCCGGGTGCTCGACGAGCTCCAGGCCGTCACCGCCGGGCCCACGGAGGAGATCTCCGTACAGATCCAACAGGCCGTCCTCGCGTCCCGGGAGTCCGGAGGACTCCAGCTTTCCGACGAGCAGGTGCAGTCGTATGTCGACGTCCTCCGACGGACCTTGGAGGCCGTGATCCAGTCGAAGATCCGTGCCGGGATCGAGCGGTACTGGCCCGTCGCACGCCTCGCCGTGAAGGCGACGGAGCCGATGGTCTACGATGTGGTGACGGCGTTCCGAAAGATCATCGTCGGCCAGAGCGGCGCGAAGGAGCTCGATATCGTGTCTCCCGCGGAGTCTTGGAGAGGGATGAAGGTCACCGTCCAAGTCCACATGGGCTCCGTCAGCGCGTCGTACCGGCTCTGGGCGAAGAAGATCGAGAGCCTGCTGCAGAGTCAGGACGCATGGAAAATCAAGCAAGGGCTCGAGAAGGGCGAGTACTCGGTCGGCATCGAGGGCCAGAAGGTTCGCATCGACTCGTCCATGGTCTCGTTCCTCGAATCCCTCCCGGGGCACGTGATCGAAGAGCCGTTCCAGGGAGGCATCGTGTACCTCGACACGCAGATGTCGAGCGACCTGCTCGCGGAAGGATACGCCCGGGAGATCGTGAACATCGTCCAGGAGGCCCGAAAGGATCTCCGCCTGCCGAACGACCGGACTGTCGAGGTCGACATCGCGGGCGGCGGGCGGATCCAAGAGATACTCCGGCCGTGGCTCGACCTGATCCTCCGGGAAGCGAACGTCTCCGGGGTCGGGTTCGTCCGGGCGGCTCCGGCGGACGCGTACGTCGTGGAGACGCAGCTTGGCGACAGCCGGTTCCTCCTCGCGGTCCGCCCGCTTCCGGAGTAGAGCAAAGGCTTTTGCCGCATCGCCCCTTCGTAGGCATGGATGGGGATCAACCTCTCCGACATCGTCGCGGCGAGCCCCCGGACGCTCGAAGACTTCGCGGGGAAGGTCCTTGCGATCGACGCCTTCAACACGCTATACCAGTTCCTTGCGATCATCCGCCAGCCGGACGGCACCCCGCTCATGGACCGCCAGGGGCGGGTCACGTCCCACCTGTCCGGCCTCATCTACCGCCTCTCGAACTTCGTCGCCGCGGGCATCCGGCCCGCGCTCGTGTTCGACGGGAGGCCCCCTCGGCTCAAGGCGCGGACGATCGAAGGCCGGGTGGAGGTAAAACGCCGCGCGGAGGCGGAGTGGAAGGAGGCCCTCGAGGTCGGGGACCTGGCGACCGCGCGGACGAAGGCGATGCAGACCTCGCGGCTCACGGACGAGATGATCGGACAGTCGAAGCGGCTCCTCGAGGCCCTCGGGGTCCCCTGGGTCCAGGCTCCCGGCGAGGGGGAGGCCCAGGCCAGCGCGATGGCCCGGTCCGGAGTGGCGTACGCGGCCGCCTCCCAGGACTACGACGCCTTGCTGTTCGGCTCCCCACGGCTCGCGAAAAACCTCGCAATCTCCGGGCGCCGAAAGCTGCCTCGTAAGGAGGTCTACGTGGACGTCCAGCCGGAGGAGATCGAGCTCGAAGCGACCCTGGCGGCCCTTGGGGTGTCACGGGAGCAGCTCGTGGACATGGCCCTCCTGATCGGCACGGACTTCAATGAAGGGGTCAAAGGGATCGGACCGAAAAAGGCGCTCGCGCTCGTGAAGAAGCACGGCTCGCTCGCCCCGGCCCTGGGGAATCTCGGGGTGGACATCGAGGCGAAGGACGAGGTGCGGGGGATCTTCCTGGAACCCGACGTCGTGCCCACGGTCGAGCTGCGATTCCAGGATCCCGACCCCGAAGCGGTTCGGCACATCCTCTGCGACGATCACGACTTCTCGCGGGACCGGGTCGACGTGGCCCTGGAGAAATTCGGAGAGGGTCGAGCGGCGCAGAAACAGAAGTCCTTGGACGGCTGGCTCGGCTGAGCCGAGACAAGGACGCCGAGCGGGGAAAGGCTTTATCGCGTCCTATCTTTGCGGGCGAGGTGACTCCCGACCTGGTCGTGTCCCTCGCCCTCAGCGCCGCCCTGTGTGGAGTCCTCAGCACCCTCGCGTACCGCAAGGCAGTCCTGAACCTGGACGGGAGCGTCGCGGCCTTCGCGGTGGGGATGGTCATCGGGACCCTCGGGGACCTGACGTGGCTGATCCTGCTCCTGCTCTTCCTCCTTTCGAGCTTCCTCGCCACGCGGTACCGGTTCGCCCTCAAGGAGGCGATGGGCGTCCAGGAGGGGGTGCGCGGCGAACGCCGCGCGTCGAACGTCCTCGCGAACGGCATCGCACCGATGGCCGTCGCGATCGCGGCGCTCCCGGACCTCCCCGCGTTCCCTCGGTCCGTGAGCGGGGTCGTCTTCCTTTCGTGTCTTGCCGTCGCGGGCGCGGACACCCTCGCGAGCGAGATCGGGGTCCTGTCGCGCCGGACCTATCTGATCACGACGCTTCGGAGGGTGCCTGCGGGAACGGACGGGGGGGTGTCGCCCCTTGGCCAGCTGTGCGCCCTCGGAGCGGCCCTCTACACGGCGGTCGTGGGATGGATCGCCCTCTCGTACGTCGCGGGGGCCTACGGGCTGACGCTGACCGTGCCCGAACCGACCGCGTTCGTGGCCATCCCGATCCTCGTCGGCTTTGTGGGGTGCCAGGTGGACAGCGTCATCGGGGCGACCCTGGAACGACGGGGTGTCGTGAGCAAGAAGACGAACAACCTCATCTCGACGGGCACGGGAGCCCTGCTTGCATACGGACTCCTGGTCGCCTTCGGAGGCCTCACGCCGACGTGAGGGCCTTCTTCACCAGGTCCACGCCCTCCTTCGCGAGGGCCTCCGCGCGGGCCGGCGTCTTCGCCTCCGCGTAGATCCGAAAGATCGCCTCGGTCCCGGAGGGCCGTACGAGGACCCAGCCGTCTGGCTCGTGGATCTTGACCCCGTCCATCGTCTCGGTGCGACGGCCCACGGCTAGCCGGACGATGGACGCGAGGACCGCCTCCCGACGTTCGACGGGCACCTCGACGTTCGCCTTGCTCAGGCTGTACGTCGGCAGCTCCGCGAGCAGGGCGCCGAGGGATTTGCCGGACTGGGCGAGGAGTTCGAGGAGCTTGCCGACGGCCATCCCGCCGTCCCGGCAGAACTGGTGCTCCGGGAAGATGACCCCTCCGTTCTCTTCGCCCCCGAACGTCGCGCCCGTCTCGAACATCGTGCGGGCGACAATCGGCGCCCCGACCCTCGTGCGCTGGACTGTGCCCCCTTCCGCTCGGACGACCTCGTCTAGGAGGTTCCCCGTGCTCACGGGCGTCACGACGACGCCGCCTCGCCCCCGGAGCGCGGCTCGAGCGAGGAGCGCGAAGGAGCGGTCTCCGAACACGAACGTTCCCTGCTCGTCGACGAAGATCGCGCGGTCCGCGTCCCCGTCGTGCGCGACCCCGAGGTCCGCGCCGGCATCCTTCGTCATGCGGACGAGGTCTCCGAGATGCTCGGGGACCGGCTCCGGCGCACGTCCGGGGAATGCGCCGTCCGGCTGGCCGTTCAGGGAGAGGACCGTACATCCAAGGGCGCGGAGCAGGTAGGGGGTCGTGAGGGCCCCCGCGCCGTTCCCCGGGTCCACGACGACGCGGAACCCGCGCGCGCGGATTGCCTCGACGTCCACGCGGGAGAGGATGGCGTTCAGGTAGCGAAGGATCGCCGTGTCGTCGGACCGGAACGAGCCGACCTCGGACCACGACGTCTCGGGGAAGCGATTCTCGAAGTAGATCGCCTCGACGGCCTCCTCGTCAGACCGACGCATCTCCAGCCCGAGGGCGTCGATCGCCTTGATGCCGTTGTACTCCCGGGGATTGTGCGATGCCGTCACGACGACGGCGCCCTTGAGGCCGCCGACCTTCGCGACGTAGTGCTGCGCGGCGGGCGTCGGGACGACCCCGAGGTCGACGACGTCGCATCCCACCGCCATCAGGCCGGACGCAGCCGCGCGGGCGAGCATCGGGCCCGAGAGGCGGGTGTCCCGCGCGAGGGCGATGGGTCCGCGTCCGAGGAACGCGCCGAGGGACTTCCCCACGCGGACCGCGAGGTCCGCGGTCATGTCCCGCCCGACGATCCCGCGGATCCCGTTCGTCCCGAAGAGACGCGCGGTCATGATGCCACCCGGGCCTCGATCAGGTTCGCGTGAGGAGGCACCTGAGCCCCGTCCGCGAGGATCGAATCGCGCACGACGGCTCCCTCCCCTACGGCGGCTCGCGCTCCGACGAGGGACCCGCTCACGTGCGCCTTGTCGTCGACACTCACCCCGTCGAACAGGGCCGCGTCCACGATCGTCGCCCGGCCGATCCGACACCCGCGCCCTACGGCCACGCGGGGTCCCAGCCGGCCCTCGACGGAGGAGCCCCCGGCGACCAGGACCGGAGGGGCGATCGTCGCGCGTGCGACGTCCGCGTCCGGATCGACATGGGCCCCTCCCTCCACGAGGAGCATCGCTTGGGCCCGCAAGTAGCTCGGAAGGGTTCCCGCGTCGGACCATGGTCCGTCATAGCGGTAGACCGCGAGGCCCGCATCGATGAGCTTCGGGAAGACCTCCCTCTCCAGGGAGACCTCACGGCCCTTCGGGATCGCGTCGAGGACGTCGGGTTCGAACACGTATCGGCCCGCGTTGATGAGGTTTGACGGGGCGTCCGCCCGTGGCGGCTTCTCGACGAACTTCGTCGCGAGATCTCCCTTGACGGCGACGACTCCGAAAGACGACGGATCATCGACGGGCACGACGGCGAGCGTCCCCACGGTCCCGTGGGCCTCGTGAAACGCGACGAGAGCCTCCAGGTCCAGGCGGTCGATCACGTCCCCGTTCACGGCGACGAAGGTCCCTTCGAGCCGATCCTCGACATTCTTGATTGCGCCGCCGGTCCCGAGGGGAGTCGTCTCGTGGACCACGACGACGTCCCGACCCACGTCGCGGGACCCGAAGAAGTCCCGGACCTCGTCGAACATGTAGTTCACCGCGACGAGGACCTGATCGATGCGATCAGGGAGGCGGTCGATCAGGTGGAGGATTTGCGGGCGGTTCAGGAGGGGCACGAGGGCTTTCGGCCTCGTCAGGGTGACAGGACGGAGGCGCGTGCCGAGGCCGCCCGCGACCACCAGCAGCTGCATTCGCGGTCCGATGCGGGCGCGCGGATATCTAGTTTCTGACGGGGTCCGTCACTTGGGGACAATCGTCACGACGTTGTTCCCCCGGAGGACGACCGTGCCGACCCGGCGGACGTTGTCCTCCTTCGTCTCCTCCGTGTCCTCGAGGACCATGTTCATGTAGTCGTCGTAGCCGACGAGCTTCCCCTCGAGGAGCCGGTTGTCCTTCAGGAGGAGCTGGACGCGTTTGTTGATCGACTTCTCCAAAACGCTCAGAGGCATCACCAAAGAAAATCGCCCCCCTTCGGGCGCGGCGAAGTATGTCACCCCACTTAAAGGTTTCTTCGGGTGGCACCGCGTACATCATCGCGTGAATCAGAATCGGAACCGCTCATCGTCCCCACGGACGACCCAGCCCGTCGCGAGGAGCGCGAGGGAGGACCCCGCAAGGATGACGAGCGGCACGTCGACGACAGGAGATAAAATCCCGCTCGAGAGGAAAACGATGGGGACCCCCGTCACGGATTCCCCGATGAATCCGGCGTACGCGCTCATCACGAACGCCATGGAGATGAGGAGGCCTCCCGCCGCGGGACGAATCCATGCGAACGGCATCGATTGGAGGTAGAACGCCTGGCGCCACGAGGCGGAGGACGCGGCGACGACGAACGACACGCCAAGTGCGAGCGGCAGGTACGTGAGGAACACCGGCACGACGGCCCACGCGTCCTCCGCGGGGACGACGGGATACCCCGGGGCCGCGACATGTCGAGCGAAGATCGTCATCGACCCATACACGACCAGGGGGATGGCCATCCCGAAGTAGAGGGCTCCGCGGATCGCCGCGCGCATCCGCGGGGGAAGGGTGTGAATCGTCGCCGCGGCGAGGACCGCAAAGGGCGTCGCGAGGCCGGAGACCAGGGCGGCAAAGCCCAAGGACCGGAAGAAGAGATCGCGGAAGTCCTCTCTCTCGAGGAGGCCCGTCACCTCCGGGTCCCCGAAGGAGTGGTACCACCGCGGGGACCATCCCTCGAAGACGAACATGCTGTCCGATCCGTTGAACGAGAACGCCGCCGCGACCACGATCGGAAGGAAGGCGGTGACGACGAGGAATGCGAACGCGACCGAAGTCAGGATGGTCGAGAAGTCAGAGAGGGACCGATCGTCCGGGCGAGCGGCCGACACGGGTCCTGGGATCCGTCGGCCCGCGAATCGGATGAGCCAGAGGCCCGCGACGAACAGGACGTACGCCGCCAGGATCAGGGTGAGCAGAAGGACCACCCAGGCGGCTCCTAACGGCGCACCGCCGATGATCGACATCATTGTCGAGACGAAATTCCAAAGGGATCCTTGGTAGCCGACGTACACTTCCGTCGTGTACCCGTCGAACATCGCGGCGAAGATCGCGAGGACGGACCCGAACAGGACGCCGACCGCGACCCGAGGGAGCCCTTCCCGGAGGAACCGCTGGACCCGAGTCCCCGGCGTCGACGGCCAGACGAGCCCGAAGAAATCCCCTCGCAGGACGGAGTACACCGCCAAAGCGATCGGAGGCATTGCCAGGTCGAAGAGGACAACGAACTCCGCCCCCGGGAAGGTCAGGGTCATCCAGGGGAAGAGGGCGCCAACGAAGGTTCCCTTGACGAAGTGGAGGGAAGTCAAGCTCCGTTCAAATCCCAGAATCCACGCCGCGAGGAAGAGGAACACGCCCGCACGACGCAGGCGTTCGGGGGCTTTCAGAGCGACGAAGTACCCGGCCATGCTTCCGGGCACCGCCGCGAGCAGAATCGGGGGCACGACGAGGGCGAGGGTCTGGGGCAGGATTGTGGATAGGAAGCCGAATGTCTCCCCATACGCGTCTGCGCTCGGCGGCCAGAAGATCAGCTGGTACGAGTCGTTGTACTGGGCCACGCTCACCGCGACCGTAACGGACAGGAGGGCCGCGAAGACGGTGAGAAGGGTGAGGAGCGCGGGCGCGGCCGCCGCGAAGCCGAGTCGGCGCAGCGGCTCGAGCCGTCGCGCCTCGACACGGTATGCGGGGGTTCCCTCCATCCGGCCCGCGATGAAATGCGCGGTGGACCTCTTTAGCTTTCCTTCGAACCGGGCGACCTCCGGCGCGATGCGTTTATCGAGGGGGACGACATTCCCATCGCAATGGATCGGATCAAGGTCGGCGAGGTCTTCCACTACTTCGCGAAGATCGGGGTCGCGGCGATTCGCCTCACCGACGGGGACCTCGCCGTCGGGGACACGATCCAGGTCCAGGGGCCGTCCACGAACGTCACGGACCGGGTCGAGACGATGCAGATCGAACACGCGACCGTGGCGAAGGCCTCGCGGGGCCAGGAAGTCGGCGTCCGGGTGAAGGACCGCGTGCGCGAGAAGGACCTGGTGTACAAGGTCACCGCGTGACTATCGGAACGGCAGCGGTGCGTCGAACAGCAGCGTGTACCACAGCGCAGCCAAGGTTCCGAGGATCGCGATCCCGTAAAGGACGATGTTGAGGAGCGGCTCGACTTTCCTGAGGCCCGCATCGAGGAGAGAATGTCGAAGTCGATGCATCCCGTGGAAGAGAGACCCGCCGATCAGGACGAACCAGAAGAGGCGGACGATCAAGTCCGAGAAGCTCGCCCGGAAGGAGTCGTAGCCGATCCGCTCCGCAGGCCAGAGCCCGAAGGGGACCGCGAACATCAGGACGACAATCGTGACCGGAAGCAGGAACGCCGAGATGAAACCGCCCGCGGAGAAGATGCCCCAGAGCACCGGCTCCAGGACCACAGGGGGTCGGCTCTCGACCCGGGAGTGCGCGCGGATCGCGTCCCGACCCGGATTCCACACCTCAGCGCGGGCCACCTAGAGCCCTCCGAAGACAATGAACAGGACCGCCCCGGACACGAGGACCCACAGGACCACGTTGATCGCAAACACGGTCCCGGGACGCAGCGGCTTCTCGGTGAATCGAACCGGCTGCGCCTTCCCTAGAAGAAAGAACCAGGTGAACGCATGGACGAGGACGAACCCGAACAGGACCGCGACCACGACCAGCATGAGGGGCGAGGCGAGCATCGCGAAGAACCCCGCGTACGCCTCCGGACCCGCATGGTACTGGACCAACATGTAGAGCAGGAGAAGCCCGAATAGGCCGGAGACGAACCCGCCGACCTCGCGGAGCTGGAAGAGCAGGTAGCGCGGGTTCCGAAGCCACCAGCCCACGGGGCGTTTCCAGGGATACATCCGAGGCTCCGGCGTGCCCTCACCTCGGGGCCGACTTCGGCAGGAGCAGCTGGCGCATGTGGCGGATCGATGCGATCACCTTCAGGTTCTGGATCGCCGCCGCGGGATCGACGTCCTTCGGGCACACGACGGAGCACTCGCCGACGAACGTGCACTCCCAGATCCCGGTCTTCGTCGAGAGGACATCGAGCCGGGCGTCCGCGCCTTCATCCCGGGAGTCACGGATGTAGCGGTATGCGAGGGCCGAGGCGGCGGGACCGATGAAATGCTCGCTCGCCCCGAAGACGGGACACGCGGAGTAGCACAGCATGCAGTTGATGCACATGCTCTGCTGTCGGTACGCCTCGATCTCCTCGGGGGTCTGCAGGTATTCGCCCTCCGAAAGCGGTCTCTCCTCGTCCCGAAGGATGAATGGCTTCACCTCGAGGAGCTTCTGCAAAAAGTCATCGAAGTCCACGACGAGGTCCTTCAGGATCGGGAAGTTCGGCATGGGGTCCACGACGACGGTCTTCGACCGGACGTCCTTGATGAACGTGCCGCACGTCAGCCGCAGCTTCCCGTTGACGCTCGCGCCGCACGAGCCGCAGATCCCCATGCGACAGGACCAGCGGAACGTGAGGGTCGAGTCCATCTTGTCCTTGATGTAGTTGAGTCCGTCGAGGACGACCATGTCGTCCGTGTACGGGATCCGGTAGTCCTGATACGTCGGAGCCGCGTCTCGCTCCGGGCGGTATCGCTTCACGCGGAAGACAACTTCGCGCTCGGCCATCTCAGTACGCCCTCGCGGCAGGTTGCCATCGGGTGATCGTCACGGGCACGGAGTCGATGCGCGGGGCGGCGTCCGAGCGAGAGGCCAGGGTGTGCTTGAGGAACCGCTCGTCGTCGCGTTTCGGGAAGTCCGTCCGGCTGTGGGCACCCCGAGATTCGTCCCGCGAGAGGGCGCTGTGTGCGATCGTCAGCGCGACGTCGAGCATGAAGTCGAGCTCAAGGACGGCGGTGAGTTCCGTGTTGAAGACCCGATCCTTGTCCCCGACGCGCATCGAAGCGAACCGGCCGCGAAGCTTCTCCAGAATCCCGCAGGCCTCGCGCAGCCGGGCGTCGTCCCGGTAGATCCCCACGTGCTGCTCCATGAGCTGCTGCATCTCGACCCGGAGCCCGGCGACGGTTTCGGAACCTCCCTCCCGCCCAAGGAGCCCGTCAAAGATCCTCGCTTCCTCGCTCCGCGCGGCCTCCTTCCCTGCAGGTCCCTGCGGCCACCCCCTCTTCTTCGCATACGCGGCCGCGGAACGGCCCGCCGCCGCACCGAAGACGAGGCATTCGCTCAGGCTGTTCGACCCGAGGCGGTTCGCTCCGTTGATCGAGACGCATGCGGTCTCGCCGATCGCGTACAGGCCGGGGAGCGAAGTCTCCCCGTTCGCGTTCGTGTGGACCCCGCCCATGATGTAGTGCTGTCCGGGCCGGACCGGGATGATTTCCCGGACCGGATCGATTCCGACGTACTGCTCCGCAAGCTCGCGGACCATCGGCAGCTTGCGGTCGATCGTCTCCTCGCCGAGGTGTCTCAGGTCCAGCCCGACAAAATCCCCGTAGGGCCCCTTGAACGAACGGCCCTCGCGGATCTCGGACATGATCGAACGGGACAGGATGTCGCGCGGTCCCAGCTCCATCTTCTCGGGGACGTAGCGCTTCAGAAACCGCTCCCCGTCCTTGTTGACGAGGTAGCCTCCCTCCCCGCGGGCGGCCTCCGTGATCAGGATGCCCGTGCCCGGGAGCGCGGTCGGATGGAACTGCACGAATTCCATGTCCTTCAGCGCAACCCCCGCCCGATACGCGAGGGCCATGCCATCCCCCGTCTTGATGAACCCGTTCGTCGTGAATTCGTACACCCGACCACAGCCGCCCGTCGCAAGGAGGACCGCCTTCGCACCGATCCGGGCGAGCTCGCCCCGCTTCAGGTCCATCGCGATGACCCCGGAGACGGCATGCCCCTCGAGGACCAGGGACGTCACGAACCATTCGTCGAGCCGCTCGATCCGGTCGTACTTCATCGTCGTCTGAAAGAGCGTGTGGAGGATGTGGAAGCCGACCTTGTCCGCCGCGAAGACGGTCCGCTTCACGGACATGCCGCCGAACGCGCGCTGGGCGATCCGCCCGTCCGGGTCGCGGGACCACGGGCAGCCCCAGTGCTCGAGTCGGATGACCTCGTCGGGGCATTGTTTCACGAAGAACTCGACGGCGTCCTGGTCCGCGAGGTAGTCGGACCCCTTGATCGTGTCGAAGCAGTGCAGGTCGAAGTTGTCATAATCCTTCAGGACGGCCGCCGTGCCGCCTTCCGCGGACACCGTGTGGCTCCGCATCGGGTAGACCTTCGACACGACGCCGACCCGGACGCCTGGGTCCGCCTCGACCGCCGCGATCGCCGCTCGCAGGCCCGCCGCGCCGCCCCCCACGACGACGATGTCGAAGGTAGAGCGGTCCACGGTCGTCCTCATTTGCCGAACCATCATAAGCTTTTGGAACCCATCGTCCTCGGTCGGGCGACGGGGCTGTCGAGAAAGCTTATGGCGCGCCGGACGGTATGCGTGCCACGTGGCGGACCAAGCGCTCATCGCGCGCAGTCGAACCCTGGCGAAGCTCGCCCTCGGAAGCGCGGTGCTCCTGGTCGCGTTGGTCCTCCTGCTCCTCTTCGTCGTGGACCACACGACTGTCTCCGAGACGTTTCTCATCCTGTGGGGCCTCTTCCTCCTCCTTTCCGCGATCATCCTCGGCGTGGCCCTGGCCTACGTCTTCATGACCCGCGGGCTCAAGGGCGCCGAGAAGGAGCCGCTCGGGGAGACCGTGCGTCCCGCGGAGGAGCAGGGCCCCGCGCTGCCGTCCGAAATCCGCCCGAACGTCGCCTCGTCTGTCGCCCCCGAGGTGGCCCTCCGGCTCTTGTCCGGGGACGAGCGCCGCCTCTATTGGCGGGTCGTCGAGGCCGGCGGTGCGATTCTCCAGAAGGACCTCGTCGGGACCATGCCCTTCTCCGGGTCGAAGATCACGCGCCTCCTCGATCGCCTCGAGATCAAGGGTCTCATCGAGCGGGAGCGGCACGGGATGACGAACCGGGTCCGTCTCTCGGAGGCCTGGCGGGCCAAGCCCTGACGGACGATTGCACGCTTTCGGACGCCATTTCACGTCTTTTCACGAAAGCCTAAAGGGCCTTTTCCGCCCAATAGGACCGTAAGGTGAAAAGCATGGAGACAAGACAAAGTAACCCGGTGGTCTGGCTCGTCCTCGCGATTGTCCTCGCGATCGGCCTGATGGCCGTGTTCGCGGCCCTCTTCACGCCCTTCGGCACGGGCACGGGCATGATGGGATCGGGGATGGGGTGGGGCGCCCTGTTCATGGTCGTCCCCGCATTCGTGTTGATCCTGATCCTCCTGGCCGCGTTGGGCACCTTCTCGCCGTCGCGCGCATACCATGCGACCGGATCCGCGCTGGAGAACCTTAACGTACGATACGCACGCGGGGAGATCTCTCGCGACGAATACGTGCGGGTGCGTGCGGACCTCGAGGGCGCGAAGCACTGACGGCAGAATCACGGAGGTAAATTCCGATGTGCATGGGCATGGACCACGGGTCAGATGAGTCGCGTGAGACGCCTCTCGAGATCTTGAAACGTCGATTCGCGTCGGGCGAGATCACGCAAGACCGGTTCGAGGAGATGCGCCGACTCCTGCAGGACACGGGGCCGTCGCACCACGGAGGGACAACGACATGAACCGACTCGCCGTCTTCGGCGCCGTCGCAATCGCCGTCCTCGCGATTGGCATCGGAGCCCTCTTCCTGCGCAGCCTGTCCCCCTCCGGTTCTGTCGCGGGCGTCACGATTTCGAACTACGCCTTCCATCCCAGCACGGTGACGATTCGGGCCGGGACGACGCTCCAGTGGACGAACATGGACACCGTCGCCCACACCGTCACGATGGGAAGCCACGACGACATGATGGACTCGGTCGACTCGGGCCCAATGGGGCACATGGCGACGTTCTCCTACAAGTTCATGGAACCGGGGACGTACGCGTACCATTGCGATCCCCACCCGTACATGACCGGCACGGTCGTCGTGACGGCGTGACGCCTCGCGTTTCCTCGACCGACTGGGCCGGCGGATCCGGATGCGTACCATCCCGCCGAAGGCTACTAGAAGGGGAAGGTCCTCACCCTCCGCGCCCGGCGCGCCGAGGAAGTCTGGGAAGCCATGACGCTCGTCCAGGAGCTCGCGTCGTTCACCGTCGACCGATCCTTCAAGGACCTCTCCGGGTCCGCGAAGGATGCCCTCAAGATCCGCGTCCTCGACTCCCTCGGCTGCGCGATCGGGGCGCTCGCCGGTGAGCCGGTCCGGTTCCTGCGGGCCCACGTCGAGGACTTCGGCGGGTCCGACCGGTCGACGCTCATCGGGGGCGGACGGACCGCACCGGATCGTGCGGCGCTCTACAACGCGGCCCTCGTCCGATACCTGGACTTCAACGACAGCTACCTCGCGAAGGGCGAGACCTGCCACCCGAGCGACAACCTCGGGGCCATCCTCGCGGCGGCGGAGTACACGGACGGGAGTGGGGAGGAGCTCCTGACCGCCCTCGCGGTGGCGTACCAGGTGCAATGCCGACTCAGCGACGTCGCTCCGGTCCGGAAGAAGGGCTTCGACCACACGACGCAAATGGCGTACGGCGTCGCGGCGGGCGTCGCGAAGGCCCTCCGCCTCGACGAACGCCAGACGGCGAACGCCATCGCGATCAGCGGCACCGCGCACAACGCGCTCCGCGTCACGCGGACGGGATCCCTGTCCCATTGGAAGGGGCTCGCCGCGCCGAACACGGGGTTTGGCGGCACGCACGCGGCGTTCCTGGCGATGCGCGGGATCACCGGACCGCCGGAGGTCTTCGAGGGGAACAAGGGATTCATGGACTCGATCGCGGGTCGATTCGACATCGACTGGTCCAAGGAGGACCTCGAGCGCGTCACGCGGACGATCATCAAGAAGTACAACGCGGAGATCCACTCCCAGTCCTCGATCGAGGGCCTCCTCGAGCTGCGCGTGACGGAGGGATTCGAGGCGAAGGACGTCGAAACGATCGACGTCGACATCTTCGACGTCGCGTACGACATCATCGGCGGCGGGGAGGAAGGCTCGAAAGTCGACGTGCGGACGAAGGAAGAGGCAGACCACAGCCTCAACTACATGCTCGCGGTTGCGCTCCTCGACGGGACCGTCATGCCTGCGCAGTATGAGGCGAAGCGCATCGTGCGCGCGGACGTGCAGGACCTCCTCCGGCGAATCCGCATCCGCCCCCGCCCAGAGTTCAGCAGTCGATTCCCGGAGGAGATGCCGATGCGTCTCCGCGTGCGCCTTGCGAACGGCCGGGTCGTCGAGGCGGAGAAACGGGACTATGAAGGCTTCACGACACGACCGATGGGGTGGGAGGGCGCGGCGCGGAAGTTTCATGGCCTCGCGTCGCGCTTCGCGGCCGGGCCGCTCCGCGAACGCCTCGTCGACACGATTGCGAGACTCGATCGCGTGAAGGTCACGGACCTCACAGCACTCCTGTCGAAGGTCGGGAAGGGACAAGGGAAGGGACGACGATGAAAGAGAAACAGACGGGCGGACGTGCGTTCGACTTCGTGCGGATGAACGAGCGGGCGGGCAAGCCGAGGACGAAGGGGCTCACGGAAATCCGCGGGCCGTATTACACGCCGATGGGCACGCGATACCTCGAGGACGTCCTCGAGACGATGGGCGAGTACGTCGACTCCCTGAAGTTCGCGGCGGGCTCCTTCTCCTTGATGCCCCGCAAGGCCCTCGTGGACATCATCAATCTTGCACACCGGTACGAGGTGCTCGTCTCCACGGGCGGCTTCATCGAATACGTCCTCACGCAAGGCAAGGAGACCGTCGATCGCTACATCGGGGAGTGCAAATCCGTAGGCTTCGACATCCTCGAGATCTCGACGGGGTTCATCACGATCCCGGCGGAGGATCTTGTGACCCTCGTGAAGAAGGTCAAGGACGCGGGCCTCAAACCGAAGCCCGAAGTCGGCATCCAGTTCGGCGCGGGCGGGGCAACGAGTGCGGAGGAACTCGCGGCCGAAGGCACGCGCGACCCTGCGTGGGCAATCTCCCAGGCGAAGCGGTGCCTTGACGCGGGTGCATACATCATCATGATCGAGTCCGAGGGGATCACGGAGAACGTCAAGACATGGAGGACGGACGTCGTCGCGAAGATCATCGACGGGCTCGGCCTCGAACACGTCATGTTCGAAGCCGCCGACCCGGAGGTGTTCGCGTGGTACATCAAGAACTACGGGCCCGACGTGAACCTGTTCGTGGACCACAGCCAAATCGTCCAGCTCGAAACGCTGCGGCGGGGGATCTGGGGCACGAAGAGCCTCTGGGGCCGCGTCCTCACGTACCGACGGTAGTCCCGCCTACTTCGCAACAGGATCCTGAGACAATGCCGCAGAGAACCAGGCACATGAAAACAACGGCCCGAAACAGGCCTGCGCCACGGCGGGATCGGAAGGATTCTCTTCGATTCGACAAAGGCCGGGTGTCTGACATACTGCTGGCAAGTCGTTTCTATTTGACCGGATCAACACCAGACCGGTGACCGCGTCGCTAACCGATCTTCAGCGGCTTAGACCTGCAATCTCAGCAAAGGCTCTGCCGGTAAGATCGCTCGTTAGGCTTTCAAGTCTCATAGTTGACACAGCGTCCCCTCGGCTCCCGCGCGAGGCCCGAGCACACTTCGGACAGGAACATGATGAGCCATCAAATTGAAGGCATGCGGTTCCATTGGAAGTGGCGATTACGGAGAGATTAGGTCATGGGGCAGGCGGCCTTTGCGTGGAGTCGGCCGGACCTACAGGCCGTCGAGGCGAATTTTCGGGATGAGCGCTCCAGCCGGTGGATGTACCTCGCCCTGGCGGACCTCGACGAGGATTCGGGGCGAGCGGCCATCCTCCGTGAGCTCGCGGAATATGAGGAGAAGCACGCGATCCTGTGGGAAAAACTGCTCCGGAGCCTCAACCGACGCGTCCCGCGGGACGTCCGGCTTCTCGAGCATCGCATCCTCGTAGGGCTGGCGCGGCTCCTCCGCGTGGGGACCATTCTGCCTGTCCTGCACAAAGCCGAGGTCGACGGAATCGCGAAGTACAAGAACCAAGCCGGGCGCTGGAGGGATTCAGCGGCCCAGGAAATCTTCCGCGAGATCCTGCCCGATGAGATCTCCCATGAGGTCGACACCTTCGACGCGATGAGGAAGGTCACGGCCTCGCGAGGCGCCCTGCGAAGTGCGATTCTCGGAGCCAACGATGGACTCGGGAGCATCCTCGCCCTTGCCGCTGGCGTCGTGGGCGCCACGGACTCGAGCCCTGCGGTCCTCATCGCGAGCCTCGCGGGGCTCGTCGCGGGCGCGGTCTCCATGGCCGCGTCAAACTACGTTTCCGTCAAGGCGGAGCAGGAGGTCAACGCGTCCCAGACGCGCCTCGCCAGGGAAGCGATCGAATCGGCTCCCGAGACCAAGAAGAGGCAACTCGAGGAGGCCTATCGGGCGAAGGGGCTCACGGGGGAAGAGGCGGAGGCCGTCGTGAACCGCCTCGCAAAGCGTCCAGAGGAATTCCTGAAGGCCATCGTGAGCGAACAGCATGGGATTGGAGGAGCGAGCTTTGAGAGCCCGACTCGCTTGGCCGCCTACACAGGTTTCGCTTTCGCCCTCGCGGGGTTGCTACCAATCCTCCCGTTCATATTCCTGCCCTCGCTGCCCGGCGTCCTCGCCTCCGTGGCTGTCACCGCCATCGGCCTTTTCTTCGCCGGCGTCCTCCGGGCCCTTTCGACCCTGAATCCGTTCCTGCGGAGCGGTCTGGAGATGGTCCTCGTGGGGATGGGCGCTGCGACCGCGACGTATCTCGTCGGGCTCGCCGTGGGCGGCGTCGTGGCATAGGGCGCAGAGCACTCGTTCGGCAAGGCGGACTGCGTATTGTACTGTCCACAGCTTGATGACGGGAGCCCGAGAAAGTGACGGCGATGGTCGTGAGAGACGAGCTGGACGCCTCCTCTGAAAAGGGATTTCACCGGGCCCTGCTGCCGCTTCGCTTCGTCCTCGCCTTCGTGTGGATCATGGGCGGAGTCCTGAACGCCTACGACTCGAACGTAATCGGCGGGCAGGACCGCTACGAGCAACTGATTGGTGTCGTGTGGGCGGACGGCGTGTCCATCCCATTACCCGTCCCTTCAACGCTGTATCTGCAGGATGCGATTCTCCCGAATCCCGTCCCGGGCATGGCCTGGTTCCTTTCGGCCATCGTGGCGCCGAACGCGCGGGTCTTCATGACCACGATGGCGCTCCTCGAGATCGCTGTGGGCGCAGCAATCCTCACGGGCAGCTTCACGCGGCTCGCGACGATGGGAGCCGTCCTAATGAATGCCACGATCCTCCTTGCCGCTGGTCACACGCACCCCGCAATTCTCCGAGTCAACCTCCTGATGGCGGGAGCCGCGTTCACGCTGTTCCTGGCCCGAGCAGGACGGTACTACGCTGTGGATCCCTGGCTGTCGCGCAGGGTGAGTCGCTGGCCGCTGCTGCGGAAGGCGTGCGCCCGATGAGGGGCCCATGGACATGCCTGCGTATTAGGAGCCCGCCAGCCCGTTTTTCCCACATATCGCCGACACGTGAGGGATTACCTGACGCGTGGGGAAAGGCCGCGGTTGCCGGAAGCACCGCCCCATTATGCCTATATGGTAGGCTGTGATGAAGTCCTACCTTGTGGCGACGATTTCGACGATTTCGACACGGCCCTGCCTTCAGCCTCCTTTTCCGCAGATACTTCATCAACACCATGTTCGACGCAACGTTTGTCGTCCTCGGTATCCTCACTGGCTCGGCGTTTGTCGGGGGGGCCCAGCTGGAGGTTATCCTCGGCACGCTCGTTGCCGCATGCATTGCGATGAGCATCTCTACAGGCGTAAGCGTCTACGAAGCGGAGATGATTGAGAGTGAGATTCAGCTCCGTCGAATAGAACGAGCAATGCTCACTCCACTCCGAGACACGCATCCCGACAAAGAGCTCCGTTTCATGCGTTCCACCATCTCCCTGGTGAACGCGGCAGCACCATTGGTTGTCCTTCTGGTGACATCGAGCCCGCTGCTGCTATTTCGCATCGGAGTCGTCGGCGACCTCACGTCGGCCGCATGGATGTCCGTCTTCGCGGCCGTAGGAATCGTCTTCGGAGCGGGATTCTACCTCGGTCGAATCACGCGTACAGGTGCAGTGAAGAAAGGAATTCGTATGGTTGTCATCGCAGTGGCCACATTCCTTGCGCTCACTCTTCTAGAGAAATACATCTAGGCGGCCCCATCTAGAACGCCTGCGAGAACCAGGATCTGCTTCGGGACACTCATCGACGGATCCGCCTCGGACCGGCCGCGTGACGATGAGCTGCCACGGATCCTCCAAACCATGCGACGATGGACCTGGAGTCGATGATCACTCTGGAATCACGCGCTTCAGCGAGCGAGGTCTTCGGGCCTTCGCGGTTCTGTCAGGTTATCTTTGATACGCCCAACTCCACTCCGCTCGGCTCGTCCCGTGCGCCCGCCCCTCCTCGGAACAGGTCGTAGAGGGGACTCACGACATCATCGCGGAGGGCACCGGGCTGGAACCGTACAGCCCTTGCCAAGGCCTCGTTCGAGGCCAAGGCGGTCTTCAGGATGTTCAGGCCTGCGTTGAGCTGGCGGTCCATCTCCCAGTCGCACATCAGGCAGACGAACTCCTGGCCCACCCTGTCTCGGCGCCGGGCGCCACACACTGGGCAGGTCTTGCTCGTCCATTGAGGGTTGACCTTGATCACGGGCACGCGCTCCAAGGCGGCCTTGTACTCGATCTGGCGGTGGACTTCGCGCCGGGGCCAGCTTGACAGACGGCGGTTCATCCTTCTGGACTTCCCTCCGGCACCGTGGAGGGTGAGGTCCTCGAGCACGCGAATCTCGAGGATCTCGCCGCTTCGACGAGACCCTTGCTCACGACGTGGAGACGTTGCTTCACCCGGTTCCGTTCCCATCTCCCCTCCCGGTCCAGGAGCTTCCGCTGCACCCTTCGGTCGTGGGCCTTCTTCCTCGCCAGACGACGTCGGCGTCGGAAGTGCGTGGCCTGGACCTGACGGACGCCGCCGAAGGGCAGGGTCAGGAGACGGATATCCTCGCCGCCGGCCGCGACGCCGTCGAGGGAATCTTCGTTCGTGTCCAAAGCGATGGCCGCTGTGGCCTCGTAAGCCTTCGGTGCCTCTTTGCGCACGACGAGGAGGACCTTCCCCGGGACGAGGGTGAGGGACCCGAGTTCCCAGGACGGATCGCGGAGGAAGGATCGATGCCATTCCGACAACGGAAGGTGCAACTGAACGCATTCCGTGCCACGGATCGGGATGCGCAGGCGTCCCTCCTACTTTGTTCCGGCCTCCACGGCCTCGAGCCACCTCTGGACTTCCTCGACCGCGCCGGGATCCTCGAGCGTCGTCGTGTCCCCGATCTCCTGGCCCGACACCAGGGACCGGATCACGCGGCGCATGATCTTCCCGCTCCGCGTCTTCGGGAGCTTCTCCGTGATGTACAAGTCGTCAATCGTCGCGATCGCACCAATCTCCTTCCGCACGTGCTGGCGGAGCTCCTCCTTCAAGGCGTCGGACCGATGCTCCCCCGTTTTCAGGACGACGTAGCCCACGAGGGCCTGCCCCTTCAGGGCGTGTGGCTTCCCGACGACCGCGGCCTCCGCGACCTTCGGATGGCTCACAAGGGCGGACTCCACCTCCATCGTCCCGATCCGGTGACCGGCGATGTTAATCACGTCGTCGATCCGGCCCATGAGCCAGAAGTCACCGTCCTCGTCCATGCGCGCGCCGTCACCCGTGAAGTACTTCCCGGGGACCTGGGACCAGTAGACCTCCTTGTACCGCTCCGGCTCCTTGTACAGGGTCTGGAGCATCGCGGGCCAGGGCCGCGTGATGACGAGGTAGCCGCCTCGGTTCACGGGAACCCGTTGGCCCTTCTCGTCGACGACCTCCGCGAAGACGCCGGGGAACGGCTGGGTCGCCGACCCTGGTTTCGTCGTCGTGAGGCCCGGGAGCGGGGTGATAAGGATCATCCCCGTCTCCGTCTGCCACCATGTGTCGACGACGGGGCACCGGCTTCCGCCGATCGTCCGGTGGTACCAGCGCCACGCCTCGGGGTTAATCGGCTCCCCGACCGTGCCCAGGAGCCGGAGGGAGGAGAGATCGTGCTTCTTCGGCCACTCCTCGCCCCAGCGCATGAACGCGCGGATCGCGGTCGGGGCGGTGTAGAGAATCGTGATGTCGTACTCCTCGACGAGGGACCACCAGCGGTCCGGTTTCGGCCAGTCGGGCGACCCCTCGTACATGAAGGCGGTCGCGCCGTTCGCGAGCGGCCCGTACACGATGTACGAGTGGCCCGTGACCCAGCCGATGTCCGCCGTGCACCAGAACAGGTCGTCGTCCTTGAGATCGAAGATGTACTTCTGCGTCGCCGCGACCCCGACGAGGTAGCCTCCCGTCGAATGTTGGATTCCTTTGGGCTTGCCGGTCGTGCCTGAGGTGTACAGGAGGAAGAGCGGGTCCGTCGCGTCCATCGCCTCC
>DATEUA010000038.1:0-11300 GCA_035283405.1 Thermoplasmata archaeon | reverse complement strand
CTGCATCGCAGCTCCTCCTCGACCGGGCGACGCGGATCCTCGAGAAGGCCCGTCCGGACGGCATCATCGCCGGCCTCGCGGCCATGGCCGCCCGCCCCGACCGTACGGAGTTCCTCGATTCCTACACGGGCCCCGTCCTCGTCCTCCACGGGAAGGAGGACCAGCTGATCCCGGAGGGCGAGGCGGCGAGCCCGAAGGCGTCGAGCGCGGTCGTCCGGGAGATCCTGCCCGCCGCCGGGCACATGCCCATGTGGGAAGATCCCGACGCCACCGCCCGGGCGATCGTGCGGTGGGCTCGCATGGCGCATGAAGGGTGATGCCCTCCGTCGCACGTACCGTCATTCAGCGCGAAAGAACTAAGCCCCCACCCTCTCGTGCTCTTCGAGAATGCGCGTCGCCATCCTCGGAGCGGGAGGCCTCGGACGCACGCTCGTCTCCGAGCTCCGGGCGGATCCCCGCGTGACGGAGCTCATGGTGGTCGATCGCGTCGGCGACCGCGCCCGCGTCCTGGCGGGGCTCCGGGAGCGCGTGCCGATCCAGGCGCACGCCGTGAACGTGGAGAACGTGGACCTCCTCACCCGCACGCTGCGGGGGTTCGATGTCGCCGTGAACGCGACCCTTCCGAAGTACAACCTCACGATCATGCGCGCCTGCCTCGACGCCGGCGTGGGCTATCTGGACACCTCGGCGGCAGGGCCGTCGCGGCCTGGCGGCCCCCTCGGCATCTTCGAGCAGCTCGAGCTCGATGACGCCTTCCGCTCCGCCGGGGTGACGGCGCTCCTGTCCATGGGCCTGAACCCCGGCATGACGAACGTCCTCGCCCGGGAGGCCTCGGAGGCCTTCGACCGGATCGACGCGATCCGCATCCGCAACTGCAGCACCGCGAAGCTCCCGGGGTTCGAGAACTTCCCGCTCTACTCGCGGGAGGCCTTCCTGGACGATTTCCTCGTCCGCCCGACCGTATGGATCGACGGCCGCCTCGAGGAGCGGGAGCCGATGGCCGAAGAGGAGTCCTTCGACTTTCCCCCGCCCGTCGGCAGCCAGCGGACGTTCCTCGCCTCCCACGAGGAGGTGAAGACCCTCCCGAGGTTCCTCGGGAAGCCCGTCGGGCGGATCGATTTCAAGTATGGGCTCAGCCCGAGCTTGGCCCACGCGATCCTGTCCCTCGATCGGCTTGGACTGCTCCGGGAGGACCGGACGATCCGCCTCGGCGGCCAGCGCGTGCCCTTCCGGAAGGTGTTCCTCTCCGCGTTCCCCGAGCCCTCCGCGATCCTCGTGTCCCTGGAAGGCGCCGAAGCGGTCAGCGTCGAGGTCGAGGGGATGTCTGGATTGTCCCGCGTCGTGCAGCGGCGGGACATCGTCTTCACGCACCGCGAGGCGAACCGGCGCCGGTCCACGACCGCCGTCCACTATCTCAGCGCGGTCGGCGCGGCGATCGGCGTCGTCCTGATCGGTGAGAAGGCCACGCCCGGGCCCGGGGTGCATCCGCCGGAGACCCTGGACCCCGCCCGCGTCTTCAAGGAGTGGGCCGCGCGCGACCTGCCGCTGCAGCGGTCGGTGAGGGTGATCGACCCCGGGTCCCCATCCCCGATGCCCGGAAAGCGGCGCTGAAATCCCGCTGGACCGCAGACCTGCGTGCGCGCGGACTCGGGAAAAGCTTCATGGCAGGGATTACTATCGGCCTAGTAGGGGCGCGCACGTGGAGAAGGCCGTCATCGCAGGGCTCGGGGTCATGCTGATCGTCGGCATGGTATACGCCGGGATCGTCGGATCGCAGGCGGCCACCGTCAGCGTCTCCCTGTTCGGGTCTCGCACGAGCGGCTGGGGCCTCACGAGGACCACGGAGACGATCCCGGGGCCGACGATCGTCGTGAACCAGAACGACGTCGTGACGGTATCCCTCACGTCCACGGACAGCTTTTCCCACCAGTTCCTCATCGACTATAACGGCGACGGGTTCGCGAGCGCGGGGGAGCCCCTCTCGGGGATATTCACATCGACCGCCTCGCTCACCTTCACCGCCGCGACGGCGGGCTCGTTCCGCTACCTCTGCACGATCCATCCAGGAACGATGTTCGGGACATGGACCACGTCGGTCACGAATACTCCGCCGAGCGTGAGCGGGCTCTCCGTCTCGCCCTCCCCCGTCGTGGTGGGGCAGCCGATGACCTTCTCCGCGACCGCCTCGGACGCGGATGGTGACGTCCTGTCCTACTCGATCGACTGGGGGGACGGGAGTGCCGCGACGACGGGCACGACGCCCGCGGGTGGCGGATCCATCAGCAGCCCGCATGTCTACCAGCTCGAAGGTACGGTCACGATCACCTTGACCGTGAACGACGGCAACGCGGGAGGCCAGGTGCAACAGTCCGTCTCGTTCTCCGTCGTGCAACCACAGGCGATGACGCTGACCCTGACGTCGAACCGGCTCGAGATGATGTCGGGCGAAACCGCAACCATCCATGCGGCCCTCGTGAGCGGGTCGACTCCGGTCACGGGCGCGACCCTGACCCCGTCCTCGCCGCTCGGCGGCGCGTTCAGTTCCGTCCGCAATCTCGGCAGCGGCAACTACGAGTTCGACTGGACCGCACCGGTCGTCACACGGCAGACCTTCGCCCCGATCAACGCGGTCGCGAAGGCCCCAGGCTACCTCGACACGTCCGGCCGCGTCGTAATCCTCGTCGATCCGAACAAGGCGAATCCGACGGACCCGACGCAGCTCTTCCTCCTGGTGCGATCTCCGGCGACGTCCTTGAACGCGGGCCAGAGCCTCACGGTCACGGTGTACGTCTACACGATCGAGGGGTACGTGGTGTCGGGAGCGACGATGAGCGTTGTGCGCGTCGGTCCGGGGACGGTCTCGGCCGCCACGGATCAGCTTGACGGAGTGTACACGTTCACGTACACCGCTCCGTCGTCCGTGTCCGGTCCGACCGGTGTCCTAATCACGATCACCGCCTCGAAGTCCGGGTATGCGAACGGGACGGCACGGCTCGCGCTGACCGTAGTGCCGTGACGAACCTGTGAGGCCCGGCTCTCGTTCGACGACGGCGATGGGCGCCCCGCGGCGGACGGACCCGCGAAGGGATCCGCGTACCTACGCCGGATCGCCGAAGGTTAGGTAGTGCCACGGCTTCCGCGTCGCATCCGTCAGGTCCACGTAGATGTGCTTGACGTTCGTGTACTCCTCAAGGGAGTAGATCGAGAGGTCCTTCCCGAAGCCGCTCTGCTTGTACCCGCCGTGGGGCATCTCGCTCACGAGGGGCAGGTGCTCGTTGATCTCCGCGGCCCCGAAGCGCATCGCGTTCGCCACGCGGAACGCGCGGTGGACGTCCTTCGTCCAGACGCTCGAGTACAGGCCGAAGACCACGGAGTTCGCGACCTCGATGGCATCGGCCTCGGTCTTGAAAGACATCGCGGTCACGAGGGGTCCGAAGACCTCCTCGCAGGAGACGCGCATGTCGAAGGTCGCGTCGCTGAACAGCGTGGGCGGGTAGTACCAGCCCTTGTCGAAGGGCTTCGTCTTCGGCCGCTCCCCGCCGACCTCGAGCTTCGCGCCCTCCTTCGACGCGAGGGCGGCGTACTGCTCGACCTTCTCCCGCTGTTTCTCACTCACGAGGGGCCCCAAGTCCGTGGACCGCTCGAGTGGGTCGCCCATGCGGATCGTCTTGAGGCGCTCCACGAACTTCTTCACGAAGGGCTTGTAGGCCTTCTCCTGGACGAGGAAGCGCGCGGCCTGCGTGCAGTCCTGGCCGCCGTTCACCATGGACGCGGCCACGGCGCCTTCGACCGCGGCCGGGAGGTTCGCGTCGTCGAAGACGATGAACGGGGCTTTGCCGCCGAGTTCCAAGTGCAGCTTCTTCACGTTGCTCGCGCCCGCGCGCATAATCTCCTTGCCCGTGCTCGTGTCGCCCGTGAGGGAGACCATGTCGGCCTTGTCCGAGGAAGCGATGGCGTTCCCGAGCACGGAGCCGGGTCCGGTGATCACGTTCACCGTGCCCTTGGGGAGGCCCGCCTTCTCGATGAGCTTGCCGAGCTCGATGCTCGTGAGCGGGGTGAGGGAAGCAGGCTTGAGGACCGCGGTGTTGCCCGCGGCGAGCGCGGGGGCGAGCTTCCAGATCGCCATCATGAAGGGATAGTTCCACGGGGTGATCGAGCCGACGACGCCGACGGGTTCACGTCGGAGGATGCTCGTGGCACCGTAAGCGAACTCCATCGACGCCGAGCCCGCGAGCGTGCGGGCGGCCCCCGCCATGAAGCGCAGGTTGTCCACGGAGAAGGGCAGGTCGGCGTCCCGAGCTTGCTTGATCGTCTTACCCTGGTTCTTCGACTCGAGGATCGCGAGCCGGTCCATGTCCGCTTCGATCAAGGCGGCAAGCTTCAGCAGGGCCGCGGCCCGGTCGGACGGGGTCATCTGGGGCCATCGGCCCTTGTCGAAGGCCTCCCGGGCCGCGTCAATCGCGGCCTTCGCGTCCGCCTCACCGCCCTTGGGCACCGTCGCGAGCTTCTGCCCGTTCGCCGGGTTGATCACGACGTACGTCTCGCCCTTCTCGGCCTCGACCCACTCCCCACCGACGAAGTTGAGATACTCCGCCTTCGGCAACCTATCCTCCCCTGAGGGATTGCCTCGGGAAGGCGCGCGGACGCTATCTGCTTTTCGCGGGACCATGACGGGACGACCATCGAGGCCGGCTCGCCGGCGTGCGGTCGTTATCCTTGGACAGGGATAACCCGCGGGGGACCAAGGACGAAGGTCTCGCACGGTCCCCCTTCACGCCGGGGTCTCGAAGCGGCCGACGAGTCTCTCCGTCCTCGTCAGCGCTTCGCCGCGGGCGTTCAGCTCTTCGTAGTCTGCGCGAGACCGTTTCTTGAACGCGTCGTAGGCCTCGCGGGAGCCCCAGCGGTCGATCGTGAGATACCGCGCGGCGCGGTTCGCGTCGCGGAGCAGCTCCGTGCCCACGTAGCCCGGATGCTTCGCGAAGAGCTTCGCCCATTCCCCACGGGGGCCGTAGACCTTCTCGAACTCGCGCCTGCAGCCGCGCTTCACCTCGAAGGCCCAGACGATGACGTGCATAGCCGCGCCGGGAGGGAGACCGCTCTACGGGGGCTTGAAGCCTCTGCCGGACACGCTCGCGAACCGACTACTTCCGCAGCTTCTCCAAGACCGCGGGGAACGCGTCCGCGAACCGCTTCGCGTCCTTCTCCGGCACCGTGAAGGAGACGCGAAAGAACTTCCCGCCGTTGAGCTTCGACAGGTAGGAGCCCGCGCGGCCGTGCACAAGGTAGTCGTGGAGGAGCCTCTCCTCGACAGCATCCGGGTTCACGCCCGCGACGCTCAGGTCGATCACGAACATGTTCGCCTTCGAAGGGTACACGGGCAGGGAGGCGCCGTCCACGTGGTCCACCGCGGCCTTGATTGTCTTCTGGTTCTTCTCGCACGCCTTGCGGACGCCGGGCAACCATTCCTTTTTCGTGTGCAAGGCGGCGAGCGCCGCGTGCTGCGCAACGACGTTCACCCCAAGGGGGTTCGTGTCGAACTTCTTCACCTGCTTCATGATCTCCATGGGCCCGAGGATCGCGCCGACACGCATGCCCGCGAGACCGGGGGCCTTGCTGAAGGAGTACGGCAGGAGCGTCTTTTCCGGATAGAACTCGCTCGCGAGGACGTGATCCGGGTTGAAGTCCCGGTAGGTGATGTCGTCGATGAGCACGAGGCCGTGGTCCCGCGCGACCTCCGCGATCCCCTTCACCTGGGAGCGGGTATATCCCGAGCCCATGGGATTGTCCGGGTCGATGAGGAAAATCGCCTTCGTGGCGGGAGTGACCGCCTCGTTGGCCCACTCTGGCGTTAGGACGTAGGGCTTGCGGTAGATGTTCACCGCCGCGGGCTTCGCACCGCACATCTCGATCTGGGCGTGAATGGGCAGGAACGCGGGATCCGTGGACACGACCTCGTCGCCCGCCTTCAGGAGGGCCCGCGTCGCGATGTACTCCCCTTCGATCCCGCCGTTCGTGAGCACGAGGTCGAGCCCGTCCTGACCGAGATCGTCGAAGATGGCCTCCGGGAGGCCGAAGACTCCTCGCTTGAACGGATAGTTGTTGAACTCACGGTCCTCGACGCTCTTGCGGATCGCGTCCATGATCGCGGGATGCATGGGCAAGGTGTTCGTGTTCTGGGACATCCACGCGACTTCGCTCCGGTGCTCGTGGGCGAACTCGAAGTTGTCGATCGAACCCATGATGGCCGCCTCAAGTGGGAGCGTCCACTCCCGAACCGCTTCATATCGATTGCGGTTCAATCGCTTTGGGTCGAGCCGGCTGGGAAAGACTTATGCGGAATCAGTGGTTAGGCCGCGAAGCCGGGCTCGTGGTCTAGTGGTTATGACGTCACCCTGACACGGTGAAGGTCACCGGTTCGAATCCGGTCGAGCCCATCTCTCTTCGCCGCGGCTCGAGGAGCGTCGTGCCCTGCGCGTGCTTCACGCGGTTACTTGGATCGCCGGGATCTGGGGCTTGAGGTCGTTGCGCGTCGCCCAGCGGTTCAGGGTGTCGAAGACGGGAGAGAGCTCGTGGGCCTTCGGCGTGGCCTCGTAGTCCACGCGCGGCGGGATTTCGTTGTAGACCGTGCGCGTGAGCAGCCCCGCGTTCACGAGGTCCTTCAGGCGCTCCGCAAGCGTGTTCGGGGAGAGGGAGAGGCGATGCTGGATATCGACGAAACGGTGGGGCCCGGGCTCCGTAGTGAAGATGTAGAGGATGTTGAGCATGTGGGCCTTCCCCAGCGTCCGGAAAAGTTCCGTGACCGCGCAGCCTCCGGTCTGGGGTCTGTGGTGCGGAATCCGGCGGACGGAGTTCCTCCGCCTCGATCCACCTGTGGGCGCATCCGGGGTCGCCATCGACATCACTATCGAATTCGGAGTATAAATACTTGCCACTACGAAGTATTGGAGCGGCTCCTCGGACTCGGAGGCACTACTATACTACGAACTGGATAGTATTTCACTATCGGATGCATAGTGGTTGGCGGTGATCGCCATGTCCGTTACGACGCAAACGCAGGCGAATGAGAAGAGAACGCAACCTAGCACATGGGAATTCGATCCCGCGCACTCCTCCGTGGAGTTGTCCGTCAGGCACCTCATGATCTCCACGGTGACGGGCCGGTTCAAGTCGCTCAGAGGTTCCGTCACGCGGGACGAGGCCGCGATCGAGAACTCCCGGGTGGAGGCGGAGATTGACGCAGCGAGCATCGACACGGGGGTGGCGGACCGGGACAACCACCTCCGCTCCGCGGACTTCTTCGACGTGGCGAATCATCCGAAGCTCGTCTTCCGCAGCACGAAGATTGAGGACCTCGGCGGGGACTCGGGCCGGATGCACGGGGAGCTGACGATCCGCGGCGTGACGCGTCCCGTGATCCTCGCCGTATCCTACCTCGGAGAAATCCGCGATCCCTGGGGCAACCGGCGACGCGGGTTCTCCGCGGAGACGACCTTGTACCGGAAGGACTTCGGGATGACGTGGAATCAGGTCCTCGACACCGGGGGCGTCCTCGTCGGGGACAAGATTAAGGTCAGCCTGAACATCGAGGCCGTCGAGAAGCACACGCCATGAGCCTCGTTTACGGGCTGTACGCCCCCAACGCGCCGAACCTGATCGCACCCGAGGTGTTCGGCGGGGCGGGCGAGTCGACCGTGAAGGCCCTGCGCGCGCTCGACGTCCCGGGCCGAGCGCGACCTGACGTGATCCTCGTCGCGTCGCCCCATTGGGCCTCCGGGGACGGGTTTCGGGTGCACGCGGGCGTGCGCCCTCGGCAGATCTACGATTTCTCCGGATTCCCCCGCTCCCTCTACGAGGTTCGGTACGTCCCTCTCGGGGACCCGGACCTCGCGCGGGCGATCGTCGCGGAGGGTCGGCTCCGCCACCTGCCCGTCGACGCGACGGAGGAATGGGGTCTCGACCATGGCGCGTGGGCGACCCTCCTGCATGTCGCACCGGATGCACGGACCCCCGTGGTCCCGATGTCGATCGCGGGCCTCCCGCTGGAGGAGCATCTCGCATGGGGCGAGGCGATCGGCGCCGCCGCGTCGAAGACGCCCAAGCGCGTCGCGTTCGTGAGCACGGGCTCGATGACGCATCGTCTCGATCGGCTCGACCTTTCCTCCGAGGAACCCTGGCCCGAGGCGGAGCGGGTCGAGAAGGAGATCATCGACCTCGTCCTCGCGGGTCGCTTCGCGGAGCTTGCGGACTTCGATCCCGAGAAATGGGCTCTCGTGGCCCCTGAGGGGGACCTCGGTCCCCTGTTCATGCTGGCGGGAGCCATCGGCCCGCGGTTCCAGCCCAGGCTCGTCTCCACGGAGCGGAGCTTCGGTTCCGTCAGCCTGACGGTTCTCGAGTTCCTCCCGCACTGACGCCCCGGCGGCCGGCGTCCCCGCTGGATTCCGGATCACGTGAGGTGCGTGTCGAACCAGCGCAGGTACGCCTGGAGGCGCAGGACGCGATGCTTGGGCTTCCCCCCTCGGGACAGCTCGTGGTTCTCCTTTGGGAAGAGGACCATCTCCGCCTCCTTCCCGTGGACCTTCAGCGCGGTGAAGAACTGGACCGCCTCGACCATCCAGCATCGGTAGTCCTCGAGGGAGTGGACGAGCATGAGGGGCGTGGTCACGTTCTTCACGTAGCGGATCGGGGACTTCGCGAGGACGAGCTCCTCTTTCTCCCACGGGTCCGCTCCGATCTGGTCCTTCTCGAAGTAGGGGCCGATGTCGCTCGTCCCCCAGAAGGTCCACCAGCTCGAGATTGAGCGGTCCGTGACCGCGGCCTTGAAGCGGTCCGTCTGCGTGATCACCCAGTCTGTCATGAAGCCGCCGTAGGAGCCGCCGGCGACGGCGAGACGGGTGCCGTCGAGGGAGGGATCCCGGGCGAGCGCAACGTCCACGGCCTCCATGAGGTCCTGGTAATCCCGCTCGCCGTAGCGCCCGCGGATGTCCGCGAAGGCCTCCGAGTAGCCGTCGCTACCGCGCGGGTTCGTGTAGAGAACCGCGTAGCCCTTCGCGGCGAAGACCTGGAACTCGTGCATGTAGCCGTTCCCGAAGGCGGTCTTCGGACCGCCGTGCACGTAGAGGAGGACCGGGACCTTCCCCTTCGTTGCGGGCTTCAGGATCCAACCTTCGATCGTCTCCCCGTCGCTGGCCTTGAAGGTGAACCCTT
Source organism: Thermoplasmata archaeon (assembly GCA_035283405.1). Classification (GTDB taxonomy): domain Archaea; phylum Thermoplasmatota; class Thermoplasmata; order RBG-16-68-12; family RBG-16-68-12; genus RBG-16-68-12. Next base: position 2,096 of record DATEUA010000038.1, on the reverse strand, counting down.
CCGGCGTGCGCAGCTCCAGGGCCTCCCCGACCCTCTCGTTGAAGGCGGTCACCTTCCGCGTCTTCGCCTCGTGGACATAGAGCTCCGCCGGATGCACGGCCTCCATCGCCGTGTACACGACCTTGTCCGGGAAGACCGCGAAGGCCTCCACGCTCACCTCCCCGCCGACGATCCGTTCCGTCTTCCGCGTGCCGACGTGGATCCGGTGGATGTGGACGCTCGCGCCCTCCGCCACGACGAAGTAGACGTGGTCCCCCACCCACTCCGGGTCCCCGTTCACCCCACCCATGCGCACGTCGCTGTTCAGGCCGTTGCCCTTGCCCCGGTCGATCGACTCGAGCCGCTCCGGCTTCCCTCCGGCGGCGTCGACGAGCCAGAGGTGGTCGTGGGAGGATAGGCCGCGGGGCATGTCGTTCCCCATGAAGAGTAGCTTGCGGTCGTCCGGGCTCCAGACCGCCGAGCTGATTTCCATGTCCGTTTCTGTGAGCTTCGTCGCCCGCCCGGAGGCCAGGTCCAGCACGAAGACGTCCGCCAGGTACGGGCGGAGGTCGTCCGTCGTGGCCACGTAGGCGATCTTCGTGCCGTCGTGGGAGAAGACGGCCTTGTCCACGTCGAGCTCCCCGCTCGTGGCTTGCGTCGCCTCCCCCTTTTCCAGGTCGACGAGGAAGACGTGGTGCCGGACGGAGTGGATGAACCCCTTGTCGTTGAACCAGAAGTTCACCCGCCGGATCGTCTTGACGTCCTCCTGCTCCTCGCCTGCGTTGGAGAGGAAGAGGGCGCGCGTCCCGTCCGGGTGCCACTCCGGCGCGTCGATCCCTTCCTTCCTCCGCAGGACGAGCCGCGCCTCGCCGCCGTCCACAGGGATCACGTACAGCGCGTTCCCCTTGTCGTCCTTCCCCATCTCCCGCCGGGAGGTGAAGAGGATGCGTCGTCCGTCGGGCGAGACCTTCGGGCCCGAGTCCTTCCCCGCGGTCGTGAGCTGCCGCGGCGCCCCGTCCTCGAGGGGGACGAGCCACAGGTTGCCCTCGTACTCGTCCTTGTCCAGGAGTGCGCGGTGGACGGACAGGGCCGCCCACCTGCCGTCGGGAGAGAGGCTCGGTTCGGAGAGGAACGCGTACGCGGTGAGGTCTTCGGGCTCCACGGGCTTGGCCATGGTCCCCCGGACGGTCACATCGGGTTTAAACCTGGCGCGAGACAGTCCTCGGTCCTCCCTCCGAACCGCAGGGTTCAAGCCGTTGCCCGTTTCCGGAGGGCCCATGGTCGTGATCTTCGGAGTCGACATCGACGCGACCGCCCTGCTGATCGTCGTCCAGGCCCTCGTCATCGCCGTCGCCACCTTTGCCGTCGCGCGCCTCCTCCGGCGGCTGTTCAGCCGGTACGCGAAGACGGAATCCGAGCGGTCCGCGAGGAACGTGAGCCGAATCCTCCAGGCGATCGTCTACCTTGTCGGCATCCTCGCGATCGGGGCGACCCTGGATATCGACGTCTCCTCCGTGATCATCGGCCTCGGCGCGGTGAGCATCGCCGTCTCCTTCGCCCTGAGCACCCTGATCAACAACCTCGTCGCGGGCTTCCTGATCCAGGCGGATGGCACGGTGCGGATCGGCGACCAGATCTCCGTCGGCGGCATTGAGGGGCGCGTCATCCGCATGCGGACGCGGGCGATGGTCCTCGTGACGAAGGACGGGTCCCGGGTGTTCGTCCCGAACGCCTTCCTCATGTCGAACCCGGTGATCAACCGCGGTCGGGAGGCGGATCCCTAGTCCAGGTCCGGCGAGGCGATCCGCCGGACGATCCCGAGGGACAGTTGTCCGAAGATCGGGTTCACGTTGTCGCCCGTCTTCGCGCTCGTCCAGAGGGCGAAGCCCCCGTACCGTTCCGCCTTCTCCTGGGGCTCGTGTTCGTCGTAGAGGCACATGACCTGGTCCTTCAGGTCCGTCTTGTTGACGACGACGGCCAGGGGGATCTGCCCCGCGATCTTGAATGCCGCGGAGATCCACTGATCGAGGGCCTCGAAGGTCGAGTACCGCGTGACATCGCAGACGGCGATCAGGCCCTGCGCGCCCTTGAGGTACTCCTGGTGGAGCGTGTCGAGG
>DATEUA010000037.1:0-22011 GCA_035283405.1 Thermoplasmata archaeon | reverse complement strand
TCGTGGGTTACGGACCCGTGTTCATCATCACCGCGCCCCTGTTCTCGGGGATCGGCGTCCTGGTAGGGATCGCGGCCTACGGGATTTGGAAATCGCGGCCGTGGGCCTGGGGAGTCATCCTGTTCTCCTCCCTCGTCTTTTTCGGCTACATCGCGGGACTCGGGTACAACATGTGAAAGGCCTCCGGCCCAGGCCCCGGCTTCTTGATGATGCTCGTGGGAGTCCTTGCGATTGTCGTCGCGGTCGGGGCCTATCTCGCGGAGGAGCTGACGCCATAGGTCTCGGAGACCCGGCCCCTTCATTAGGAGGCCCGTTCGTCCATCGCGCGGAGCCTACGTCCTCTGTCGATCGACGCAAAGAGCCGGCCGTGTCCAACCCCCATTCCTCGGACTTCTGTTGGTCGAACAACGCGAAACCGCGCTCGACGCGTCACCCGATTCCACGCGCATGACAACCGTTTTATGGCGCCTGGCGCATGTCCTCGCGGGGAGGAGACGGGTCGTGGAGGAGTGGCACAGACCGGTGGGCGTGATTTGTGCTCGAAGGCTCGGCGATACCGGCCTCAGGTTCCCCGATCGCTGTGGGCCTGGCGGCTTTGGCGACGGGGTGTCCTTCCTGCGGCTCGCCCAGCCTCGATGATCATCCCGACCCTCTCCTCCTTTCCTATCGGGTGAGCGGATGACGGAGCAACATGCGGCCGGCCGACGGCCTCTCGGTGTGACGATCATCGGAGGCCTCGTGCTCCTCGGTGCTCTGATCCTCGCGATCGCGGGCCTCGGCGGGATGTTCTTCTCTTTCGTGAGCCTGATTCCGGGGTCCAACGTTGCCGGAGGCGCCCTGTTCCTCTGGGGCGCCGCGTATTTCGTTCTGTCGATCATCCTCGGGATTTCCGGCATGGGCCTACTCCGGCTGAGAACGTGGGCCTGGTGGCTCGCGTTCCTCGTCGCCCTCGGCAGCCTCGCATGGTCTGCCTACGGCCTGTACTCGGCGTCGACGGCGAGCGTGCCCCTAGAACCTTCGACGACCCTGACGGTCGGGATTGTCGCGTTGATCTTCGTGTACCTGCTCTCCGTCCGCGGACGATTCCGACGGCTCGAGGCGCCCCCCGTCGTCAAAACGACGTGACCTTGTCGATCCCAGCGAGGACCCGATCCGCGTTCGGCATGTACACGTCCTCGAGGGCGTACGGGAACGGCGTATCGAATCCTGATACACGGATGATCGGTCCGTGGAGGTATTCGATCGCTTTCTCCGCGATGATCGCACTGATCTCCGCGCCGTAGGCTCCCGTGCGCGGGGCTTCGTAGACGACGACCGCCCGGCCCGTCTTCCGTACGGAGTTCAGGATGGCCTCGACATCGAGAGGCACGAGCGTACGTAGGTCGACGACCTCGGCCTCGATCCCTTTGTTCGCGGCGCGCTCCGCAGCCTCGAGGCACACGTTCACCATGTATCCGTACGCGAACAGGGATACGTCCTTCCCTTCGCGGCGGACCCTCGCCTGGCCGAGTGGCGTGACGACCTCCCCCTCCGGCACGTCCTCGCGGAACGCCCGGTACAGCTTCTTCGGCTCCAGGAACAGGACCGGGTCCGGGTCGCGGATCGAGGCCGTGAGGAGCCCCTTCGCATCCGTCGGGGTCGACGGGACGACGACCTTCAGGCCTGGCGTGTGGCAGAAGTACGCCTCGCTCGACTGGCTGTGGTAGTGACCGCCGCGGATTCCGCCTCCGAAGGGGGTCCGGATCGTCATCGGCACGCTGTATTGCCCGCCCGAACGGTACCGGATCTTCGCCGCCTCCGACACGATCTGGTCGAACGCTGGGTAGATGAAGTCCATGAACTGGATCTCAGGGACGGGGCGGAGCCCGTACAGAGCCATCCCGATCGCCGTGCCGATGATCCCCGCCTCCGCGAGCGGCGTATCGAAGACCCGCTCCGGGAACTCGTCAAGGAGACCCTCCGTGCATCGGAAGACACCTCCGTTCCGGCCGACGTCCTCCCCGAGGATCACGACGCGGTCGTCGCGACGCATCTCCTCGCGCAGCGCGCCGTTGATCGCCTGGACCATCGTGAGCTGTGCCACTGCGTTCACGACTCCGTCACGTACCACGAGGCGTATGGGTCCTCCGGGTTCGTGTTCGAGGGGAGGCGTTCGACGAGCTCCGGGCTGTCCTTGAGTGGGCGCAGGTCCGGATCCTCGTCGAGCCGGTCCCGGTAGTCCGGCTGGAGTTCGATTGCCTTGAGGAAATGCTCGATTGCCTGCGCGCGATCCCCCAGACGCGCACAGATCCGTGCGGCGTTGTAGTGCGCGCTCGCCCGCTTCGGCTCGAGGTCGATCGCCTGGCTGTACGCCTCGAGGGCCCCCGGGAGGTCGCCCGCGTTGAACAGGTCGAACCCGAGGCTGTTCCACCCCTGGGGGTTCCTCGGCTGCGAGTCGCACAGTTGCCGATCGATCTGTGCGGCCTCCTCGTACTTCCCCTCCATGCCGAGGCATGCGGCCGCGAGAGCGGCGGCGTCCGCGTCGACGTCTCCCCTGCGCTGGAGGAGGGGCCTCAGGAGCGCTAGCGCCTCACGCGTCTGGCCTTGCTTGAACAGCTCGTGGGCATTGCGGATCGCCGCGGCCCCGGACGGGACGGCAGGCGGGACCGCACCCTTCTTCGCCGTGGAGTCACCTCCCGAGGATCGCGTCGAGCTGCGTGGCTTGTTCGCGCAGGTTCCACGGTATGTCTGCATAGACGTCGGAGAAGAGCGTGTCCAAGGCAGGCGGCCGGACGCGCTCGGCGTCCGCGACGGCCCTCGTGATCTCGTCTCCGAGCTCCTTCTCCAGCGCCGCCTCCTTGCGATCGTCCCAGCGGAACGACCGCTCGAGGTACCGGCGGAAGACGAGGAGCGGGTCTCGCTCCCGCCACGCGGAGACCTCCGTCTCGTCCCGGTATCGGGAGGGATCGTCGCTCGAAGAGTGCGGGCCGAGGCGGTACGTGAGGGCCTCGACCATCGTGGGCCCGTGCCCGGACCGCGCCCGATCCACGGCGTCGCGCGTCGCCCGGTACACGGCGAGTCCGTCCATCCCGTCCACCCGGAGGCCGTCGAAGCCGTAGGCCTGAGCTTTCATGGCCAGGGTCTCCGACGCGGTCTGGCGCGCGACGGGGAGGGAGATCGCCCACTGGTTGTTGTTGCACAGGAAGACGCACGGGACCTTGAATACGCCCGCGAAGTTCATCGCGACGTGGAAGTCCGCCGTGCTCGTCGCCCCGTCCCCGAAGTACACGAGGACGACGGACCGGTCGCCCCGGATCCGCATCCCCCACCCGATCCCGACCGCGTGCGGGAGTTGCGTGCCCACGGGCGAGGAGATCGACAGGTAGTTCCCCTTCCGGTACACGTAGTGGCAGGGCATCTGGCGCCCCTTCACCGGGTCTTCCGCGTTCCCCATGAGCTGGCAGAGGAGTTCCCGCAAGGGCATCCCGCGGAGGAGCGCGGCCCCCGGCTCCCGATACTGAGGGACGATCCAGTCGTCCGGGTCGAGGGCCATCGCGGCCCCGACGATCGCGGCCTCCTGCCCCACGGCGGGTCCGTAGAACCCGATGCGTCCTTGCCTCTGCAGGGCGAGCATCCGGTCGTCGAGGACCCGTTCGAGCATCATCCCGCGGTACAGGCGGACCGCGTCGGCCTCGGGGAGGCGGGGGTCGAGAGCGGGGTCCGTAGACCCGTCGTCATGGATGACGCGTAGGAGGTCCGTCACGGCTCCGTGGTCCCCTCCGGGCTGGTCGATTCGATGGAACCTGCGTGGCCGACTTAAGACTGTCGGCCCGGTTCGCGCGAGGGCACGTCTATATCGACCGCGGGCTTCCCGCACCCCGTGGCGGCGTTCCTCGGATCACGGCTCTCGGGATACATCGCGGTCGTCGGGGCGTCCGTCCTCTTCGGCGCCTGGGCCACCGTCGGGACGGTCCTCACGGAGTTCCTCGACCCGCTTGCCGCGTCGTTCTACACGCAGCTCATCCCGGGATTCCTGTTCCTCCCGTTCCTGCGCTTCTCGAAGTTCGAGCGGCGTGACCTGCGCGTTGTCGTCTTCCTCGTCCTCACGGGGACCGTCCTCGGCCCGGTGCTCTACTTCCAAGGACTCAGTCGCACGACCCCTACGAATGGCGTGCTCCTGCAGAACACGGAAGGGCTCTTCACGATCCTCATCGCATTCGTGTTCCTCAGGGAACGACTCGCTCGACGCGCATACCTCGCAGTCGCCGCGATTGCCGCGGGTGCGTTCGTCGTGACGACGGACCTCCGGCTGAACGTCGTCGAGATCGTCGCGTCCGAACACCTCGTCGGAAATGTCATGCTCGTCGGTTCCGCCCTGTGCTGGGCGAGCAACAACAATATCGTGACCGTGCTGAGTCGTCGGGTCCCGATCCCTACGATCATCGCGGTACAGCTCCTCCTCGGCGCACCACTCCTCGCTCCGATCATGGTCGGTCTAGACATCCCGTTTGCCGCCCCTACGGACAAGATCCCGATCCTCGTCGCCGTGGGACTCGCCATGATCGGTCTTTTCTCCCTGCTCTTCTACTACGCCTTCCGGACGATCGGAGCGATGCGGACGGGCGCCGTGCTCTCCGTGTCGTCCGTCTGGGGCCTTCTGATCGCCCTCGCCGTGTTCCCGGGGATCGGGATCACGACGGCACAGATCGTCGGCGGGGCCCTCATGGTGCCCGCGCTCCTCGCATTGTACCTGTTCGAACCTCGGACGTCGCCCAGGGCGCGGCGGCAGCTCTCGCGGGTAGACGAAACCTTGAAACCCACGGCGCTCGATGATCCGAAGTTGCCGTGACGCCAGCCTCCGAGGAGACTCCGTTCGCGGTCCTCGCGGAGGTCGTCGAGCGGCTCGAGGCCACGTCGAAGCGGCTCGAGAAGCGCGCGATCCTCGGAGTCTTCTTGAGGTCCCTCCGGCGGGAAGAGGTCGCACCTGCCGTTCACCTGGTCATCGGAAGGATCTTCGCGGAAGTCGATCCGCGCGTCCTGAACGTCGGTTGGGCGACGCTCCGGAAGGCGTCCTCGAAGACGAAGCAGACGAGCCTCGAGGCGGAGCCCCTTACGATCCTCGAGGTATCCCGCGCCTTCGCGCAGATCGCGGCCGCGAGCGGCCCGGATTCGACGAAAATCCGACGGAGGATCGTCGAATCCCTCCTTGGGCGCGCCTCGGAGCCGGAACGGGACGTCCTCCTGAAGACGATGTTCGGGGAGATGCGGATCGGCGTGAACGAGGGCGTCATGCTCGAGGCGACTGCGGACGCGGCGGCGGTGTCTCTCGATGTCGTGCGGACGGCCCAGATGTTCCTCGGAGACCTGGGAGCCGTCGTGGAGATCGCCCTCTTCGAGGGAGGCGGGGGATTGCGTTCGAAGGGCCTGCGCCTCCTAAGCCCCGTGAAGCCCATGCTCGCGGAGCTGGGAGAGGACGTCGACGAGGTGTTGAAGGAGCACGGGGGCGAGACCGCGGTGGAGTTCAAACTCGATGGCGCACGGATCCAGATCCACCGCTCGGGCGACAACGTCCGGATTTTCAGCCGACGACTCAGCGAAGTCACAGCCAGCCTGCCGGAGATCGTCGAATTCGCTCGATCCGTTCCTGCGACCCGGTTCCTGGTCGAAGGCGAAGTCGTCGCCGTCGACGCGCGAGGCAAGCCCCTGCCGTTCCAGGACCTCATGCGAAGATTCCGACGGGTCCACGACATCGGCGCCTCGCGCGAGGAGATCCCGCTCAAGCTGTACCTGTTCGACGTGCTCCACCTGCAGGACCGCACCCTGGTGGACGAGCCGTATCGGGTCCGGTGGTCGAGACTCGAAACCCTCGTGCCGCCGGACGTGCTCACGCCCCGCAGGATCGTCCGGACGAAGGATGAGATCGAGGCGTTCCTGAAGGAGGCCCTGGCCGCGGGCCACGAAGGGCTCATGGCGAAGCATCTCGAGTCGACGTACAGCGTCGGGAAGCGAGGGAAGAGGTGGTTCAAGATCAAGCCCGCGGACCTCTTGGACCTCGCGATCGTCGCGGCGGAGTGGGGCTCGGGCCGGCGGGAGGGCTGGCTGTCGAACTACTGGCTCGCCGTGCGGGACGAGGCCACGAGCGCGTTTCAGATGATCGGGAAGACGTTCAAAGGCCTCACGGACGCGGAGTTCGAGACGATGACCGCGCGGATGAGGGCCCTCGCGACCGCCGAAGAGCGTTGGGGGTTCCACGTGCGGCCCGATGTCGTCGTCGAGGTCGCCTACAACGAGATTCAGAAGAGCCCGCATTACGCGAGCGGCTTCGCATTGCGGTTCGCTCGAATCACGCGGATCCGGGACGACAAGGGGCCGGAGGACGTCGACACGTACGCTCGATTGAAGGACCTCTACGCGAAGCAGTTCGAGCGGAAGGGCAAAACCCCGTCCGAAAGGTAGCCGGGGGGAGCCCCCTCAGGATCGAGCCGCTTAGGCGCACGCGCCCGAGCCCGCATCCGCGAACGCCGGCTGCCCCGCCGCGGAGATCCACTCATACGCGTAGCCTCCGTCGGCCAGGGCCATCGTGAGTACTCCGAACGCGGTGTCCTGCGCCGCGACGAGGTTCGCGGGTCTCGGCGGGTGACCCAAGGAGGTGAGGGACCGCCCACCCGTCCCCACGACGAACTCCACGATCCCGTTCGGGTCCGCACGCCCGTCCGCATCCTGAGGCGCCCATCTCTGATAGTTGTGCGCATGCCCGACGAGGACGACGTCGGCCGCGTTCGCGTCGAGTAGGTCCCAGAGAGGTCTCTGCGGGCCCGTGTCCCACGTCGGGAACCAGTCCGCGTTGGAGTACGGCTCCCAGTCGAAGAGGGGATGATGCCAGTACGCCAACGTGCAGGGGAATCGGTGGTTCGGGTGGGCCTTCAGGTCCGCGTTGAGCCACTCGTACATCGGCGATCCGGGTCCGCACTCGCTCGGGACGGTCACGGGGAAGCCGACGCGGCAGTGCTGCGAGTTCAGGGAGATGACGTGCCACGAGCCGAGATCGAACGAATAGTAGCCGTCGGGCCCGGCCGCCGCCTCGCCGAAGTACGCGAAGTACCCCGCCGCGTCCACCGTGCCGTAGTCGTGATTTCCCGGAGATGGTGCGGTGATCCCCGCGAGGGGACCGAAGAACGGATCGTAGTAGCGAACGAAGTTCTCGTACTCGCCGTATTCGTATTGCACGTCTCCGAGGACGAGGAACCGGTCGACGTCCATGGAGGCGACGAGGGCCGCGACGTCGTCGTACTGGCAGACCTTCAGGTTCTTCCCTGGGTCCTGCGCGCAGGCGATGTCCCCGACCGCGGCGATCGTGAACGTGCGGGCCGGAGGCGCCGCCTCGACGAACCCGGGACGGAGGAGGAAGGCGGCGAGGACCATGGACATCAACACGACCGCGAGGGTCTTCCTGAGGCACACGAAGGCGACCTCCTGACGCGTGGCATCGTCGGCGTACAATATAACGGTGGTGAGTACGTTCGCGCCCCTCTCCCACGAACGACTTTGACCCTGCGCGACATACCTCTACTTAGAGGTACGAACGATGGAGATCGGGTGCGGCGCGCGGGTCCGGACGTTCGAGGGCCGCCGGTACTTCTACTTCTGGCACTATGAGCGCGTCGGAGGCCGATCGACGCGGCGCGAGGACTACGTCGGCCGCGTGGACTCCGAGTCCGCCCGGCAGGATCTCCTCCGGCGTATGGCGGCCTACCACGGGCGTGCCGAGGCCGAGTTCGCCCGTCGGCGGGAGCGGCTCGAGCGGTTCGTCGCGGCGGCGCATACCTACACTTAGAGGTACGTGCCGGGCCGGAGGGCCGCGACGTCCGAGGCGTCACTCGACGTCCCGCGAGGCCTCCGCGGTCCGGGCCTGGAGCCCTTCCCCCGACGCCGCCAGGTAGATCCCGAGGAGGGCGATGGCGCCGCCCGCCGCGACCCCGGGGCTCGGAGCCTGCGCGACAAAGGCCCACGCGAGGAGGCTCGACCCGATCGGCTCCCCGACGAGGCTCAAGTTGACGACGGGCGCGCCTACGTACCGGAGGGCCCAGTTGTACAGGGTGTGCCCGCCGATCTGCGGGATGAGGGCCATCGCGAGGAACAGGACGAGTTCTCGAGAGACGTCCCCCTGGGGCACGAAGTCCGCCCCGAGGCCGAGGGCGAACAGGGCGAGGAAGCCCGTCGCGCTCGCGTACACGACGAGGGCGTATCCAAGCAATGGGACGTGCTGACGAATTTTCCGCCCGAGGAGGAAGTAGAACCCTGCCGTGACGCCCCCGAGGAAGGCGAACGCGTCCCCCGCGAGGGTCGCCGACCCGATGCCGGCATCGACAAGGGCGATTCCGACGACTCCAGAGAACCCGACCGCAATCCCGGCGGCCGTCTTCGCCGTGAGACGTTCCTTGAGTGCAAAGTGGGACAGGAGCCCGACGAGGAGCGGGTGCGACGTCACGAGGATCGTCGAGCTCGCGACGGTCACGCCCTCGACCTTTAGGGACGTGATCCAGAAGGCGAAGTGGGCCGCGAGGACCGCGCCGACGAGGACCATGAGGAGGGCGTCGCGCCGGGCGATCCCTCGGAGTGGTTTCGACGGATGGAGGAGGGCGATCGGCGCGAGGATCGCGCTCGCGATCGCGAGCCGGTACAGGGCGATCGTCAGGGCGGACGAATCGGACCAAAGGATGAGGATCGAGGACCACGAGACCGACGTGACGGCGACGAAGATTGCGACGTATGGCGAGGCCCGCACGCGGTCGGCCACGGGACGGGGCGTATGTAATCCCTTGCGTCGGCAGGCGCCATGGCGGCGTCGCGCGAGCGCCGGATTCGGCGCCGAACCGGGAACGCGTCGGCACCTGACGAGCGGCATTCTTATGCGGGGAGCTTCCATGCCGGGATGACCTCGGATTGGAGGGAGTCACGTGTCGAAAGCAGCGATCATCGTCGGTGTCGTGGCCATCGTCTTGACGATCGTCGGGCTCATGGGACCCTGGTGGACCCTGAACCTCCAGGCGACCGCCCTCGGGAACACGATCACGTCCTCGTATCAGTTCGGTCCCTTCGGATACACGACCGCCGTTCAGGCCCCGGGTATATCCCAGTCGAACCAGTCGGACTATCGCGGCGATCCGAACCTTGGAGGCGTCTTCACGACGGGATTCCTCCTCTCGGTGATCGCGATGATATGCGGCATCGGGATGATCGGTCTCGTGGCGATGTCAGGGGCCCGACCGACGTTCCGCCGGCTCGGCGCGATCGTCGGAATTCTCGGCTTCGTGTTCGCGCTCGTCGCCGCCCTATACGTGATGACGGGCATCCCGGGCGCAGCGACGGCGGACGCGAGCGGCGGGGGGATTACGATCTCCGGATTCTGGGGCTCTCAGACGATCAGTGTCCTCGGCATTTCGACTGCGATCACCTGGGGCGCCGGTTGGGCCTGGTACCTCCTCCTGGTCGCGGCGGTCGCGTTCCTCGTCGGAGGCGTCCTGTCCCTTCGGGCCCCAAAGGCGGCTCCCACGGCCCTGTTGACGGGAAGCCCGCCCGCGATGCCCCCGCCGAGCCCCTGAGCCGATCCGTCGAGTTCGTCGGCATCCGTAGGCCCGTCGGTCCCGTGGCCCTGCGTCAGGGACGCGCGGCCGAGCCCGCAACCTATTTCGCCCGAGCCCGTGTTTCCTTCGCCGAGGCGCCACGATGGAGATTGCGGCCGTTCGTAAGATCGCGGTCATCGGCGCGGGGACGATGGGTGCGGGGATCGCGCAGGCGTGCGCCGCGGCGGGCTTCGACGTCTCGATGCGGGACATCGAGCAGCGATTCGTCGACGGAGGCTTCCGTCGGATTCGCGAGCCGCTCATGAAGCGGATCGAGAAGGGGAAGATGTCCCAGGCGGATGTCGACACGATTCTCGGGCGGATTCGCGGGACCCTGGACCTCAAGGAGGCCGTCTCCGGCGCGCAAGTTGTGATCGAGGCGGTCCTTGAGAAGATGGACCTCAAGAGGGAGCTGTTCGCCGAGCTCGACCGGCTTTGCCCACCGGAGGTCCTCTTCGCGTCGAACACGTCGTCCCTCAGCATCACGGAGATGGGGAACGCGACGAAGCGGCCGGACCGCGTCGTGGGGATGCACTTCTTCAATCCGGCGCCGGTGATGAAGCTCGTCGAGGTCATCCGAGGATCCGAGACGAGCGACGCGACGATCCACCTGGTCAAGGACCTCAGTGCGAAGCTGGGGAAGGAGCCCGTCGAGGTGAAGGAGAGCCCCGGGTTCGTCGTGAACCGGCTCCTCGTGCCGATGATGAACGAAGCGTTCAACCTGCTCCTGGAGGGCGTCGCGTCCCCGCAGGACATCGACAAGGCGATGAGGCTCGGGACGAACATGCCGATGGGTCCGTTCGAGCTTGCGGACTACACGGGCCTGGACATCGGCCTCGACGTGATGGAGGTCCTGTACCGGGAGACGCACGACCCGAAGTTCCGCCCGTCGCCGCTCTTGCGGAAGTACGTCCGAGCGGGGCGCCTCGGGCGGAAGACGGGCCGAGGAGTGTACGACTACCCGACCGGGTGATGGAGAGACGCATCCTCGAGGTCGCGCCGTGCGAGGGCGGGCGCGCTCCATCCCCGAACGATCAGCGCGTATCCGATCCCCGAGAGTCCCGCCGGGTGGGGGAAGACCAACCAGAAAACGAGCGTCTGCAGCCGGGGGACCGCTGACAACCAGCGTGCGGAGCTCGTCACGCCACGTGGGAGCGCGGGAGGCGTCGTACCCGAGTACCTCCAGCCGCGGTCTCTACCGAACCTTCATTCGTCCCGCCGTGGATTCCCGGGCCGGGACGTCCATGGTCGACTTCGTCAAAGTGGAGATGGAAGAGCACCTCGCGATCATCACGCTGAACCGGCCCGAGGCCCTCAATGCGCTGAACGCGAAGGTCCTGAGCGAACTGACGATGACGTTCGAGCACCTGTCCATGGCCGCCGACGTGGGGGCGATCATCCTCACGGGGGCGGGGGATCGGGCCTTCGCGGCGGGTGCGGACATCAAGGAGATGTCAGGTCTGAACGGCATCGAGATGCAGCGGTTCTCCGAGATGGGTCGAAGACTCGGGGACGTCATGGCGTCGTGCAGCAAGCCGGTCATCGCGGCGATCAACGGCTTCGCCCTCGGAGGCGGTTGCGAACTCGCGATGGCCTGCGACATCCGGATCGCCTCGGACCGCGCGAAGCTCGGTCAGCCGGAGGTGAACCTCGGGATCATCCCCGGCTTCGGCGGCACCCAGCGCCTGCCGCGCCTCGTGGGCCCGGGCTGGGCCTCGGAGCTCGTCCTCACGGGCGAGACGATCGATGCGGCGACCGCGGAGCGGATTGGGCTCGTGAACCGCGTCGTGCCGCACGACACCCTCATGTCCGAGGCGCGCGCCCTCGCGGCAAGGATCCTCGCGAAGGGGCCTGCCGCAATCGCCCTCGCAAAGGCGTGCCTCCGCGCCGCGCAGGAAATGCCCCTCGCGGCGGGCCTGACGTTCGAAACGTCCGCGTTCGGACTCGTCGGGACCACGCACGACAAGCAGGAGGGGATGCGGGCCTTCCTCGAGAGGCGCGCCCCCGCATGGGAGGGCGCCTGATCAGTACGACTCGAACTCCTCTTGGAGGTCGATGACGACCTGCTCGAGGACTTCCTCGAACGACGAGCTGCGGTACTCGCGCATGCCGCCGAGCTCGCTCTGGATCCGCGCGATGAAACTGTTCGAGCTCTTGAGGAACTCCACGTTCGCAAGGCTTTCTTCCATGGAGAACCACCCAACGGCCCTGGCGGCCAGTTGAGGCGTATCAGAGGTCCCTATTTAATCCTTGCCCGCTTTTCTCGGCGATAGGTGCCGACGTCGATCCGGTCCTCGCGATTCGCTCGCCGGCTCCTAACGTTTATCTACCTCCCTCCCGTTGGAGACGGTTCGCACGCCTGGATAGCGGGTTGACGCCTTGGGGAACATCCGGTCGACGTACATCAAACGGATCGCGATTGCGCTCGTCGAGCGGCACCCCAATTCGTTCACCGACGATTACGACCACAACAAGAAGAAGGTGTCCGAGCTCACGGACGTCCGCAGCATCATGATGCGCAACCGGATCGCCGGGTACGTCACCCGATATCGGAAGAACCAGGAAGCCTGACCCGGCAAGCCTTCCGGCTTGCGGGTCGGGGTCCCGCAGGCCGCGCGAAGGGACCCATGGCCTACGCCGTCGAAACCCGAGACCTCACCCGAATCTTCTCCGGAAAGAAGAGGCAGCGGAAGCGCCGCAAGGCGGAGGACGGCGGGACGGGCCCCGTCACCGCCCTGGACCGCGCGAACCTCCAGATCCAAGAGGGGGAGCTGTTCGGTCTCCTCGGCCCGAACGGCGCGGGCAAGACGACCCTCATCAAGATTCTCGCGACCCTCCTCCTGCCCACGTCGGGCCAGGCCCTCGTCGCGGGCCACGACGTCGCGAAGGACGTCTTCCCGATCCGCCAGCGGATCAACATGGTGTCGGGAGGGGAGACATCGGGGTACGGCCTGCTCACGGCGCGGGAGAACATCTGGATGTTCTCGCAGTTCTATGGGGTCCCGAGCAAGGTGTCGAAGGCCCGCATCGACGAACTGATGCACACGTTCGGGCTCTGGGAGAAGCGGGACGCCCGGGTGCGAATGCTCTCGAGCGGGCAGAGGCAGAAGATGAACATGATCCGGGGCTTCGTGACGGACCCGGACATCTTGTTCCTCGACGAGCCGACCCTGGGACTCGATGTGAACGCGTCGCGGGTCATCCGGGACTACGTGAAGAACTGGGTGAAGGGACGGCGGGGGAAGACCGTCCTCCTCACGACGCACTACATGATGGAGGCGGACGAGATGTGCGACCGGATCGCGATCATCGACCGCGGACGCATCCTGGCGTGTGACACCCCGACGAACCTGAAGCGCACGATCCGGCTCGACACCACGTTCCGCCTCGAGGTCGATACGCTTCGGGACGCGACCTCCTTCTCGTCGATTCGCGGCGTGAAGAACTTCTCCTCAAGGGATGACATCGCGACGAACCGGACGCACCTCACGTTCATCCTCGAAGACGAGGCGCCCGTCGCGGAGATCCTCAGCCGGATCATGGGCCAGGGCGCCTGGGTGCATTCGCTGCAGAAGTCCGAGCCGACCCTCGAGGACGTGTTCATCAGCATGGTGGGGAGGGGCCTCGAGTGAGCGCGGCGACCGCGCGGCGGTCGGACCTCCGATACCGCCTGAGTCTGAACCTGCGTTCCGTCTTCGGGCGCGCGTACCCGCGCGTGATCGGGGCGAACCGGGAACCTTCATGGATCTTCTTCGAGGCTCTCCTGCCTCTTCTCGGCATCGCCGCGTACGTGTTCGTCTACGAGGCGTTCCGAGACCGCGCAATCGCAGGCCTGACGGACCCGGCCCAGATCGAGGCGATCAAAGCGACGACGGACGGGCTCGTCGCCTCCGTCGTCCTCGGGGGGACGATGGTCGCCTTCTGGCTGAACGTCCTGTGGTCGATGGCGAGCCAGCTGTACTGGGAGAAGGAGATCGGGAACCTCCAGCTGTACATGATGGCCCCCATGAACCGGATGGCCCTCCTCGGCGGGATGGCTCTCGGCGGGATGTTCATGACCTCCGTCCGCGCCCTGTCGACCCTCGTCGCCGGGATCCTCGTCTTCGGGGTCGCGTACGAGGTCGCGGACCCCCTCACCCTCGTCGCGGTCTTCTTCGTCACGCTGATCGCTCTGTACGGGATGGGGATGATGTTCGCGTCCCTGTACCTCCTCTGGGGCCGTGAGGCGTGGCACCTCTCCGCGCTCCTCGAGGAGCCGATCTTCTTCTCGAGCGGCTTCTACTTCCCCCAGGCGGGCCTGTACCAGGTCGGCGGCTGGGCCCGCGCCGTCGCGATCGCAGGCACGTTCATCCCCGCGACCCTCGGACTCGACGCGATGCGCCAGCTCGTCCTGGGACCGACCGCGTTCGGGGGACAGCTGTGGATCCTCGGGGTGGGGCAGGAGCTCGCTCTGCTCGCCGTCTTCGCCGTCGTCTTCCTGATCCTCGCAAGGTACGCTCTCGCGTATCTAGAGATGCTCGCGAAGCGAGAGGGGAAGCTGACCTCACGGCATCAATGAGCACGTACTGGCGGACGTTCAAGACGGCCGCGTGGCTCGGCTGGGAGATGGACTCGAACTGGACGGAGCCGTGGCTCTTCGCGCTCTATTCGATCGTGAAGCCCGTCGCGGGCGCCTTCATTCTCGTCCTCATGTACGTCGTGTTCACAATCATCAACGGCGTCCAGGATCTCAGCGCCTTCTCCTACATGTACATCGGGAACTCGTTCTTCATCTTCGTCGCGTCGACCATGTTCGGCACGTTCCAGGTCATCCAGTCGGATCGGGAGTGGTACCAGACGATCCGGTACGTGTACATCTCGCCGATCTCCTACTACGTGTACATCGTGGGACGAGCGGCTTCGAAGATCGCGGTCGCGGCCTTCGCGGTGGTCGTCACCCTCGTGTTCGGCGTCGCGTTCCTCAACGTCCGGATCGACTTCGCTCTCCAGGACGTGCCGATGTTCCTCGCGAGCTTCGCCCTCGGGCTCGGCGTCCTCCTTGCGATCGGGATCTGTCTGGGCGGGATCTCGTTCCTCACCGCGAAGCACACCCACGGGCTCGCGGAAGGCATCCCGGGGATCTTCTACGTGTTCTGCGGCGTGCTCTTCCCCCTGTCCGTCCTCCCGGACTGGGGCGAGGCGATCGGCCGGGCGATCCCCCTCACGTACTGGTTCGACATCACCCGGCGGCTCCTCGCGCCGGATTCGTCGATTGACGCGACCCTCGCCGGCTACGACGACGGGACGATCCTTCTTCTCCTGCTCGTGTCGTCCATCGTCTTCTTCGGGCTGAGCGTCCTCATCTTCAAGACGGGGGAGTATTTCGCCCGGAAGGCGGGGAAGATCGACATGACGACGTCCTATTGACCGGACGCCTTGCGGGCCCTCCGCGCCGCCCGCTCCCGGACGTACGGCATCCTCTGGACGGATCCGCAGCTGAGGCACGTCACGACGATCTTGCCGCGGCCGACACGCACCCGGACGTTCTGCGGCGGAACGAAGTACGCTCCGCACCCGCGGCAGAACTTCCGCTTGAACTCCCGGGGCACTCGCACGTTGTGCCGGGTTCCGATCCGCCGGGCCAGCTCAACGTACCGTCGGGCCCGCCCGTCGCGCCGGGCGACCGCTTCCCGCTCCGCGAGCCGGAAGAGGGTCCCCATCCGCTCCAGGGCGATCCGTCGTTCCTGGCCGCGATGCCTCCGTCGTGCCACGGCAGGACCACGGGCTCCGCCAAATAAAGTCCTTCTCCGGATCTCGGCCGACGCAGGTTTAACTACGCCGCCCTCGTTCCACCGCCGATTCCGTGCGGCATCGGGTCAGGCGCATCTTCCGGGCCCTGGACGACGGGCCCGACCTGATCGTCCTCCTCAATTCCGTCGACCCGCACATCGACCTGTCCTTCTTCTACGCGACAGGCCTCACGGACGGGCTCTTCGAGGGCTGTGCCGCTTGGCTGGCGCCGGACGGAGGCTGCGAGATCACCACGTCGGCACTCGAGGAGGAGGCCGCGAAGAAGAGCGGGCTCCCCCTCCAGACGTTCCGCACCCGCGACGAGTCGGACCGCCTCCTCCGCGCAGCGCTGCGCGGCCATCGGAGGATCGGGGTGAATGCCGCCGAGCTGACCCACGCCGCGTTCGCCCGGCTGCGGAAGCTCGCCCCGAAGTCCGCCCGCTTCCAGGACGTCTCGTCCGCCGTGATGCACGCCCGCCTCGTGAAGGACGCGAACGAGGTCGAGCTGATCCGCGGCGCGTGCGAGATCGCCTCGAGGTCGTTCGAGCAGATCCTTTCGATCGTGCGGCCGGGCGTCGTCGAATCGGAGATCGCCGCAGAGCTCGTCTACCGGATGCAGAAGAACGGGTCGACGGGGGCGGCCTTCCGGACGATCGTCGGCTCGGGTCCGAATTCGGCGGAGCCCCACTACACGGCGGGACCCAGAAAACTCGAGCGCGGGGACCTCGTCGTGATCGATTTCGGTGCGCAGTACCGCATGTACCACTCCGACATCACACGGACCGTCGTCGCCGGCAGGGCGTCCGGGGAGCAGCGGGCGATGTACGAGACGGTCGTCCGGGCCCACTCGGCCGCCCTAGCGAAAATGCGACCGGGCGCGAGGGGCAACGCGGTCGACGCGGCCGCCCGACGGCTCATCGACGCGACCAAGTTCAAGGGCCGGTTCATCCACGGGCTCGGTCACTCCATCGGGCTCGCCGTGCACGACGGCGGCGCCCTGAACCCGTCGAGCGAGGTCGTCCTCAGGGCGAACATGGTGTTCACGAACGAGCCCGGGGTGTACGTGCCGGGGTTCGGCGGGGTCCGGATCGAGGACGATGTTCTGATCACGAAGGCCGGGCCCGAGGTCCTCACGACGCCCTCTCGGGACCTCCTCGAACTCTGACCCCGCGGGAACCTCTCAGGCGAGGGCAAGGGGTCGGTCGAGCAGGTCGAACTCCTGCGCGAGCAGGCTCATCCGCACGACGTCGAAGAAGCGGCCGTCCTTGTAGATGTCCTGCCGGTGGAGGCCCTCCCGGACGAAGCCGACCTTCTCGTACGCACGGATCGCCCGGTGGTTGTACTCGAGCACGTCCAGAGAGACCTTGTGCAGCCTGAGCGCCCCGAAGGCGTATCGGAGGGCCGCGCGGACCGCATCCGTCCCGAAGCCCCGGGACCACAGGGTCGATTCCCCGATCAGGATCCCCAGGTCCGCCTTCCGGTGGGTACGGTCGACCTTGTGCAGGCCGACGTTCCCGACGTGCTTCCCGTCGACCTCGATCGCGAAGATCTGTTCATCCGCCTTGCGAGCGTATTCGCGGAACCATCGTTCTTCCTCCGCGAGCGTCACCCGGGAAGTCCGGCCGAGGAAGTGGGACACCTGGGGATCGCTGAACCACCTCACGCACCGACGCAGGTCCCGCTCCGTGAGGGGGCGGAGGACGACGCGCGCGCCCTGGACGACCCGGTGCGCGTCGATCACGACGAGGCGCACCCCCCGGACTCGTAAATACCCTTCCTTTCCAATTCCGACCTGGGGACACAGGATTCCGCGACGGGATCCGTGAGCAGGACCCTCGTGCGCTCGGACGGTCCTGCGCATCTGCCTACGGCGCCGCGAATGTGAGGGTCCATTCCGCGCTCCCGCCGTCATCGTCCGTTACGTGCACGTCGATCCGCTGCCCGTGCAGGTTCTCGAGGGGGCGGGAACGGATCGCAACGACTTCGAAGGGAGCGATGCCGCCCTGGCTCATCGGCTCGTCCGGATGCATCCCGTCGTTGTAGAATACGTCCAA
Source organism: Thermoplasmata archaeon (assembly GCA_035283405.1). Classification (GTDB taxonomy): domain Archaea; phylum Thermoplasmatota; class Thermoplasmata; order RBG-16-68-12; family RBG-16-68-12; genus RBG-16-68-12. Next base: position 4,586 of record DATEUA010000037.1, on the reverse strand, counting down.
CGCAGGAGCCCCGTCGCCGAAGTCCCACGTCACCCGGAGGTCGTCGCTCCCGCGGTCGAGGAGCCGAGCTTCGAGCACGATCCCGTGGGACGCGAGGGGCACGCCGAGATCCTGCAACGTCCACGTCCACGTGCTCGCCCGACGCACGTTGAAGTTATGCGAGAGTCGGACCTCCGCACCGTCGGGGAAGCGAAGGACCAGCCACGCCGGGTTGTCGCCGTTCCTCCCGCCGTTTGCCGGGTCATCGTCCGGCGTGTACGCGATCGTCGCCGAGACTTCCCGGGCGAGATCGATCGCCAGAGGCCCCGTCGACGCCCCCTGGTCCTCCGGGCTTCCGGGCTCCCGTACGACCCCGATGTCCGCGAGGACCTCGCCCCCGGACGCGATCGTGAGGCGCACGTCGTGCCAGCGTTCTCCCGCGATCTCGACGCGGAACTCTGCCGCCGACGAGGCCCGGAGGTCCAAGATCTCGGGATCGAGATTCCCGACGAGGACCCGTGCGAGGTCCGAGGAGGTCGTCCGGCCGTCCGTCGCTTGGACCATCGCGAACCCGTCGAAGTCGTCCGTGAATCGCGCACGTGCCTCGGGGACCTCTGACCACTCCGTGTCGAAACTCCCATCGCCCGCGAAATCCCAGCGGTACCGGAGGAGCGCCCCGGCCGCCCCCGTGGTCCCCGACGCATCGAGCCGGACCGTGTCGCCCTCGACGGCCTCGTAGGGGCCGCCCGCGTCCGCAACGACGGCCGTCACGCTCGCCTGGATCCGAACCGGAGCGGAGTGTGCATCCGGGGTCCCGTCCCCGTCCATGTCCGAGGTCCCCCTCGGGAGCGTATGCGTGCCCGCCTCAAGGGCCGGGGACACGAGCACGTACGACTTTGCGACGGTCGCGTATTCCGTCGGGAGGCGCGGGTCTTCCTCCTCCCCCTCGAGGGCGCTGGGCAGGTCGACGCGCCATCGGAGAACCTGCGAGCCGTCCTCTCGGGCGACGATCTCGTCCGGTGCGTCGGAGTAGGAGCCCTCCTCGACCGTCCATCCCGCCGGGACGACATCCTCGAGGACTCCGCCCGTCACGTTCACGTCCGTCTCGTATCCATCGTCGTATGTGAAGATCGCGAGGTTTGTCGCTCGCACCTGAATCGGGACGCGCTGCCCCGGGGCGCCGTCGATCGCCGCCCAGAGCGGGTCCTTCCCCACGACGATCGCGGGATGCGCCCGCAGGTACCACCACAGATCGGACTGCGTGTTCGACTCCGGGCCCTCGTAGTGCGCGTTCGCGAGCAGCGGCCTCAGCGCGAAGGGGAGGGTCTCGCCCCCGACCCGGTACGACACCCCGGCATGGGTGAACTGGAACTCCTCGGAGCACCACCACGCCGGGCCGGGCACGTACCCCTGAAGGACGTCCTCTCCGTAGGAAAAGAGGATGGAGCCGCCCGCAGGGATCGTCTCCGTCGTCAGGACCGCGTCCTGAGTCGTCGACCCCGGTTCCGCGGGCGACTCCGCAAAAAACGGACTCATGAGCACCGCCTCCTCCGACAGGACAACCGGCACGTCCGCCGTATTGCCCACACGGAGTCCCACAGGCAGGGTCACCGTGTTCTCCCCCCTTTGAAACGTCCTGTCTTCGATGGTGACGCTCACGAGTCCGCGGCCATACGCCTCCCAGAAGTCCATCCCCGATTCCGTCGGGACCCCGGGACCCGCCGCGAGGAGGAGGAACGAGCTCACCGCCACGAGGCTGGCGACCGAAAGGGACCCGGCACGCGCGGCGTAGAAGCCCTTCATTCCGGCCTCCTAGGGGACGGAGAACGTAAGATATGGCGAGGGCCGGGCTTAAGCGCGTCCGTGCAATTATCAGATGTTTCGCGGGGTGATTCTCATCCGTGATTTTTCTGACCTGTCGGGATGGTCCTCACGGCCGCGGGAAGGCCCGATACCTACGATCGATGGTGCCCCTTCTTCTCCGTGATCTTGCGTTCCTTCGCCTTCACGATGCGACGGTACAGGCCATCGAGGAGCCCATCGAGGGCGAGCCTCAGGTCCCAGTCGAAGTGGTTCGCATGGTACATGTGGTGGGACGTCGCGAAGCGGGCGCGGAGGGAGTACTTCCACCGGTCCCCCTCGGGCTTGTACTTCTGCACGTGGATCGACAGGCTCTTCGGCCGAACGAGCTGGCCGATCCGTCTCATCTCTTTCTGGATCACGTCGTAGATCCGGTCGTACGCGTCGGACGGCTCGTCCTCGAGCCCGCTGAGCTCGACGAACAGCTGGTCCCGTTCCACGAAACCGGCGAGGACGTGCATGAGGTCCACCATCGTCAGGATTCCCACGGGCTCCTCCCGATCCACGACGATCACGGAGGAGACCTCGTTGCGTACCATGAGGTCCGCCGCCTTGTGCGCGCTGGCGTCCGGGCCGACCGTCACGGGCGGATACCGCATCACGGACTTGACCTCGATCTCCACTTTCTCCTCGCGGCCGGCCCGCTCGCCGAAGTGTTCGCGGCTCTTCGGCTTCGCGAAGAGACTCGCGACGTCCTTCAGCCCGACGACCCCCTTCAGCCGGCGGTTCCGGTCCACGACGGGGATCGACCGCTCCCCGAGGGAACGCATGATCTGGACCGCGTGGTCGACCGTGTCGTCTTCCGCGACGCACTGGGGGTTCGGGGTCATCAGGTCTCGGACCTTCGTACCCTCGAGGCTTTCCGTGTCGAACAGGGCACGGACGAGGTCCGTCCTCGAGAGGATTCCGGCGAGCCTCTTGTTCCCCACGACCGGAACGGTCCGGAAGCCGGCAGCGATCATCGTCTCCGCCGCCTCGGGGAGGGTCGTGTCCGGGCTCACGGAAGGCGGCGACACCATGACCGTCGAGGCTTTCGTCGTATGTGGGAGGCCCTTGCGCCGCATGAGCTCCCGCATCGTCACGACGCCGGCGACCTGTTTGCCGCGGAGAATCGGGACTTCGTGGATGTCGTGGTTCCGCATCAGCCCGAGGACATCCCCGACGTCCGCGTCGGGCGTCGACGTCACGACGTCCGCGGTCATGAACGCAGACACCTTCAGGTCTTGGACCTTGAGCCGCTTCATGATCCTCTCTCGCGGGGGAGGTCCCAATAGCCCCTTGCTTCATATAAGATTATTTGAAAGGACCGCAAATTCGGGCATGTGCACGTCCGCGCGCGAGTCGTGTTTCGAGGTCGCGTGCAGGGCGTGTACTTCCGAGCTCATTGCCAGGAGAAGGCGCAGGAGCTCCGCCTCGACGGATACGTCCGGAACCAGCACGACGGCAGCGTGGAGGCGGTGTTCGAGGGCGAACGCGCGCTCATCGAGGCGTGCATCGAATGGAATCGGACCGGGCAGCCGCATGCGAGGGTCGATGTCGTCGAAGTCACGTGGCAGGAGCCCACGGGGGAGTTCCGCGGGTTCCATGTGGCCCGATGAACCGTCGGGCGTAGGGGTGAAAGCCTCATCGCGGGATTGGGCGACCATGGCTTGGACTCCCGACGTGCCCTTCCGCCATGGCCTCGCGAGCATGCTCCTAGGCATCTACATCGTGATCCTGGGCGTGGGACTGTTCGTTGCGATCGGGACGGCGCCCGTCCTGGGCGCATTTCCGGTCGTGCTCTGGATCGGCATTCTGCTCGTCAGTGGGCTGTCCATCGCGCAGGGATACCGCACTCTCACGTACCCGCCCCTCCGCCAGGGCCCTTGAGGCCACGCTACGCGGTCTCGATGCCGTACGTCCGCTCCGGCAAGTCCCGGTGGATGAGGCGTGCTGCTTCCCTGGACAAGATCCCCTTCTCCAACCAGGCGTTCGTCTTCCGAGGGACCGTTGCGGGCCCCAGGACGGCCCCGGGCCTCTTCGGATCGTCGATGTAGTCGGTTTCAAGGAGGAACCGTCCGCTTCCCGAAGTCGCTTCGACGACGAGTTCCTCCTTCGCGAGGATCGAAGGCACAAGGCCGTGGTTCTCCTCGGGCCGTGTGAGCGGCGTGGAGTGGTGCTTCACGAGCCGGTCCCGCGGAAAGCCCGCGCGGTCCGCGATCGACGCGAACTCCGCGAACGTCTGTGGCGTCGGATCCTCTGTGTGGAGGATCACGGCGCAGCCGATCCGCCTCGCGACGGTCAACGTGTACACCAGGAGGTCGTTGCATGCCCGGACGATGTCCGGTCGGGTCGGGAAGTGCGGCCGTCCAACCTCGCCGAACGCCACCGCGGCGTGGTCTTCGACGAATCGTCCGGCGAGGTCCACCCCGCCGCGCACGACCTCCGAAGCGGACTCGATGCCGATTGACTCCGCGAGACGGACGAACTCGACCGGGTAAGGTCCAAGGGCGACGAACACGCGGATCGACGTCGCGCCCCGGACGGCCTCCGCCATGCGCAGCGTCCTCGCATAGGCGCGCTCGTAGTCCGACGCTTCGTGGATCGGGACGTCGTCGTAGGGTGTGTGCGTGAGCATGAACGCCGTCCCGCCGGCCCGCTCGAAGTCTTTCGCGGCCTCGACGCCGCGGTGGTCCGCGCGAAGGTGGATGTGGTTGTCGAAGATGGCTCGGCGCTCTGCCATGTTCTATCGACCGAAGGGACTCGCG
>DATEUA010000036.1:0-5450 GCA_035283405.1 Thermoplasmata archaeon | reverse complement strand
TTGTATCGCGCCAGGTAGACGTCGGCCTCCTTGCCTGCGCTGATGAGTCCGTCGACCTCCGTCGCGAGTCCGGAGGCGAGGATCGCGTCCGTCGTGGACCGGTAGCCCGCCTCGTGGAGGTCGAGCGTCCCGGAGTTGATGCGCCACTGGACGCTCGCGTCCAGCGTCGGATCGTTGGGCATCGTGTAGGTCCGGTTTCATCAAGGGCGTTCGCAGGGCAAAGCACTCGGAACGCCGGAAGGCCGCGGAACGTCGCTCAGGCGGCTCCCGGTGCATCACGCAAAACCAATTCGGACATCATGCCGGGAACCTCCTGGTCCTCAAGACCGATGCGTCGATGGGCCTCTCCGCACTTCAATCTGCCGGCCCGACCATGGACCCGTTCAGCTCTCCCTCGAGGCGAGGGTGAATCTTAAGACGACGACCCGCTTAGGACGCGTGGGGATCTTTTGGCCCACGTGACGCTCGTTGGCGATCCGCAGGCGACGGTGGGCCGCGAGTTCATCTACGGGGGCCCGCAACCGGAGTGCCGCCCCTGCAAGGTCAAGGCGGCGTGTCTGAACCAGGAGAAGGGGCGGCGCTACCGGATCCTGAAGGCCCGGGAGGTCGTCCATCCGTGCCTCCTCAACGGGGCGACCGCTCGGGTCGTCGAGGTCGAGCCCGTAGCGCCGGAATGCAGCTTGCCGGTTCGCTCCGCGATGGACGGCTCCGTCGTCACGTACGACGGTCTCGTGTGCTCGAACGCCGCATGCCGACACTTCCGGCTGTGCCATCCCGTCGGGATCGCACGCGGCACGCGGCTCAAGGTCCTGGGCTCGGGCCCGGAGATGGACTGCCCCCTCGGGTACGAAATCGTTACGGCCCGCGTGGCATACGCAGACTAGAGTCGGACCACGATGAAGGCGTCCCTTCCTCGCCGGATGACCCTGCACGCGATTGAGGCCGCGTTCCTCACCCTGGGCTACAAGGTCGCGCGGGAGACGTTCGACCTCGTAGCATTCCTGCCGCTGCGAAACGGCAAGAGGTTCCACATGCGACTCGAGACACACGGCCTCGAGACGGTCCCGCGGGGGGCAGAGCTCGACCTCCACGTGGACTTCCTCCGCGAGGTGAAGGCCTTTCATCGCTCGCAGGCCGAATCCGAGGAAATCGCCCGGGAAATGGCAGGTGTCCTGGGGGCGCTCGGCATGCAGGAACCTACCCGGTCGAGACCTCGGGTGCGCTGCCCGATATGTGGGAAAGAGTTCGGCCAGGAGGCGTATCAAGCGCACCGCGCGGTCGTCCACCGAGGACGCTAGGCGATGTCCGGGCGGTACATCGTCCGCCCGTAGGCATTCGTCATGCGTTCCGCTCAGAAGAGGACGACCCGGGCCCGCGCGCCTTTCCGCAGGCGCGTGATGTCCGCCGGAATCTCCACGAACCCGTCCGCGTGGGCCATCGAGGTGATCGCGCTGCTCCCCCGGTACGCGGACACGACCCGCCCGCCCGCCAACCGGACAGGGTGGAACTCGGTCTTGCCCCGTGGACTGCGAAAACCTTCCGCGAGGACGCCTTCGACGCTCCGCGCGACGGCGGGCGGAAGGCGCGCAAGCCGGCGGACCATCGGAGCGAGCAGGACGTATGCGTTCATGAGACACGAGGTCGGGTGGCCAGGCATGCCGAGGACGGGCGTCCGGTTCACGAGCCCGAGGACGGTCGGGCGTCCGGGCCTCACGGCGATGCCATGGAACACCACGCGTCCGTGTCGGGAAACGAGGTCCGCGAGGAGATCCCTCGATCCAACGCTTGAGCCGCCCGATGTGACGACGAGGTCGCCCCGCAAGGCCCTCCGGAGGATCGAGTCGAGGGCGGGCGGTCGATCGCCCGCAGATCCGAGCGACACGGGGTCCCCGCCGTTCGAACGCACGACGGCGGCCAAGGTCCTCGAGTTCACGTCGTACACCTGGCCAGGACGAAGGGGCCTGCCGGGGGCGACGATCTCATCCCCCGTCGTGAAAATCGCGACCCGAGGCTTCCCGTACACGCGGACCTGAGTGCGGCCGACCGCGGAGAGGGCTCCTACTTTCGCCGCGGTCAGGACATCCCCCTGTCGGACGACGACGGCCCCCCGGCGGATGTCCTCGCCGCGACGCGAGACGTTCTCCCCGGGGGCGACCCTCGCGCGAACGTCCACGACGGTTCCTTGGCGGTGCGTGGCCTCGACCATCACGACCGCGTTCGCGCCTCGAGGAATCAGGGCGCCGGTAGCGATCTCGAGGCATCGACCCGGGACCACGCGGGCCTGTGCAATCTCCCCCGCAAGGACCTGCCCGACCCGACGCAACGAGACCGGGGCGCTCGGCCGCGCGCGTCTCGTGTCCCCCGCCAGGACGGCATAGCCATCCATCGCCGCCCTCGCGGCGAGGGGCACGTCGATCGGGGAACGCACGGTCTCCGCGGCGACCCGGCTCTCCGCGTCCGGGACCGGGACGCGTTCCGTCCGATCCGTCGGACGAGCGGCCCGGAGGGCGAGTCGCAAGGCCTGGTCGAAGGGAAGGAGGCGGCCCAGAGGATGCATCCCCCGACCGCGTCCGGCGTGACGTTCGCGGGCGGTGCTCATCGCCTCAGCAACCCGACCGCGTGACCCAGCTCGGGTAGGATGAGCTTCTCCATCGCGAGTCGACACGCGTCCGGAGAGCCCGGAAGACAGAACACGAGCCGCCCGCGGAAGACCCCAGCGATCGCTCCGGAGAGTATCGCGGGGCTCCCGATCTCCGCGTAGGACAGGGACCGGAACACCTCTCCGAAACCGGGCAGGACGCGCCCCAGATGCGGAGCCAGCGTAGGGATGGTCACGTCTCGCCTTCCGAGGCCCGTCCCCCCGTTCGTCACGATCGCGTCGCAGCCCTCCGCGGCGCGCGTCACCGCGTCGAGGATGGCGGCCGCCTCGTCCTTTACGATGGCAGTGTACCCAAGTTCGTGCCTATCGCGCAAAAGCAACTCGCGGATCACACGCCCGGAGTCGTCCGTGTCCGCAACCCGCGTGTCGGAAATCGTGATGATGCCGACCACCACGGAGGCAGGGGCGTGCTCTTTGTGGTGGCGAGGGACTGTCATCGACGACTTCCGGGTAGGCGGGGGTGGGTCAAAGCCTCTTGCGGCGCGTTAACCTTGAAGAAGGTTAACCACGGTGCTTAGTCCGGACATCGCGAGCGGTCCGGCTACGCCGCCAGTCCGACATAGGATGCGACGCCTGCTGCGACGGCCGCGTCATCGAGGGAGGCAGCGAAGGCACTCCACGACGAGAACGGACGTGCCCGCACGATTCGAGCCGCCCGGCGGGCGCCAATCCCGGGGAGCGCGGACAAGGCGCGCAACGATGCACGATTCACATCGAGCGGGAACTCGACCGCGGTCAGGGAACGCCGCCCGTGGCTCACGACCTTCGCGTCGAGGAAGCGGTCCAGCGGCGCGTCGTACGGGAGGCCGACGAGGATCGGGTATGACCCGATCTGCCGTCCGTACGTGACGTGCCCTTCGTGCATCTCGAGGTAGACGTCCCGAAGGACCGTGCCTTCCGGCACGACACGGCGGAGCATCTCGTGGTCGACCGTCGCGCGGACCGCCTCCTTGAACCGTCGGAACTCCGGATGGAGCCCGGTCGGCTCGAACTCCCGCCGCACGGGCCGCACCTGGCGGATGTTGATCCGGCGCACCCACAGGTCCTCCGCCAGGAGTCGCTTGAGGAACCCGAGGTTCAGGTCGAAGGTCTCCTTCGTCTCCCCGTCCAGGCCGGACACGAAGTTGAGCCCCGGGAGGAGGCGCGGCATGCCGCTCTCCCCGCGATCCCGGCCGACCGTGTTGACCATCCGGATCGCCTCGAGGCATCCGTCCGCATCGATGTTCAGGTTGTTCGCCTCCGTGACCCTCGGGTCGGCGGACTCGAGGCCGAACGACAGGAGGTTCCCCGGCGAGGACAGCCGAACGAGGTCTTGCAGCGCGGCGATCGCCTCGTCGGGATGGGCCACCATCATCGCCGGATCCCCGTTGTCCGTATGCAGGATCTTGAGTCCCGGCGCGGCCGCATGGATCCCCTCGAGAAGGGATCGAAGCACGGGCACGTTGATCTGGGGCGTCGCGCACGTTCCGAGGCCGATCGCGTGATAGCTGAAGTAATCCGCCTGGCCCCCGAGGCGGAAGTTCACCGCCCCGAGCTCCGCGAGCCGCCGCACCTCCGCGAAAACGCCGTCCAGGGGACGGAACTTCGGCTTGCCGTACATCGGTTCGACGCAGAAGGAACAGCCCTTGTTGACGTACCGCACACACCCCTTCGAGGTGTCGAGCTCGACCGTCAGGGGCTCGGGAAAGTCCGGATGGCTCCGGATCGCATCCGCGCCAAGGAGGGCCCAACGGTCCCATTCCTCCATCGTGCGGTCTCGCTGCGTCCACTCGCCTGACGAGAGATGATCGAACACGCACGAGTCGAGGTCGCGGAGGGCGACGTACTCGAATGGCTCGACGAGGCCTTCGTCAAAGTATCGGAAGCGCGCGAGGGGGCCGCCGAACACGCGCGGACCCTCGAAAGCGCTCGCGTGGCGGACGATCTCACGTTCGCTGATCGGCAGGCCGCGGAGGTACTTGCCCGGAACGATGGGGCCAGAGATCACCACGAGGACGGCGCCCTTCAACGGGCGGCCCTGACGGACCTGGTCGATCGTGAGGTACTCCCAGGAATGGCCCGCATCCCGGATGGCGCCGGCGAGGTACCGCGGGTACGGTGAGATGTACGGCGGCACGCCGAAGTTCGATGGCTCGTCGACGTAGCCGTCGAGGATTGCGACCTTCATGGCCGAAATCCATCGCGCCCACGCGATAAAAGGCCTTCGAACCGTTGGCCGCAGTGGTCTAGGCCTTCGCCACTTTCCCCGCCAGGCGTCCCATGAGGATGATGAAAACGACCATCATCACGGTAATGACGACCGCGCTCACGACGAAGTAGGCCCAGCCGCCCCAGTTGTCTTGGGTCGCCGCCGTGCCCAAGGGAATCCCGGCCGTTGCAAAACCCGCCTGTACCACCGTGTTCCACAGCAGCGCAATCACGAAGCCGAAGGCCGCCGAGAGGGAGGTCGCAATCGTCTTGCGCACTTCCGACATTGATAGCTTTGGTTCTTCCGCCATAGTTCCCCGGGAGAGGGAGGCCTCGAGGTGCAATAACGATTATCGCGACCCGGGAGCCCCTTCACGCCCGTCCACGACGGTTCGGTGACGCCCCTTTTTCCTTCGAGACGACCCGGAGGGCCTCAATCCGCGCACTCGGATACTGCCCCCGCGCGTCCTTCTCGAGGGACTTGACCATGTCCCAGACGGTCAGCAGGACCACGGAGCAGCCGTACAAGGCTTCCATCTCGACCCCTGTCTTGTATGTCGCCTCGACGGACGTCGTACATAGGACCCGGTCCCGACGCACCTCG
>DATEUA010000035.1:0-5747 GCA_035283405.1 Thermoplasmata archaeon | reverse complement strand
CGGAGTCCGTCCTCGACGGGATCCCGGCGGGCACATTCCACAACGGTGGCATCCTTGGCTTCGCTCCGGACAAGACGCTCTTCATCACGACGGGCGACGCGACGACGGGCGGGAACAGCCAGGACCCGCTCAGCCTGGCGGGGAAGGTGCTCCGGGTGCACCGGGACGGATCCGTCCCCTCGGACAACCCGTTCCCCGGTTCACCGGTCTTCACCCTCGGCCATCGGAACGTCTTCGGCCTCGCGTTCCATCCGGGCACAGGCCTCGCGTACGTCAGCGAGAACGGGCCCTCGGCGGATGACGAGGTGAACGTCCTCGACGCGGGTGCGAACTATGGATGGCCCGTCGTCCTGGGCAGCGCGAACGACTCCCGATTTCACGATCCGATCCTCACGTTCCCGAGCGTGATCGCCCCTACGGGCCTCGCATTCTATGTCGGACGCGTATCCGCATGGGGCCACTCCCTATTCCTCGGAGACTGGAATCGGGGAGTGCTGCAACGAATCGTCCTCGCAGCGTCGGAGTACCGCACCGTCCTCGCGACGGAGACGATCGTCGACGGGTCCGCGGGGATCCTGGATGTCGAGATGGGGCCTGACGGGTTCCTCTACTTTTCGACCCCGGACGCGATCTATCGCCTTCGTGCGCAGGACGCGGACGGGATCCTCCCGTTCGTGGCCTTTGGGGTCGTAGCGTTCGCTGCGATCGCCGGGGCCTCGTGGGTTGTGCTCCGCCTTCGACGGCAAAGGGCCTCGGGCCGTGCGCCCGAACCGAAGACCGCGAGTCCTACAGCTTTAAAACCTCGCAGCGGATATCGTGTGTCTAATCGTATCACGGGGCCCCACGGCCGAGGGTAACGGGTCTCGACGCCCGCTCGCTCGGACGCGGCACCGGAGGGGAACGAGGTGACCTCGAGGCTGACGGAGCAGCTCGTGGAGCGGGCTGCGAAGGCGTCTGTGTCCGAGGAAGTCGAGAGCGACGACGATCTCGTGCGCGTGTGGCAGGACGAGCTGCGCGAGGCGGCGGAAAAGATGGACCTGTACCGCTCCGACACGGGGCTCGCGCGGGCGTTCCGGGCGGATGTGAGACACACGCAGGTGGCCCTCGCGGAGTTGCCCAGTCGGATTTCGGCGCGCCGGGCGGAGATCGCCTATGAGACGTGGGCGAAAGAGAACCTCTCTCCCTTCACCTCGATCCCCGTCGTGTCGAAGGACAAGTCGTTCGCGTCCGTCCAGAAGGCGCACCTCGAGGTGCTGGCGCCGGAGCTTGCGCGGGAGATCCCGAAGAAGTCGGTCCTCTGGGAGGACTGGTCCGTATGGAACTTCAAACGGCACAGGATCAATCGGTTCAAGGCCCTCCCCGCGGAGGCCGTCCAACGGGCCCGGGGTTCGCTGAGTCACTTCGAGCGGGTCGAGGTGTGGCAGGCGGTCGGGATGGCGGATCCCTGGCTCGTCGGCAGCATGCGCACGCCTTCGGGCGAGGAGCGGTTCTACCTCCTGTACGACTGGGGCCTCGAGACGACCTTGGATCGCGCCCTCATGCGTTGATCCAGTTCCTTTCGGGGCGGGACCTCGAATGCGACCCATCTTCGTCGTCCTAGGGCTGATCGTCGTCCTTCTCGGCGTGGCATGGGCTCTGCAGGGGGCGTACATCCTGCCCGCGAGTTTCATGCGCGGTCCTGAGTGGATCGCGATCGGGACGGCCGTCGCGAGCGGCGGCGTCCTGCTGATCCTCCTCGGAGTGCGGCCGAGGCACGCCCGCGCCTGAGCCTGCGAGGCCGTTCACGCGACGAGGAGCGTGATCGAGTCGTACCCTGCCGCCCCGTCGGGGAACGGGGGCGCGCCGGCCGACTCCTGATTTGCGCCGGCCCCGTCGACTGCGCGCGCGAAAATGTGATACGACCCCGGCGCGGGCGGCGTCCAATCCCACGTCCAGAGGACCCAGGTGGCGCCCGACCGGGGCGGGTACCTCGTCGCCTCCTGCCAACTCTGCTCGGGGGCCACTCTCACCTCGACGCGGGAGACGCCTCGATTCCCCGCGAATGCGACTCCCGCGATCCGGACCGGACCCCGGACGACCGAGTCGGGCGCGGGGGTCGTGATGATCGTCGTGGTCCGGATCGTGCCGACGTTGGACCAACCCTTCTGCTGCCAATAGCCGACGAACTCGCCCTGCACGAGCGTAATCCGCTCGACCCACTTCGCATGGAACATCCCGTAGAGTCCCGGCACGACGATCCGCGCGGGAGCCCCATGGCTCGAGGGCAGCCCTGCATCGTTCATCTGAAGCGCGAGGAGGCTCTCCGGTCGCATCGCCCGGGAGAGAGGCACGCCGACGGTGTACCCGTCCGCGCACGTGAACGCGACCCAGTCCGCCATAGGGTCGGCCCCCGCGGCCGCGATCAGGTCGGAAAGGCGGATCCCCGTCCACTTCGCACTGCTGATGAGGTCCCCCCCGACTTCGTTGCTGATGCATTCGAGGGTCACGAACTCCGAGACCCCCAGAAGCGCCTCCAGCTCATCGAGGGTGTGCGTCCTCTCTGTTGCGACGAGGCCGTCGACCGAAAGCCTCCATGCCGCGCGGTCGACCTCGGGGTCGATCAGATTCTTCGTGACGCGATAGAACGTCTCGTTCGGGGTGACCTCGTTTGCAAAGAGCTCCTCGACGCTCGCGAACGTGAGGCGCGCGGTTCGCGCCACGAGGGCCCCGAAGCCCGCGAGGGCGACCGCGGCCCCGAAGAAGAGGATCCCGAGACCCACGACGAACTGCCGCCTCGACGGACGGAAGCCCTCTGGATGACGCGCGGCGACGTCCACGAGGAGGTGGTCGAGGGTCGCCGCATAGATCAAGCCGGCGAGGACCTGGCTGAAGGCCGCGAACCCCGCGCCCGTCCGCGTCGCCGTTCCGAGGAGGCCGCCCCCGAGGACCGGTAGGATCGCGAGGAGGACGGCGGCCGCGTACCCGAACGCCACGACGGCGAGCAGGACCCACCGGTGGCGGATGCGACGCTCCAGGGCCCGATACGGGAGCGCATACGCGCCCGCGAGGGCGAGGAAGACGAGGACCGCGACGAGGAGTCCGAAGGCCTTCGCCCCCTCCCCCATCGTCCGGATGAAGAACGTCTCGACGCTCCCGGGTAGCCGATCGACCGCGAAATCCATCGCGATCTCCGGGAGGAACAGGCCGAGGCCGAGGGCTCGAAGCAGGAGCGTCAGGACAAGGGCCGCTGCGCCGGATACGACTCCGGCCGCGAACCGCCACCAGGGGAGGCGTCGGAGGGCCGCCGGGATCCGCCGGAGGAGGGCCGCCATCCGAGGATGCGAGGACGCCCCTCGTCTTTGAACTTTCTTCCGAGTCTCGCCGCAGTCGTCTTGCCGCGCGTGCGACCGCAAGCGCTTTTGTAGCCCGGCCCGATTTCCCGAACGGTCTGGAGGATGCGGGTTCTCCTCGTCGGGTCGGGCGCCCAAGGAGCCGTCATGGCCAGGTTCCTCGGGCGGAGCGACGCCATCGACTCCGTCGTGTGCTCGGACGTATCCCTCGGGCGGGCCCAGGCCGCGAAGCGGTTCGCGAACTCCCCGCGCGTGCGCGCAGCCCGCATCGATGCGTCGGACCCGAGGGCCGTGCGGAAGGCGTTGGGGTCGACGGACGTCGTCGTGAACGCCGCCCTGCCACGTTTCAACCTGCCCCTCACCCAGGCGGCCCTCGAGGCGGGCGTGCATTACCAGGACCTCGCCGCGGACTATGGGAACCTCCGCGCGCAGATCGCCCTGTCCAAGCGATTTGAACGCCAGGGGCGGGTCGCCCTGATGCAGTGCGGCGGCTCGCCCGGCGTCACGAACGTCCTCGCCCGGGAAGCCGTGGAGGAACTCGACACGGTCGATGCGGTCCGACTGCGACTCGTCTCGAGGATCGACGCGACGAGGCCCCTTTCCCTGTGGTCTGCGGAGGTCGCCCTGGAGGACATGGAGGAACCGCCGGCGGTCTTCGAGGACGGGAAGGTCCGCCGCGTTCCTCCATTCAGCGAAGAGGAGATCTTCGAGTTCCCGGAGCCCTTTGGGCGGCAGTCCGTCGTCCAGCACATGCACGAGGAGCCGATCACGTTCGGGAGGTTCCTCGGAAAGGGCCTCCGCTACGTGGATCTGAAGATGGGCGGCCACCACGTGGTCCAGATGAAGGAGGCGATGGCCATGGGCCTCCTGAGCCGAGAGCGGAAGCGCGTCGGGAAGGTCCAGGTGGTTCCCCGGGACGTCCTCATCGCGCTCAGTCCGCCGGCGCTGACGCCCGAAGCGGTCCCCACGCTCCTTCGACGAGGGATCTTGAAGGACGCCACGGGCTGCCACGTCGTCGTGGTCGAAGGGACGAAGGGCGGGTCGCGACACGTCATCCGTTATGACGCCCTCGGTCCCTCCCTCCGTGAGGTCCAGCAATGGATGCCGGGGGCGACGAATATGTCCTACAAGGTTGGCGTATCCGCGGCGATCCTCGTCGAGATGCTCGCGTGGGGCGAGGTGAAACCCGCGGGCGTGTTTCCTCCGGAGTGCCTGGCCGAAGAAACCCGACGGATCTTCCTCGCGCGGCTCGAGGAGAATCACATCCGGGTCCAAAGGACCGCGTGAGCCGACCGAGGTGAGAGGCCTCGAGGACACAACGCTTAACTGTCGCGAACCCGTTCCCGGCCTGAGGGGGTTGCGCGATGCGCGCGTGGAGCGTTCTTGCGTCCGTCGTCCTCGTGGGAATCGTGTTTTCGGTTGGGCTCGTCCCGGCCGCGGGCGGGCCGGCGACGGCCGCAGGCGGGTCCGACCTAATCCTGCCCGGCCGGCCTGGGCTTTCGACGTTCGAACAGGAGGTCGCCGCGGCATACGACACGGACAACGCGTGGGACCACGCTCGGTACCTGTCCACGCCGAACGACGGCTGGTCCGAACGGATTGGCCTCATCGGCAAGGTCAGCGGGACCGCGGAGGAGCGGGCCGCCGCGGAGTACGTCCGGTCCCAGCTCGCGCCCTACGTGGACGAGGCCACGATCCGGACGTACATCACGACGTCCTGGGAGTTCCGGTTCAGCGAGGTCCGGGTCGTCGCCCCCGAGGCCGGGACGGTGTACCCGTCGAGCGGGTACGGGAACTGCTTCATGAGCTGGGGACGCGTGGACCCTCACGGATACGACGTCCTGGCGGCGTCCGGCTGGGCGAGCCCAGCGCACTTCCGCCGCGTCGGGGAATGGTACATCTACGACTTCAATAACACCGCGGACGCGATCGTCGCCGATCTCGTGTGGGTCGGACGCGGCACGGCGAAGGAGTTCGACCGCGCGGGCGACGTCACGGGGAAGGTGGCCCTCATCCTGCGCGATGACTTCGTGACCCAGTGGCCGACGGCGCCCCTCATCGAGGCGGCTCACCGCGGAGCCATCGCGACGATCTTCTACGGGTACTATGGAGAGAACCAGAATCCGGACAGCGTGCGTGGGGATATCGTGTGCCCCGGCCCGCTCCCCGCCTTCCAGACGACGGCGAACGTGGCGCACCATCTCCAGGCACTCCTCCAGTCGGGTCCCGTTCGCGTCTCCTTGCGCGGTAGTGCGGACCTCATCTCCGACGCGCTCTCGAGGTCCGTCTACGTCGAAGGGATCATCTGGGGCTCGACGTACCCGGAGGAGTTCGTCCTTAGCGGGTCGCAGATCGACACCTGGTTCTACGCCCCCAGCAACTCGAACAGCGGCGTCGCGACGAACCTCGAGCTCGCCC
>DATEUA010000034.1:0-19707 GCA_035283405.1 Thermoplasmata archaeon | reverse complement strand
CCGGGCGTCTTCCTCCGTGCCTACTGGATCGGGATGATCGGCATCTTCGCGATGATCCTCTGGATCGGCATCGCCTATTTCGTCATCAAGTCCTCGAGCGGCCGGTTCACGGACCACAAGGCGCACGTCAAGCGGGGACTCCCATGACGGAGATCATCCGAGCGGACTCGCCACGTCGGAGTTCGATGGCCGCGGTGGCAATCGGAGGACTCGTCGTTGGGATCCTTTGGTTCACAGCCCTCACGATCGTCGTGGCGCAGCAGGTCATGTCGGGGGTCTCGGACGTCAACGCGAACGCCGCGATGGGCGTCTTCCTAGGGGTCGTGTGCCTGCTCTTCGCGGTGGCCTTGGACGTGTACCGTAAGGAATTCATGCCGGACGAGCTCATCCACAAGATCCGCCGCCCGAAGATCGTCCCCCCGAGGACGTTTCGCTGAGGAGAGCGCATGAGCTGGGAAGGCGCGGAGAAGAAAGGCGGCTGGACCAGGCGGGAGTGGGTACGCCTGGGGATGGCCGCCGGGACGGTCGGCACGCTCGGCGCACTCACCGCGTCGAGCGTGGGCCAGCTGCTTCCGCCTCCGATCCGACGCGACGGCGAGATTCGGGACCAGATCTACTACACGAAATTCCCGACCCCGCAGTGGTGGAACTCAAAAGCCGGGAGAGTGATGAGGGTCCCCGACTTCGACGCGGAGTGGCTCGGGGCCACCGGCGTATGGCAAGGACTCTTCGCGGACGACCGGCTCGTCCCTTTCACGGGGTTCCCGGTCCTCGTCGTCCGCGTGAAGCGGGACGACACGAACTTCCGGAAGCCGGCGGACCAGGAGCTGCCCGTGCCGCTTCCTGAGGGATTCTCCCTGTACTACGACGATGCGGACCGAGACGTTCGGATCGTCGTCATGTTCGACCGGTGCGTCCATCTCTGCTGCCCTCCGGGATGGCACGTCGTGACGGACCCGCCGCCGGACTACAACTATGTCGCGCCGGCCCCGTCGTACCAGGTGTACGGTCAGGACCCCGTGTATTGCGTGTGCCACGGATCGCAGTACGAACCGATGCGGCTCGTCGTGAACGTGCACGAGAAGAGCGGAGCGCGGTACGTCGGCGCGGAACGGGTGCATGGGCCGGCGAATCGCGCCCTGGCGATCGTGCCGGTCCGGGCCCAGGCGGACGTCCTCGTCGGAGGAATGGCGGACCCGCGCTGGTACCTCTACTGCGCGTAGGAGGACCATGGCGAGCGGCTCGATCCGGCGGGACACGGGGCGGATGGTGTTCCGATGGCTCGCTACGCGCTTCCCGACCGCTCCGTGGGCCGACCTGACCCGCAAGGCGGTCCAGACGGACCAGCGCCAGATGCCCCGCAGCCACGCGGAGAAGTACGAACTGAAGACGATCTGGTACTGGTATCCGCTCTACTGCCTCGGTGGGATCAGTTTCGTGTCGTTCATCGTGCTCACAATCACGGGGATCATCCTGGGCTTCTTCTACATCCCGGACGGGAGTCTCCAGCTGACGTCGAGCGGGGATATCGTGAACCCTGCCTGGATCTCGATGAACCGGATCATGACGGAGGTCCCCTTCGGGTTCATCGTCCGCGGGATGCACCACTGGTCTGCGCACATCATGATCGCGGCCGTGTTCCTCCACATGACGCGGGTTTACTTCACGGGCGCGTACAAGAAGCCACGGGAGCTGAACTGGCTCATCGGGGTCGTCCTCCTCATGATCACGATCCTGTTCGGCTATTCCGGGTACCTCCTTCCGGCGAACAACCTGAGCGAAGGGGCCGCGAACATCGGGATCAATATGACCCGGGCCACCCCTGTCATCGGGGACGCCGTCGCGACGTTCATGTGGGGCGACATCAGCACCCTGTCCGGCATCTTCGTCCTCCGGATGTACTGGCTCCACGTGTTCATCCTCCCGGCGATCGGCACGGCTCTCATGCTTTTGCACATGGCCCTCGTCTGGATCCAAGGCGTCGCGGAGCCCCATTGAGGTGAGCCATGGAGATCGAACGCGTCAAGGCGAAAGTCTTGGAGGCGCGCCCCGGGTTCCCGAGGCAGTACGGCCCGCAGCGGGCGGACCACCAGCCCGGGATCCCCTTCTGGCCCCAGGAAGCCGCGAGGGACTTCGTCGTGATTTTCATCCTGATCGCGATCATGTTCTTCCTCTCCGCGTACGTGACCCCGTTCCTGGGCCCCGCGCGCAGCCCTCAGCTCTCGGAACTCATCGTGCCCGACTGGTACCTGCTGTTCTCATGGGGGCTCCTGAAGGTCGCGGACATCTTCCCCCAGTTCGTCCTTGGGCCCGGGACGCCCCTCGAGACCCGGTTCGACGCGGCCTTCTGGGGGGACATCCTGAGCGGCATCCCGGTAATCTACCTCGTCCTGCTCCCGTTCCTGGACCGCGGGCGCGAGGCCCGCCCGGCGAAGGCTCCCTTCCGGTCCGCGCTCGGCATCTCCTTCATCCTCGTATGGACGTTCTTCGCGTCCCTGTACTCGATCCGGGAGGTCGTCGCGGAGCGGTGGCGGACGCCGGATATCGACCCGAGCGAGGCGACGACCGCGACGCCGCTCATCCCCGACGACACGATGAAGCTGTTTTTCATCGTCCCGAGCGTCCTCACGTTCTTCCTGAGCTACGTCGCCCTGCGCCGGCTCGGGTACCGACCGATGCGGCGGTGGCTCGTGCCCCTCTGCTCGATCGGGGCCATCGTCGTGGTCGCACACGCCGCCCTGATCCTGCTCGCGCCGGGATGGCTCGGCCCCCTCGTGGAGCCGTACCGACTCGAGCTCACGCTCTTCCTCGCGGTCCTGACCGCGTCGACGGTCCTCGCCGCGGCCGCGGCCGTGTCGTTGCCGGAGGCGAGGGCGCGAAAGGTCGTCCTCCTCTCCGGCGCGGTGGGCCTCGCCCTGTTCCTCGGTCTGTTCTATTACCTCGACCGCACGAATCCCACCGGCCTGTTGTTCGTCCTTTCCGTCCTGTACCCGAACATGAACACGCTCCTGTTCGTCCCGTCGTTCGTCGTCCTGACGGCGTGGCTCGGCCTCCGACGTCCGTACAGCTCGTACGAGTACCTCCTCAACGAATGCTACCAGTGCGGCAAGTGTCACACGGTGTGCCCTGTGACGAAGGTCGAGGACGACGCCCTCGGTGGCCTGAACCTCGTCTACAACTCGTTCAAGAAGCAGCACGACGGGGTGCCCCTGTGGACATGCCTCGCGTGCGACGCGTGCAGCGCGGTCTGCCCGCTCGACATCAAGTACAGCGACTACATCCTCGAGGAACGGGCGAAGAGCCAGGGCCGCGTCGCGGCGGACGGAGGCGGGCCGACGTGATGGACACGGAGTACGGCCCGGGCCGGACGATCCCCCACCCCGTCCTGTTCCGGCTCCTGGACAGCGAGGCGGACGACACGACGATCCCGGAGATCAAAGTCGAGCATACGTCGGAATTCGCGTACTACCCGGGATGCATCGACTACTACGACCAGGAGATGCAGTTCTCTCACCTGAACTACGGGGACACGAACCATGGGATCATCTTCGACTCGTCGATCAAGCTGCTCCGCGCCGTGGGGATCCAGCCGATGATCCTGGACCGGTCTTTCATGAAGTGTTGCGGGCACGACCAGCTCTGGCAGGGCAAGGTCGACGTCTTCCGGAAGATGCGGGACTACAACACGCGAGTCATCCAGATGCTCAAGGTGAAGACCCTCGTCACCTCCTGCGCGGAAGGGTACCGGACCTTCAAGTTGGACTACAAACTGCCAGGCGTGCGGGTCGTGCACATCACCCAGGTCCTGTACGAGAGGGGCCTGCGGATCCCGCCTCAGGGAGAGGGGGGCAAGAAGATCCGGGTCGTCTACCAGGACCCGTGCCGCTCGGGTCGCCAGATGCCCGTCGACCCCGTCTACGAGGAGCCGCGGGAGCTGATCAAGCGCGTCGACACCGCGGAGCTCGTGGAACTGAAGACGTTCCGGGCGGACGCGCAGTGCTGCGGGGTCGCGCAGATGATGTATTGCAACGACAAGACGAAGGGGATCACCGCGAGCCGCATGGACGAGGCGAGTGCCGTGGGGGCGGACGTCCTCCTCACCGCGTGCCCGAAGTGCCTCACCCATTTCGGGTGCCTGCACCACGAGAACAAATGGAAGCCCGGTTCGGACCGGTACGCGTTCCGGGTCATGGACATCACCCAGTTCCTCGCGGAGCGGCTCCCCGGTGACTACCCGACCGGGAGCAACGTCGATGCGAAACGCAAGGAGCCCCCCTCGCCCGGGAGGAGGGGGTGAGGCCGATCGCCGCCGCGCCCGTCCCGGCCACTACTCTGCCCCCGGACCCGCTCGTCGCGTACTACCGCGACGTGCGTCAGATGAACCTGCGCCTCGCGAAGGAACGCTACAAGGGGACGTACAAGGGCCGGACGCTCGAGTTCGTCCGTGGCCGGGGGACCGTCGCGGTCGTCGACGAGCCGGTGTGCATGGGTTGCACTCACTGCTTCGACAACTGCGCGTTCGAAGCGATCGACATGGCGGACCGGAAGTTCGCACTGCCGGAATACTCGTACACGTCCCGGAAGGCGGTCATCGTGTACGACAACTGCGTGGGGTGCGAGAAGTGCGCGATCGTCTGCCCCGTCGACGCGATTACGATGGTATCGAAGCACGGATTCGAGATGAGGGACGGGAAGCTCGTGCCCACGACGGCCCCTCCAAGGGCCCCGATAGCGGTATCCGGACCGCGCCTCGCCCAGGTCCCTTCCCCGCCGATGCCCGCACCCGCTCCGGAGGCCCCCTAGGTGGCCGACCCCGGGAGCTCCGCTCCGGCCGTCCGCGCGCACAAGGCTCGGAAGTCGCCGCGGATGACGTTTCGCCAGGAGATCCAGACGATCCAGAACCTGCCCCGCACCCAACGGCTGATCGTGATCCTGAAGGTCGTCGGGGTGTTCCTCGTCGCGATCGGACTCGAGGGGATCGTCGCGCAGCCGCCCCAGTTGTGGCTCACCGCGGTCTTCGTCCCCGCCGGCATGTTCGTGTCCCTGCTCCCGATCCGCATCCGGACGGGACGGTGCATCGCATGCATGGGCGTCCTGGAATCGGGCCGGGCGATCTGCCCGGCCTGCGGTGCCCCCCAGATGTAGCTCGGTCAGGAGCGTAGGAGGGGCTGCACGACCCGCGACGCGTCGATTTCCATCTTGAGTTTCTGGAGCAGGGCCATCCGACGCCGGAACCCGGGGCTGTCGTCCCACAGATGCGCGATCCGCGAGACGAAGATCGCTCCGGGGATTCCTTCCACGATGCCGGCGACCCCCTTCGAGAGTTCGTACGTCCGGTGACGCTCTCCGGACGCCTCGAACGCGGGGAACGCGGACAGGATGCCTGTGGACCGGAGGGACGCGTACAGGCTCGCCGGAGCCGCGGCCTGGGCCCCGAGGGCCTTCGTCTTCGCGTGGAAGTCCGGCAAGGCCCGCACCGGGATCCGGACCTCTCCGACGAACAGGGACCGCGAGACCCGGTCGGCGGTCTTCCGGTACGCGTCCGCGGGCCCATCGAAGGGGTTCGGGACGTCGGTTCCCTTTGTCTTGAAGCCTGCGAACAGGACGTCGAACGCCTTCTCCCGCGCCGCAAGGCCTGCAGCGGAGCCGGAAAGACTGAGCTGAACGGTGAACGCCTCGCTCGACGTGCCGGGGCGCAGAAGCCCGGCGGCGGCCCCATCGACCGCATGGACCCAGAGCGGCGTCCGGAAGGACCCCCCGAGCCTGTCCAAGGCGGCGGCCGCCTTCGCGGGGTCGTCGAACCCGTACGTGAGGGTCTTCCTCGCGGAGGGCCTCGGCAGGAGACGGAACGCGACGGCGAGCGGCACGACGAACTCGGACGCGACGGGCAGGATTGCGTGGAGGAGGTCGTACCCGGCGCCCTCGTTCGAGACATCCTCGAAGCCCACCCGCGTGCGATGTCCGTACGCGGACACGGACCGCAGCGCGTTCACGTACTCGCCAAACTCCGCACGGTACGAGCCGTACGGGGCGTCCCCCCAGACCCCGTCCCCGATCGAGAAGTCCAGGGGGACCGTCGGAACGAAGGGGACCAGGTGCCCGGCGGCGAGGGCCGCATCGTACGCGTCTTTCCAAGCCGCGCCGACCTGAGCGACGGCCCGGTGCGCGCCCTTCTGGAAGTCGACCTCCGCGTACGCGGAGAAGTCGAGTTCCACGCCCCGCTGCTCGGGGACGAGCCAGTCGTACGTAAGGAGGACCCGCGGTCTCGGGACCACGCCGATGTCCCGGTCCTTGCCGACGCTCAGGGCGCGGCGGAAGTAGTGGTAATCCTCCGGAGCCAGGCCGAGATTCACGCTGCTCTCGCCCCCGCTGAAGACCTCGACGAGCTTGCGGACCTCCGCGTCGTCCTTCACCTTGACCGTCACGGCCGGGGTGCGACCGAGGTCCGCGACGATCTCCCGCGGCAGGACGCGATCGTCGCGCGTGAACATGGCTCGGATCAGGGCTTCCCGGACGACATCCCGGAGGGCGGGGATCCGGACCGCCGCTTCGACGAACGCCCAGTCCCGTAGGAGGCCCACGTCAGGGACCTCCGATCTTCCGGTACGCGCGGGCATATCGGTCCCTCGTCGGCTTGATCCGCCGAAGGAACGCGGCGAGGTCGAGCCCGAGCCCCATCATGAACGGCGGGACCGTGTCGATGATCGGCCAGGTGAACTTCGTCCATACCTCCGTCGTCTTGCCCGCGTTGATCTTGCGCGTCGGGTCGAAAACCTCCTTGACGGCGCCCATGAATCCCGTCGCCCTTCCGTGCATCTTCGCGAGGTTGAACACCATGAACATCCCGAGGCCCATTGGATGCCCGTCGAGCCCTCGCGCCGCGTCCCCCATCTTCTTCACGAACCCGAGGGTCGCGGGCCCGGACGGGCGCGTGTCGTCCATGAGGACGTACGGCGCGAAGGACGCCGTCGTCGGGTCGAGGAGGGCCGCCTGGATCGCCCCGTCCAGCTTCATCGTTCGGAGCAGGCGGTGGGCCGCGTCGACCGCCTCTCCGAGGCGCGCGACCGGCACGAGGTTGCTCGACACGACGAGGCCGCGGCTCAGGCGACGCGCGCCGTACATCGTGAACCGTCGGTCCCAGAGCTCGGAGGCAGCCTCCGGGGCCATCTTCGTGCCGCCCGCCTTCGACGCGAAGAGGTCCAACTCCTTCTCCTGCTCGAGGACCTCGTCCTTGTGTCCCTGCAGCGCGACGAGGGCGATGTCCGCGGGTTCCGGGGTCTCGGGTCGAAGGGCCCGCTCGAGCACGAAGTGCTCCCGGTCCAGGAGGCCCACGTGCAAGGGGATCAGGTCCGATGAGGCGATCGCCTGGAGGAAGCGGACCCCGTCCTCGAGGGTCCGAAACGTGTACGCATCCGCGCGGGTCTCCTCCGCCTTCGGGTCGATACGCAGGACGGCTCTCGTGACGACTCCGAGGGTCCCCTCTGCCCCGAGGAAAAGCGAGGTCAGGTCGCCGAACTGGCCTGGCGCGTCATGCCCGGATCCCGTGTGCAAGACGGACCCGTCCGGAAGGACGACCTCGAGGTCCAGGATCAGCCCTCGAAGGGACCCGTGGCGGTACGATCCGAAACAGACGACCCCGGAGTTGATCGCCCCGCCGATCGTGCTCGCGGGGGCGGCGATCGGAACGACGGGCAAGGCGAACCCCTTCGACGCGAGGTAGTCCGCGAGGTGCTCCCACGCGAGACCCGCCTCGACGGTCACCGTGCGGTCCGCGGGGTTCAGGGCGACGACCCGGTTCATCTTCCGCATGTCGATCAGGACCCCGCCCCGGTTCGGGACGGCTCCCCCGTACGCTCCGGTCCCGGAGCCCCTCGGGGTGATGGGGAGCCCCGACTCGTCGCTCAGGCGCACGAGGGTCGAAACCTCTTCCGTCGTCTGAGGGAGTACCACGAAGTCCGGGTAGAGACGCCATTGGAGGAGCGCGGGCTTCGGGAGGGACGCGAAATCATGGCTGTACACCATGCGCTCCAGCTCGCCCCTCGCGACCCGCTCGGGGCCCAAGGCGTTCACGAGCCGACGGTGGGCGTAGTCATTCGCCTCCATCCCACTCCCTCGTCGGCGGGCGTAAACCCGCTTTCGGGATAAAGATACCGAACCGGGGGCTCTACACGTTGAGGGCCTTGATGATCTGTTCCTTGAGACGCTGGATGTCCGCGCCGGACGAGTATACGCCCAGGGCCTGGGCGGCCGCGACGACCTGATCGTCGCCCGCCCGGTCGACGGCCCGGGCCACATCGATCTTGAGCTGCATCTCGCTCCGCCCCGTGGACGCGACGCCGAGGGCGCCCGCGGCCTTGTCGACCTTCCCGCGCGTGTCGCGGACCTCGATCTCGCGGAGCTCCGTGGAGATCTGCCGCTCGACTTCCATCTTCCCCCGCCGGAACTCGCCGAGCGCTTTGCCGATTCCCCGGGCGAGCTCGGGGAGCTTCGAAGGCCCGAACAAAAGCAGGATCGCGATGATGATCAGAAGGACGATCAGCTCGATGCCCACGGGGATCTGAGCGGTGATGCCAAAGGGGTCGGACAAACGATTCCCCGTCAGAGTCCAAAGAGGGCGGGTCTTATGAGCTTTTCGCCCGACCCTTCCGCCGCCCGCGGATCCAGACCGCCGAGTACCCTCCGACATAGAGGAAGAGCATCGGCAGCGACACGAGCATCATCGTCACGCCGCTTCCGTCGGGAGTCACGATTGCGCCGAAGACGAAGATCGCGATGACCGCGAAGCGCCAGTGACGCTTCCAGAAGCCGGCATCGACGAGTCCCGCCGCCGTGAGGGCGTACATCACGACGGGCAGCTCGAACGACCCGCCGAAGGCGATCATGAACACGACGACAAAGCTGATGAAGTCGTCGATGAACAGGAGCGGGAAGTCTACGCCGATCCGTCGCGCGACGGAGTACAGGAAGTCGAAGGTGAAGGGCAGGACGATGAGATGCGCGACGACGACCCCTGCGGCGAACAGGACGAAGACCGGGACCGCGATGCGGACGATGAGTCGCTTCTCCTTCGGTCGGAGGGCGGGGCCGATGAACTTGCTGAATTCGTACGCGCTCACGGGGGACGACAGAAGGATTGAAAGGAAGAACGCGACCTTGATCTCGACGATCACTCCGTCCCAGGGATGGAGGAGTGTGAGGTTCACGTCCGCAGGTTTGTAGTAGTCCACGAAGTACGCGATCACCCGGTCGGCCACGGGGGTGTTGTTCGCAAGGAAACTCGGGACGGGGACCGGGACGGGGACCCCGCCGACGGATACGAGTTGGATGTCGAACACGAGGAACAAGACGAAGAAGAGGATCAGGACCGCCATCACGACCCGGAGCCGTCGCCGGAGTTCCTCGAGATGCTCGAAGAAGGACATCCTGCGTTCGCTCGGCCGTCCGACGTCCGGGGTCGCCACGGAGATTCGCGCGGACGAAGCCTGCAGGCCTTATGGAGTTTCCGAACGGCTCGCCTATGCGTACCGGTCTTCCGTCGTGGGATCCGCCGTGTTGCTGTACCCGCGGACCTCCCAGTAGCCGAGCTCGTCCTCCGCGTGAAACGACACGCGTCGAACCCACTTCGCGCTCTTCCAGGCGTACCGCTTCGGGACCAGGAGACGCATCGGTCCCCCGTGTTCGAGCGGGAGCGGCTGACCGTCCCACTGGTAGACGAGGGCGACGTCGTCGTCGTAGAGCACATCGAGCGGATGGGAGGTCGTGTACCCGTCCCCACAGTGGAAGTTCACGAACCGCGCGGAAGGCCGGACCCGTGCGCGCTCCGCAAGCTCCCGGATCGGGACGCCGATCCACGTATTGTCGAAGGTGGACCAGCCCGTCACGCAGTGAAACGGAGACATGAACGTCTTCGCGGGAAGCTTCTGGAATTCGTCCCACGTGAATCGAAGGGGGCTGTCGACCTCGCCGTCGATTCGCAGGTCCCATTCCTTCGGATCGAACCGCGGGACGATCCCGAGATCCAGGCGAGGCCACTTCCGCACCTCTCGCTGTCCGGGAGGGAGCTGCTTCACGGCCGCCATGCACGTCGAGAGCCGCCAGTCCGATATAAACCGTTGGCGGAGCCGTCTGCGAAGCCCCGCTACGCTCCCTTCAGAAGGAGCCCGACTAAAGGTTTAATAGGCTGCCACATTTTGCGGCGCGAATGCTGCTGGACAGCTATGCGCCGGTAGCCATTTTCGCGATTCTCGCGCTCCTGTTCCCGCTCGGGACGTTCTTCGCGACGCGCCTGTTCCGTCCGGACCACCCGACGCCGCTCAAGGACCTCACGTACGAGTGCGGGGAGCTGCCCGAGGGAGAGGCCCAGATCCAGTTCCATTTCCAGTACTACATGTTCGGCCTCATCTTCCTGGTGTTCGATGTCGCGGCGATCTTCCTGTTCCTCTGGGCCTTCGCGTGGGGCGGCCTCCTGAACGTCGCGAGCGGGCCCGCGAAGTTCTCCGTCTTCATCTTCCTCGGCATCATGTTCGTCGCGACGCAGTACGCGCTCAAGAAGGAGGAGGTCATCCAGATTTGAGCGCGGATACGGCCGTCCGTGCCGCCTATTCGGGACGGCCGGTCCCAGGCGTCGCGGAGGAGATCCAGGCGCAGCTCGTCGCCCGGTTCCGGGACCGGCTGCGGAACGCGAAGGTGCTGCGTCCCCTCCTCGTCCATGCGGAGATCGACCGGAAGGACCTGGTCGAGGTGTGCACGTACCTCAAAGAGGCGCTCGCGTTCGAGCACCTGTCCTGCATCTCCGCGGTGGATTGGAAGGATCGTTTTGAGTGCGTGTACCACGTGACGAACTGGCACAACGGCTGCCAGGTCCAGCTGAACGCCCGGATCCCATACGACGAACCGCGCATCGACAGCGTCATCGGACTGTGGCACGCCGCGGACTACCACGAGCGGGAGGCCTGGGACTTGATGGGCGTCGTCTTCGAGGGCCACCCGAAGCTCGAGCGCATCCTGCTGCCGAAGGATTTCAAGTTCCATCCGCTCCGGAAGGACTTCGCCCAGGAGGTCGACCGCCAGTACATCAGTCGCCGGAAGCTGAAAGGGGGCAAGTGATGCCCGAATTCTGGGTCAACATGGGCCCGCAGCACCCGATGACCCACGGGCTCTGGAACATGAGGGTGAAGGTCGACGGGGAGACGATCGTCGACGCGGAGCCGGAGATCGGATACCTCCACCGGGGCTACGAGAAGATCATGGAAGTGCGGGAATTCCAGAAGAACGTCGTCCTGACGGACCGCCTCTGCTACGTCTCGTCGATTACGTGGTCCCACGCATACTGCCTCGCCGTCGAGAGGATGATGGGCCTCGAGGTTCCGGAGCGTGGCCAGTGGCTGCGGCTGATCTCCCTGGAGCTTCAGAGGATCGCCTCCCACCTCATGTGGCTCGCGTCCTATGGCCCGGACCTCGGGTTGCTCACGGGGCTCCTGTGGGCGTTGCGTGAACGGGAACTGTTCCTCGATCTGATCCAACTCATGTCCGGGGCCCGCATGAACCAGAACTATCCGCGGATCGGCGGGGTGAGGAACGACATCCCGGAGAAGTTCGGCGCAATGAGCATGCGATCCATCGGGCACTTCCTCAAGAAGCTCAAGGACTATGAGGCTCTCTTCCAGGACTCGAAGGTCTTCCACCTCCGGACGGAGGGCGTCGGGAAGATCTCTTCGAAGGACGCAATCGACTGGGGCGTTACCGGGCCCAATCTGAGGGCGTGCGGCGTCGACGTGGACCTTCGTCGCCTCGATCCCTACGAGACGTACGAGGAGGTCGAGTTCGCACCGCAGGTGTGGAAGGGCGCCGACGGCGGCGACTCCTACGCCCGATTCGTCTGCCGGTTCAACGAGCTCCGCGAGTCGTGCCGCATCCTCGAGCAAGCCTTCGACAAGGTCCCGTCCACGGGGGCTTATCGCGTGAAGCCACCTCGGCGGGCGGAGGGCGAGGGGGTCGCCCACACGGAGGATTCCCGCGGGGAGGCCCTCTTTTACGTGTGCGGGGACGGAGATGACCGTCCCTACCGCGTGAAGATCCGGAGCCCGGTCTTCTGCACGATGGCCGCTACGCCGACCCTGCTCCGGGGCAACAAGCTCGCGGACGTCGTCGCGATCCTGGGCTCCGTGGACGTGTGCGTCGGGGAGATGGACAAATGAGCCAGCCCCTCGTCGCGCCAAACCTCTTCGAAGTGTGCAAGGTCCTCACCGTCGCGATCCTCGAACTCGTGAGGATCATCCTGGAGGGACTCGGGAACGCGATCCCGCCCCTCCACGACCCGCTATTCGGGCTTGCGGCGTTCCTCCTCGGGACGTTCGTCGTGACGGTCCTCACGTGGATCATCGCGATGACGGTCATCCTGCTCTGGGTGACGCTGTTCAACCTCCTCACCGTCATGTGGATCGAGAGGAAGATCTACAGTCGCCTCCAAGACCGGTACGGCATCATGATCTCGATCTGGTCGCTTCCCCTCTGGCCCTTCAACCGCGGGACGCGTCCGACGCACAAGGGAACCGGCTACCTTCAGAACGTTGCCGACGGGGTCAAGCTCCTGCAGAAGGAGAACCTCACGCCGGCGACCGCGGACTCCGCGATGTTCCACATCTCCCCGGTCCTCATCGCGGCGTCGACCCTCATGATCTTCGTCGCCCTCCCGTGGAGCTCCGGGTTCTACGTCGCGAGGCTCGAGTTCGGCCTCCTTTTCGTGCTCGCGGCGTTCAGCCTCGCCCCCTTCGGCATCCTTGTCGCAGGCTGGTCTGCGAACAACAAGTACACCCTCGTCGGTGGCCTCCGCGCGGCCGCGCAGCTCATGTCGTACGGAATCCCGCTCATCCTCGCCGTGATCGCGCTCGTGTTCTCGACCGGGAGCCTGAACCTGTTCGACATCGTGCAACAGCAGGACCGGCCCCTCGTGGAGCTCGGCCTCTTCTCGATTCCCGCCTGGTACATCTTCAGCCCGCAGGCCCTCGGGTTCGTGATCTTTTCCGTCGCGATCGTCGCGGAGATGGAGCGCATCCCGTTCGACATCCCGGAGGCCGAGGCGGAGCTCGTCGAAGGCTGGACGACGGAGTACAGCGGGATGCGGTTCGGCATCGTGTTCGGTTTCAAGTGGCTGCGAATGATCGCGGGCTCCGCGCTCATCGCGATCCTCTACCTGGGCGGCTGGAGCGGACCCGTCTTCGCGATCGTGTACGCGGGCCCGGTCGCGATCCCCATCTTCCCCGAGGAACTCTACTTCCTCCTCAAAGTGTGGGTCCTGTGCCTGATCTTCATCTGGATCTCGTGGTCCGTACCGCGGATCCGGATCGATCAGATCTTGCAGATCGGATGGAAGCGGCTCGTCCCGTACTCCCTGCTCGCGATCCTGATCGGGGCCGGAGCCCGGGTCGTGTGGGGGTAGCACATGCCGGGCGGCGAGGACGCGTGCGTCAGGGAGGCCTAACATGGCGGTCGACTGGGAGCTCGTCGCGTTCGTCGTGCTGAGCGCGGTCGAGGTGATCGCCTCCGTCCTCGTGGTCGTCAACAAGCGGCTCGTCCGGGCGGCGTTCTGGCTCGCGGTGACCCTCATCACGATCGGAGGGATCTACCTCCTGTTCCGGTCGGAGTTCGTGTTCCTGATCCAAATCCTCGTGTACGCGGGGGCCGTGCCGGTCCTGTTCCTATTCGGCATCATGCTCACGCGGCGCAAGATCATGGACGAGCCGACCTCGGAGGAGACCTGATGCGCGAACGGGACGTCCTCGTCCTCGCAGCCGTGGGAGCCTTGTTCGTCATCATGTCGATCTCCTTCGTCGGGATCCCCTGGCCTTCCGAGCTCCATGAGATCCCCGTGTACGACGACAACGCGACCGCGGGGCCCGAAGACGGCATCGCGAACAGCCTGTTCCTCGCCTTCCCGATCACGATCGTCCTGATTGGCCTCCTGCTCGGCTCCGCGATGATCGGCGGGATCTACCTCGCGAAGATGGACGAACCCGGGAAGGTGGGCCCCTGATCCCGCTCGAGTGGGAGCTGGTCCTCGCCGCGCTCCTGCTGTGCATCGGGCTCTACGGGGTCCTCGCCCGGAGGAACGCGATCATCGTTCTCATGTCCATCGAGATCATGCTGAACGCCGCGATCCTGAATTTCGTCGCCTTTTCGTCGGCCGCGAACGACCCGAGCGGCCAGGTGTTCGCCCTCCTCGGAATCGCAGTCGCGGCCGCGGAGGCCGCCGTCGGCATGGCGATCTTCCTCTCCATCTACCAGACCCACGGGACAATCGAACTCGACAAGGTGCGGATCCTGAGGCTGTGACGTGTTCGAGTACGCGTGGTTCATCATCCTCCTGCCGATCTTCGCGTTCGTCGTCATCGGCATCGCGGGTCGCCGGCTCCCTGAGGGAGGCGGACACGTCGCCGTGGGCGCGGTCGCCGGGTCGTTCGTCCTCTCCGCGTTCCTGTTTTACGAGGTCCTGCTCGCGGGGGCCCTCGGGGCGGGCCTTTCTGTCAGCCCGGACGCCTCCTTCGAGTGGATTCCCGGGGTCTCGTCGGTCCCGGGGTTCGACGGGATCCGGATGGGTCTCCTGATCGACAACCTGAGCGCCGTGATGCTCCTCCTCGTGTCGTTCCTCTCGATGCTCATCGTGGTCTACTCCCTCGGCTACATGCGGAAGGAGGAGGGGAAGGCCCGCTACTACGCGGAGATCAGCCTGTTCATCGCCGGGATGCTCGGCACGGTGAGCGCGGACAACTTCCTGCAGCTCCTGATCTTCTGGGAGATCATGGGCCTCTGTTCGTACCTGCTCATCGGCTTCTGGTACTACAAGCCGGAGGCCGCGAAGGCAGCGAAGAAGGCCTTCATGGTGACGCGCGTCGGGGACGTGCTCTTCCTGATCGGGATCCTGATCATCTGGAACGTCTTCCACACCTTCTCCTTCGAGGAGATCCGGTCCCAGATCCCGTCGTTGTATCCCCTGACCCTGACGCCAGGCCTGCTCGTCCTGATCCCGCTCCTCCTCTTCGGCGGAGCCGTCGGCAAGTCCGCGCAGTTCCCCCTCCACGCCTGGCTGCCCGATGCGATGGAAGGTCCCACGACGGTCAGCGCGCTCATCCACGCCGCGACGATGGTCAAGGCGGGCGTCTACCTGACCGCGCGGGCGTTCGTGTTCCTCGTCCCGCCGGAGGGGTCCGGGATCGAGCCCCCTTGGACCGCCATCCTCGTCATCGCGGGAATCGGAGGTTTCACGGCGCTCTTCTCCGCCACGATGGCCCTCACCGCGTACGACATCAAACGCGTGCTCGCCTTCTCGACGATCTCGCAGCTCGGGTACATGTTCCTCGGGCTCGGGGCGGGAGCCTTCCTCATGGCGGGGCAGGTCGTCGCCGGGGATCCGGAACCGAGCACGGTCGGGTACAGCGCGGCCCTCTTCCATCTGTTCAACCACGCGTTCTTCAAGGCCCTCCTGTTCCTGTCCGCGGGCAGCGTCATCCATGCCGTCCACACGAACGACATGAGGGCGATGGGCGGCTTGGGGAAGGCGATGCCGATCACCTCCCGTGCGATGCTCTTCGGCGGCCTGGCGCTCGCCGGGATCCTTCCGTTCAGCGGGTTTTTCTCGAAGGGTGAGATCCTCAGCGTGACGTTCGACGTGGCCCCGGCGAATCCATGGTTCTACCTCTTCTACGCGTTCGGTGTCGTGACTGCGTTCCTGACCGCCTTCTACACGTTCCGGCTCTGGTACATGACGTTCCACGGGGAGTACCGCGGACACGAGCAGCCGCACGAGTCCCCGCCCGTGATGACGGGCCCGCTCGTCATCTTGGCGGGCTTCGCCCTTGCATCGGGTCTCCTCGCCTTCACGATGAACGGCTTCGGGAACCTCGTGTTCTTCGAGCACGCGCACGCGGCGCTGCCGTTGGTCGGGGTCTCGCTCACAGAATACGTCCTCGAGGGAGCCGCGATGGGGGTCGCCGTCCTCGGCCTTCTGCTCGCGTGGGCGGTCTACTCGGCGCGGCGCATCCCCGCGGCCCGATTCGTTGCGACGCCGGGACGCGCCTTCGTCCACACGATGCTCTCGAGGCGATATTGGATTGACGACGCGTACGACGCGTTCGGCGCACGGGTCGTCACAGGCCTCGCCCGGGCGATCGACTGGTTCGACCGCAAAGTCGTCGACGGGATCGTGAACGCCGTGGGACGAGGGGGCCTCGCATCCGCGGCAGGGTCCGACGTCTTCGACCGCCGGGTCGTCGACGGATTCGTAAACGCCGTGAGCCTCGAGACGGTGCGGACGAGCCTCCGACTTCGCCAGCGCCAGACGGGACAGGTGCAGAGCTACGCTTGGGTCGTCGTGTTCGGGATCGCCCTCCTCATCGCTCTCATCTTCGGGATCAGCTGGTATCTGAGGACGCAGGGGGGCGGATGAGACGACGTACCTTCTCACGCTGATCATTTTCCTGCCGCTCGTCGGCTTCGTCGCCACGCTCGCCCTCGGCCGGACGCAGCGGATGGCGAAGGGGATCGCTTTGGGCTTCAGCCTCGCGGAGACCGCCCTCGTCACCCTCCTCCTCTTTGCGTTCTTCGACGTCCAAGAGGTGCTCGGCCTCCTCGGACCGAGGATCCCGGACGCCCCGCCGACGCCGTCGCCGAACGTGCCCCTGTATTACGTGGACCGGCTCGCCTGGGTCCCGCAGGTCGGGCTCACGTACATCGTCGGGGTGGACGGCCTGAGCCTCCCGCTCCTGTGGCTCACGCCCCTCTTGACGACCCTGTCCATCGTCTTCCACTGGCACGAGTCCCATCGGTCCAGGCTGTTCTTCGCGCTCCTCCTGTTCCTCGAGTTCAGCCTTTCCGGGGTGTTTCTCGCACTCGATTTCTTCGTGCTCGCCGTGTTCTGGGAGCTCGTCCTCGTCCCGATGTTCTTCCTGATCGGGATCTGGGGGGGGCCGAACCGGCGGTACGCCTCTCTGAAGTTCTTCGTCTACACCCACGTCGGATTCGTCGCGATGCTCGTCTCGATCTTCGGGCTGTACTGGTCCTACAGTGCCGAGGTGAACTCGGCCGTCTACAACGTCCCCGAGAGGACGTTCGACATGACCGCTTTCCTCCATGCGGCGATCCGCCACATGGGGCAGGGTGCGCCGTTCCTGGGCCTCGCGGTGCAGGTCCCCGTGTTCCTCGGCTTCCTGTTCGCGTTCATCGTGAAGCTGCCGTCCGTCCCGGTCCACACCTGGCTTCCCGACGCCCACGTCGAGGCTCCGACCGCGGGATCCGTCCTGCTGGCGGGCGTTCTCCTGAAGATGGGGGGCTACGGACTCTTCCGGGTGAACTTCGGCATCCTGCCGGACGCCACCCGGGAGCTCTGGTGGATCCTCGCCATCCTCGGGATCGTGAGCATGGTCTACGCCGCCTTCGTGTGTCTCGCCCAGACGGATCTGAAACGGCTCATCGCGTACAGCTCGATCGGGCACATGGGGTTCGTCCTCCTCGGGGCCTCGACAATCACGAGCATCGGAGTCGTCGGGGGAGTGTTTCAGCTCTTCAACCACGGGCTCATCACGGCGGTCCTGTTCATGCTCGCGGGCTCCGTGAAGCACAGCACCGGGACGAGGGACATCCCGTCTTTGCGTGGCCTCGGACGCGCGATGCCCCAGTTCTCGATCGTCCTCATCATCGGCTTCTTCGCCTCCTTGGGCCTCCCGGGGCTCAACTCGTTCTGGTCCGAGTTCATGGTGTTCCTGGGTGCCTACGCCGCACCGAACCTCGAGGAGATGCGTCGCCTCGTGTTCATCCCGCTCATCTCGATCGTCGTGACGGCGGCCTACTACGTGTACACGATGCAGCGGATCCTGTTCGGCGAGGTCCCGAAGGAACTCGGGGAGCCGAAGGATCTGCCTCCGTACGAGCGCCTCTCGTACGTGGTGCTGGTCGCCCTGATCCTCCTCGTCGGGATATTCCCGCTCCCGTTCCTTTCCCTCATAGACGTCTACGTGCGGCAGTCCCTCCCCTGGCTGTTCGGAGGTGCGTGAGGTGGAGATCGACTTCCCGATCCTGTCCCTCATCGTCTTCCTCCCGATCGTGGGGGCGATCGCCACGTACGTGGGCGGTGTGAGCCCACGCGCCGCGCGTGCAATCGCGCTTGCCTTCAGCCTCGTCGTCCTGGGGCTCTCGACGATCGTCTTGCTCACGTTCCTCCTTCCTCAGGTGTTCTCGTTTCCGCCCCCCGTGGACGGCTTCTACGGCGTGCAGCTCGAACGGGCTGCCTGGGTCCCGCAGCTGAACGTCGAGTACCTGCTCGGCGTCGACGAGCTTTCCGTCCTCTTGGTCTTCCTGAATGCCCTCCTGACCCCCCTGGCCCTCGCGATCGGCTGGGACGAGAAGCACCGCGTGCCGGCGTTCTTCGCGATGTTTCTGTTCATGGAGGCGACCGTGAGCGGGGTGTTCCTCGCCCTCGACCTGTTCCTGTTCATCGTCTTCTGGGAAGTCGGGCTCGTCCCGATGTACTTCCTCATCGCTGTGTGGGGCGGACCGCGCCGGAGGTACGCCGCGATCAAGTTCTTCCTGTACACGTTCCTCGCGAGCCTGCCGCTCCTGGTGGCGATCTTCGCCTTCGTGTTCTACGGTGGCACGTTCAGCATGATCGACCTGATCCGCGACACTCCGATTCCGATCGGCGCGATCGGCGAGCTCATGTTCGTCGGGCTGGTCGTCGCGTTCGGGACGAAGCTGCCCACGTGGCCGCTGCACACCTGGCTTCCCGACGCCCACGTCGAGGCTCCGACGGGCGGATCCGTGATCCTCGCAGGGATCCTCCTGAAGCTCGGGGGGTACGGCCTCCTCCGGTTCAACGTCCAGATGCTCCCGGACGCCGCGGCGACGATGTGGTGGGTCCTTGCGGTCCTGGGGGTCGTCTCGATCCTGTACGGCGCGGTCGTGTGCCTCGCCCAGGACGACCTGAAGCGGCTCGTCGCGTTCTCGAGCGTGAGCCACATGGGGTTCGTGACCCTCGGGATCGCCGCGGGCGTCTACGGGTACACGCAGGCGGGAGCCGCGCCGGGGGCCGTCCTCGGGTTCGCCGGGGCGATCTTTCAGATGTTCGCGCACGGGCTCATCTCCGCAGCCCTGTTCATGGTCGCAGGCTCGATCGGGCACAAGATCGGCACGAGGAACATCTCGGACCTCGGCGGGATCGCGAAACGTGTGCCCTGGCTGACGACGTTCATGATGATCTCCTTCCTCGCGTCCCTCGGACTGCCGGGGCTCGTCGGGTTCGTCGCGGAGCTGAGCGTCTTCCTCGGCGTCTACGCGGCCTTCGGGCTGCTGGTATTCGTGCCGATCCTCACGGTCATCCTCACGGCGGCGTACTACGTCTGGGCGATGCAACGCGCGGTCTTCGGGCCGATGAACCCGCGGTGGGAATCCATGGGCGACGTACATCGGTTCGAAGCGGCCCCCCTCGCAGTCCTGTCCGCGTGCTTCGCGCTCTTCGGCATCTTCCCCGTGTTCGTGTTCGACCTGATCGCTCGTTGGTCCGCGGGGGTCCTCGGAGGATAGGCCGTGGCGAACTACCTCGTGTTCCTGCCGGAGGCGGTCCTCGTCGCGACCGCCCTCGCGTCGACGGTCCTCGGGTTCGCGTGGGGGAAGCGCCCGGTCCGGTTGTGGGGCCTCGCCCTCGGCGGGCTCGTCGTTACG
>DATEUA010000033.1:0-4716 GCA_035283405.1 Thermoplasmata archaeon | reverse complement strand
ACGGCGGTCGAGGAATAGGGCATAGACGACGTGCATGACGTGGAGGACCGTGAGCCCCTGATGGTCGGCGAGATGGGCGGCGAGCTCGAGGAGCCGGGGCGGAGCCCGGTCCTCGACGAGGAACACGTCCCCCTCCGATCGAGGGAGGGGGAGGAGGTCGAACGCGTGCTCCGCGAGGGCGAGGCGGACCTCCGGGCGGATCCCACGCGTTCCCAGCATCGAGGCCGCGAACTCGCCGAAGATCCGAGGGTCCCGGAGCCGAAGGACGAAGTCCTCCTCCGCGTCGTCCGTCGTCCCCGCGATCCGGGGGATGATCTCCCGGGCGGCCGCGGCAAGCCTCCTCGCGTCGGGACCCGGAAGGCCGAGCTCCCTTGCGAAGGCCTCCTCGAGGGGGGAACCCACGGGGGCGGGAGATGGCGTGCCGTCTTATTCCTTTGTCCTGGGCCGAGGAGACGAAACTCGAGCCGACGTGACGGTTCCGACGCCGGACGTCGCTACATCCGCGAATTACCTTGAAATACTCCCTCGTCGGATGACTCCGAAGGGTCGTCGGACCTCGAGGTTTCGTTGGGGAGGAGGAGCTTGCGCCATCCGGTTCTCGCCACGTTCGGGACCGTCCTCGCCCTCCTCTCGGTGGCCCTCATGCCGGGAGGGGACGCCATCGTCGATGACTTCGAGCAGGACTTCTGGCTCCCGTTCACCCACGCGAACCTCGGCGACCGGGCCGCGGCTGGATACTCCCGGGCGTACGCGTCCTCGGGCACCCGGTCCTACCACGTCGAGATTCGGGGGTGGGCCGTCCGGGACTTCGGATCCGCGTACGGCCACGCGCTGTTTCGGACGGGCGGCGCCGCCCCGAGTCGGTTGTTCCTGTCGATTCTCCACGCGGACCTCTCCGACGCCTCGCCATCCCCGTGGGACGGGTTTGCGTCCGGCATATCGCTCCAGCTCCTCGATGCGACGCACCGGACTCTCGGGACGATGCGCTACATCGTCGCATACCGGGCGAGCCTGAACGCGGGCCGTTGCGGGCCCGTGTCGTCGGACGTCGTCCTGGGCCGGTCCCCGACGCTCGGGACATGGCAGGACGTCGGCCGCAGCCCCTCCGAGGACTTCCCGGGGGCGGCCTGGTCCGAGGCGACGTTCCTGCGAGTCTCCGTGGGGTTCCTCTGCGCCGCCGGGCTGACGGGCGCCTCGTACTCCCTCTACTTCGATGACTTCGCCCTCGACGCGGACGCGGGCGACTCGGACCGGGACGGGATCGAGGACCTCGAGGAGGAGACGGTCCGCTACGTTCTGGAGGTCTCGGCCATGGCCGCGCCTCGCGACGTTCCAGACGAAGGAGACGCCATCTTCTCCATCGATGCCCCGAGGGTCCGAGGGGTCGACCCTTCGGTGGCCGTTCGCATCGCGATCGATCATGCGCGGCCGATCGACCTGTCCGTCCACCTCGCGGGAGTCGACGGGGAGCGCAGAGTGACGCAGACGCTCTGGGACCCAGGGTTCCACGAGAGGGGTGTCGCGATCCTCTCGCCCGAACCCGAGGCCGGCGTCTCGGGCACCGTCCGCGTGAGGGGCCGTTCCTCCATCCTCATCCCGGGAGGGTGGGCCCACCTCTATGTAGACGACCGCTGGGAGAACGTCGCCGAACGGGCCCTCGATGGCAGCTTCGACATCCCGTGGGCATCCAGCCGATTGCCGGAGGGGGACCACAGGCTCCGGGTCGAGATCGGGGCGTCCGTGGACCCTGGTTCGCGGGGACCCGCCTCCCGCGAGCTGCCCGTGGTCGTGGATATCACTCCGCCCAGCGTGACCCTGGAAGGGCCGGTCGACGGGACACGGCTCGGGGGGCTCGTCACCCTCGTGGCGCATCCATGGGACTCCCACAGGATCGATCACGTACGGCTGCTCGTGGACGGCTTCCCGGTCGACGCGAGGGACGCGGAGCCGTACGCCTTCGTCTACGAGACGCTCGACGTGCCGAACGGAGTCCACGAGTTCACCGTGCGGGCTTTCGATGCCGCGGGGAATCCCGCGGAGGCCTCCGTCCACCTGGAAATCGACAACGCGATCCCGCCCATCCTGCCCCCGTGCCAGCCAGCGTGCAACCTCTCTCCGGGTACGTCCTCGGGGAACCTGTCCCGGCCCGACGGCCCCGCAATCGGGAGGGAGGTACGCCTCCACTCCGGCGACCTCCTCAGGGCGACAACCTCCTGGAAGGTCCCCTGGGCTCCGGGAGTGGTCGTCACGGAGACGGGGGTCCAGCTGACCCTCGAGGTCATCGGCTCCGCCCCTCCGATGGATCCGGGGATCCCGCGGGAGCGGAGCCTCCGTGCTTCCGATCTGCCAGCGTTCGACCGCTGGGAGGTCCTCGTCCGCGACCACGCGTCCGGGTCCGCGGGTCTCGTCCGGGAGCTCGTCCTGTCCTTCGCCCTTCGCTCCACGCCAGGGATGTCGGACACCGACGAAGACGGGGTGCCCGACGGCGTCGAGCGCTCGGACGGCGCCACCCTGCCCGTCCTCGCCGACTCGGACGACGATGGGCTCGACGACGGCACGGAGAGGGCCCCGCAGGACGTCCTGCTCGTCATCGACGGGCTGGCCGTCCGTCGGACGCTGCACACCGATCCCTTCGACCCCGACTCGGACGACGATGGTCTGCGGGACGCGGAGGAGCTTGCCCCGAGGCAGGGGGTTCCCCTGACGGATCCGACCGTGAGCGACACGGACGACGATGCCCTGACGGACGGACGGGAGGTGGCCGACCTGGGGACGGATCCGACCCGCAAGGACACGGATGGGGACGGATTCGAGGACGGGTACGAGACCACTCCGCGGAATCTCACGCTCGTGGTGAACGGCACGGCGCGTTCCTGGGATCTCACGACATCCCCCATCCTGTTGGACACCGACGATGACGGGATCGACGACGCGTCGGAGGAGCAGGGTCGGAACGACGCGGGAATCGTGACGCATCCGGAGCTCCCGGACACGGACGAGGACGGGCTGAACGACTCCGAGGAACTCCGCATCGGGACCGACGGATTCCGGACGAATCCCCTCTCCCTCGATGCCGACGAGGACGGCGTGTGGGACTCGCTCGACAAGCTCCCCCTCCACGAGGCGTCCATCGGGTTCCTGAGCGAGTATCCTCCCGGGATGGTCCGTTTCGATCAGGAGATGTTCGTGTGGTGGCTCCAGGGAACCCAGGCCGCCGTCTGGAAGCGAGAGGACGACTTCCTGCACGGGACGTACGACTGCCTTCTCGTCAGCAATGATGTGGCGGGCTCCACGCTGACGTCCGTCGTGACGACGGAGAGCGTCGTGGGGAGCGTCAACGACATGTTCGCGAAGGGTGGGGAGACGCGGTACCAGGCGGTGAGCTCGGAGGCCGGGAGTGCCCTCCTCCGGGAGACATCCGTCTTCGGGGTGACGTACGGCGACTGCGACGAGGTCCCCAACGAGTACTACATCGAGTACCTGATCCACCGGGACATCTACTCGGTGGCCTTCCGGAACGTCGCGCCCGTGACGATCGAGGACGCCGACGGCACGCCGTTCAGATTCAACTTCACGGCACTGCCCGTAGAGCTCGGCGAGAGCTTCTCCATCATCATCCAGCTCAGCTACGACCCTGCGCGAGACCGAACGCAGTTCTCCGACTACGACAACTGGCTTTCGCCCGCGTTCTCCTACGCAGTCTATGGGAGCCCCGACTTCGATGCGGCCCCGATCCTCCTCAGCGCAACGGCGATCGCGACGGAGCTCGACGAGCACGCGTACCGGGTCGAACTCAAGGTCCCGGGGAGCTCTCTCGGTCCCGACGACGTCGGCATGGTCGATGGAATCCCGACGGTCGGCCTGTTGATCGGTCCCCAGTGGACGGGGCGGAGGGCGGGGGAGCCCGTCCGCGACGCGATGGATCCGGCGGAATTCCGGATCGCCTCGATCACTCGCGCGCGCGCCACGAACGCGACCCTGCTAGTCGTTAGGATGGCATCGGACGCTCAGGACCTCCTCGTGGAGCACACAGAGCGCATGGCGACCCTCCCCCTTGGCGTGCACGTCGTCGAGGGGCGTCCCGTCTATGTCTTCCGGACGGAGGCCGGGGTGCCGTTCGATGCCTCCCTCCTGGACGGAGTGGAGGCCGTCATCCTCGTTGGATCGGCGGAGTCGGATCTTTTCGCGGCGCGCGACAGCATCGATTGGGGAAGCCCCGGCACGTGGTACGCTACGATGACGGACCCGTGGGGGAGCGCCGTCCGAGCGTTTCGTGATTCCTTGAAGATCGTGCGGCTCGGCGTCAGCGTGAGCCAGTTCGCCGACCTCTTGCGCTTCCGCTATGCCTCGCCGGGCTCCTACCTCCTCCAGGGAGATCGCGAAACCACCATCCTCGTGGACAAAGGACAAATCGGGGACTCGGCCGCATACACGGTGTCCCTCGCGGAGTCCCAAGAGGAGTTCCTCATCGAGGTCGTGTCGGGAGAGGTCGTCGTCCGTAGACAGCTGACGTACCAAGTAACGCAGACGGATGTCACGACCGATCTCTCCGCGTCTCGCATCTTCAGCTCGCGATATGATCGAATCAAGTCGAGCCTACGTGCCCTCAACGCGGGCGCTGTCCTCGTGACGAACGGACGGGAGGCTGTCATCGCGTTCGTCGAAGGGGACACGGTGAAGGGGGCGGTGTACACCACGAACGCGGCGCTTGGCTTG
>DATEUA010000032.1:0-2484 GCA_035283405.1 Thermoplasmata archaeon | reverse complement strand
AGGCGGTAGCCGACGTCGGGCGCGAGGCTCGTCGCGAGCTCATGGGCGAGCTTCGCCCCCGCGGCGTTCATCTTTACGATGTTCGCCTTCGCGCGGAACACGTCCTGGAGGGCGCGTTCCATCGGCCCGAGGTCCAGACCGAGGACCCCGAATGAGCCGCCGACGGCGAGCATGTTCACCATCCGCGCGATCTTGCTCAGCTGGTCGACCTGAAACGCTTCCGCGATCTTCTCGAGCAGCGCCTTGTATGGGATCGGGACGAGAGTGACGCCGCGCTGCCGGCACGCTGCGAGGAGGTCGTCGAGCGTCTCGCCGAGGCCCCGGGAGATCAGGTACGTCTTCAGGTCCGCGGCGAGTCGCTTCTCGAGGGTGGGGACGTCCGAGATCCTCGTCTTCCCGAGGGACGGGTCGTAGAGAATCGCGCCGTCGTCCGTGACCTCGCGGGCATGTCGGAACGCGGTCTCCGCCTCGAACGTCGCGAGGACGTTCACCGCATCGATGTGGGATCGGACGACATTCCGGTGGGCCCGCATCGCGAAATAGGAATGCTCGCCCATGATGTTCGAGTAGTACTCCCGCTTCCCGAAGACGTTCAGCCCGGCATGGGCGCACGCCCGGGCGAAGACATTGGCCGAGGAGTCGACCCCGCTCCCCTGGGGGCCACCGATCGTCCAGGAGAGATCGTTCGTCCTCGAGGCCTTCGTCATGGAATCCGCGGGTCCGCACGGTGCCGGAGGGTCGGAGAAACCGACTCGGCGGGCGACGCACACGGCCCCTCCTTATCAAAGCTTTTGTTCCGATTCGGTGACAAAGAACTATTGCCTCCGCACACGGCTTAGCGGGCGGTGCTGCCCGGCGCAAGGACCTTCGGCGTCCGTCCCCGCGGGAGGACGACGCGGTCCATGGAGTCCGCCATGTACTGGAATCGGTTTCGCAGGGTAACTTCGCTCACTCCGGCGACCTTCGCGATCGCCTTCTGCGGCCGTCGTTCGCCCCGGGCCAAGGACGCGAGGTAGATCGCAGCGGCCGCCGTCCCGACCGGGGACAGGGAGAGGAAGCTGTCGACCTTTTCGAGTTCCTTGAGGATCCGGAAGGATTCCGACTGGACCGCGTTCGAGAGGCCAAGGGTCGAGCAGAACCGGCTCACGTAGTCCGCGGGCCGAGACGGGGGGACCCGAAGGGTCAGGGTCCGGAGGACGGCGCCGTACGCCTTCCCAATCACCTTCTTGCGCAAACCCGTGGCTTGCTGCAGCTCGTCGAGGGTGCGCGGGACGCCCTGGATCCGGCACGCCGCGTAGACGCAGGCCGCGACGATCCCTTCGATGGACCGGCCCCGGACGAGGCCCTTCTCGAGGGCTTTCTTGCAGATGAAGCCGGCTTCCTCCTTCACGGGACGCGGAAGACCCATGAGGGAGGCGACACGATCCAGGACCCGGATCGTCTCGGGAAGGCTTCGCTCGCCCGGCCTCGAGTGACCCGAGTGATGCTGCAGCTTCCGCATCCGGTAGAACTTCTCCCGCTCGCGGAGCGGGATCCGGTTGCCGCGCGCGTCCTTCGAAGATAGCGGGATGACGGTCGTGAGGCCCGATGCCCCCGCGACGATGTTCCGGGGCGCGCCGGTGCGGGCGAGCCTGGCGCTATCCTCCATGGAATAGGCGGACCACTCCGGGCCTTCGTCGATGGCGTTCGCCTTCACGACGAGTCCGCAGGCGTCGCAGACGAGCTCCCCGCGTGCGTAGTCCCGAATGAGATGCTCGCTTCCGCACTCCGGGCAGGCCCGCTCGTCATCGACGATCGTGTCGGCGCGAGGACCGCTCGCCATCGTTGCCCCCGGGAGAGCTGCACTCCCCCGTTCACACTCCCAAAGGGATATAACGGCCTTATATTATCTCTTGTCACGAAGACCGGTGACAATGCTCGGTTGGCGGGACGTCCATCGGAACGGACCGGGCGTGAGCCGGGGGTAGCACGGGGCGCGCCGACCCGATCGCGCGGACCCCGGCTGGGTCGCACACTCCCGCGTACTGAGAGGCCCCGAGATGAGGGCGGCGCTTCCACCGGCCCGGAGCGCGCTGAAATTTCGGATACTTTAATATTCAAACGGCTTCTCATAAAGAGCGAGAGGCGGGCGATGGGCGACTATCGCATGGAGAAGGACTTCCTGGGCGAGCTGAAGGTCCCAAAGGCGGCCTACTGGGGGGCCCAGACCCAGCGGGCCATCGAGAACTTCCCGATCAGCGGGATTCGCTTCGGGCGGCGGTTCATCTATGCCCTCGGCCTGATCAAGAAGGCCGCCGCGGAGACGAACACGGAGCTCGGCTTGCTGGACGCGAAGCTCGCGAAGGCGATCGCGAAAGCGGCCGATGAAGTCATCGAGGGCAAGCTGGACGACCAGTTCCCCCTCGACGTGTTCCAGACCGGTAGCGGTACATCGACGAACATGAACGCGAACGAGGTCATCGCGAACCGGGCGAACGAGATCCT
>DATEUA010000031.1:0-9146 GCA_035283405.1 Thermoplasmata archaeon | reverse complement strand
ATCGCGCAGCGCGTGCCGACGTATCGGAGCGCGCCTCCCGC
Organism: Thermoplasmata archaeon; assembly: GCA_035283405.1. Taxonomy (GTDB): domain Archaea; phylum Thermoplasmatota; class Thermoplasmata; order RBG-16-68-12; family RBG-16-68-12; genus RBG-16-68-12. Next base: position 9,105 of record DATEUA010000031.1, on the reverse strand, counting down.
CCTCCAGCGGATTGCGACGGAGGACGGCGTCCCCGCAACGGACCTCTCGAAGCTCCTCGGGAACCTCACGATCCCGCCGACGTAGGCCCGGGCCGCCGCGCCCCCCGCGCCTCCGCGACGAGTGCTTCCGTGGCCGGCGTCCCGCTCTCCCAGATTTTCTCCGCCATGTCCGATATCGCGCGCGCGATCGCCGGGTCGTCCGTCCAGATTGCGATGTCCTCACCCCGGTAGTACGACTCGTCGTCGGGGATCGGGTGGGTGATCACGAATTCGCGGCCATCGACCCCGTGCATGTAGACAGGCATCCGGAAATCAATGTGGCGGACCTCCGCGTACGTCAGGAGGACCTTCACGTCGTCCCGGTTCTCCGGCGTGAAGTAGAATGCATACTTCAGGCGCACGCCTTCCTTGGACTTCTGGACGACGCTCGATCCGAACGCCCGCATGATGCGGCCGGGGCTCCTCGTCGTGCCGATCCCGATCACATCCGTCTTCGCGCCGTCGTACATCTTGATCAGCCGCTCCCGGACGTTCCGCCGGCCGTAGATCGCCTCGAATCGCCCGCGCTCCTCGGGTTCCTCCCGTGCGAGGATCGCGAACTCCCTCGAGAGGGTGTCGAGGTTCGCATCGAGCGAGGCGGCCCGGTTCCGCAGGTCCTCCGCCACATGTCTCAGGAAGGCCGCGAACGCGACCGCCTTGTACCGGAGGGGTGTCTCGGGCAGGATCTCGACGAGGCCCTTCTCGTGGAGCTGCTGCATCGTCGCGTAGATTCGCGTGCGAGGGACCCGTGACAGGGGCGGAACCTGGCTCGCGGTCGCGGACCCGAGGTCTAGGAGCGTGAGGTAGACCCTCGCCTGGTACTCCGTCAGCCCGTGGTCCATGAGTTTTCGGATCCGGTCCGCATTAATCGGCGTGGGGACGACCCGGATGTTGTTGAGGGCGGGCGGCGGGATAAACGTTGTTACCGTAGCGGATGACACATGGACGGAAAGGACTTACGACCGCCCACGTTCGTGGACTCCCGCAAAGGGGTCTCGCATGCCACCAGAGACCGCGGACACGCGGCTGCGACGATTCACGGAGGCTCTCGGCCCCGGGCTCGTCCGGACCGACGAGGACGTCCTCCGGACCTACTCGACGGACGCCAGCCCGTGCGTCGTCCGGCCTCGAGCCGTCGCCTTCCCGAGGGACGAGGCCGATGTCGTCCGGGTCCTACGCGCGGCGCGCGAAGTCTCTCTTCCGACAACCCCGCGAGCCGCGGGGACCTCCCTCTCCGGCGCGGCGATCGGGCCGGGCGTCGTGCTCGACACGACGGGCCTTGGGGGGATCGACATCGACGCGACCCGGGGGGTCGCCCGCGTCGGTCCGGGCGCCCTTCTGCGGGAGCTGAACGAGGCCCTCGCCTCGAAGGGATTCCGCTTCCCCCTGGAGCCCGGGAGCCTGGAGTGGTGCCGGATCGGGGGGATGGTCGGACACAACGCCTCCGGGTACCGATCCGTCAAGTACGGTCAGATGGGCGACTTTGTCCTCGGGCTACGGGTCGTGCTTGTCGATGGGACGGTCGTCGAGGCGAGTGACGTGCGCGTCGATGGGGATGGATGGCGCGATCTCACCGCTCGGGTGCCCGCGATGGAGACGATTCGACGGGTCGTCTCGGATCGGAGGGACGCGATTCTCGGGAGCCGGAGGCCCGTCCGGAAGCATTCGGCCGGGTATAACGTCTGGTCCGTCGCGGAAGGGCTCGCCCTCGGTGTCCTCCCGCTTGCGGCCCTCTTCGTCGGAAGCGAGGGGACTCTTGGCGTCGTGACGGAGGTCACCCTCCGCGTGCTGCCGATCCCCCGACGGTCCGTGACGCTCCTCGTCCTGCTGGACCGCTTCGAGGATCTCGGCCGTCTCGTCGCGGACCTCCTTGCCCTGGGGCCGAGCGCGTTGGAGGCCGTGGACGGGACGTCCCTCGACCTCCTCGGCCGGGAGTCCTTCGACGTGCCGCCGAGCGCGCAGGCGATGCTCCTCATCGAGTTCGACGAGGACGCGGACCGGAAGGCGGCCGTCGTGGAAGGGGATGTCGTCCCTCGGTACGCCTTGAGTCGTCCCCTCGAGATCGCCTTCGAGTCCGGCCGCCAGGCAGCCCTCTGGGCCGCCCGCCGTTCCCTCTTCCCCGCGCTCCTGAAGAGGCCTGGCCGGCGACGCCCGTGGGGGTTCGTGGAGGACGCGATCGTGCCCGTGCGTCACGTGCCTGAATTCGTCGCGTTCCTTGCCGATCTCGCCCGGCGGCACGACACGGTCGCCGGGATCTACGGGCACATCGGCGATGGAAACACGCACTATCGACCGCTCTTCGATCCGACGGACCGGGCGGACTTCGAACGGATGCGGGCCCTGCGGGACGAGTTCCACGCGGCGCTCCTGGAGCGCTTCGAGGGGGTCCCGTCCGCGGAACACGGCATCGGGCGCCTGCGGGGAGACGTCCTCGACAGGACCTGGGGTCCGTCGGTCGTCGAGGCGATGAGGGCCATCAAGTCCGCCCTCGATCCCGATGGCCTGTTGAATCCCGGCGTCCTGTTCCCAGAGGCACCGTGGTGGGAGACCTGGGCGGGTCTCGACACGCGCACTCCCATGTGACGCGCCCCGAAGGTTTAAGTCCGCCGCGCCTTACGCTCAGCGCCCGAGTGAGGTCGCGTCGCATCCAGGTCCGCCGAACGAACCGTCAGGCGGCGCACCGTCTTGGGACAGACCGGAGGTCGCGAGGGCCGTCATGATCCAGAGGGCGGAGCAGGCGAACATCGTCGGTCTGAAGTCCCACGACTTCGTCCGATGGGTCACGCGGAACATCGACGCGCCCATGCGGCGCGGCCCGGGGGGCGCGGTCCTCGAGCGTCTCAAGGCCGGCGTCGTCGGGGACTTCTTCAACTGGGCGAAGCGGAACTCGACCTGGCCTCTCCACTTCGGGATCATGTGCTGCGCGATCGAGATGGCGGCGACCTCGGACCCGCGGTACGACGCGGAACGCTTCGGGATCATCTACCGGTCCTCCCCGAGGCAGTGCGACGTGCTCCTCCTCAACGGCCCGATCTCCCTGAAGCTCCGTCCGGTCGTCCGTCGGCTGTACGAGCAGATGGCGGAACCGAAGTGGGTCATCGCGATGGGGGAATGCACGATCTGCGGCGGGCCGTACTACGATTCGTACAGCGTCGTGAAGGGGTCCTACACCTTCGTCCCGACGGACATCTTCATCCCCGGCTGCCCGGTCCGGCCGGAAGCCCTCATCGACGGGTTCCTGAAGCTCAGCGCGAAGATCAAGGCGGAGAAGTCCGGCTGGGTCCGGACGAAGAAGGGGCGCCTCGTGAGCGCGAGGGAGGGCGAGCTTCTCCAGATGGAGAAAGGTGAGTACACGTATGAGGTCCCCCAGGTCCGAGGCTGATCTCCACGCTCCCCGCAAGGTCGGGACGGTCGGGGGCCTCCTCCGCCCCCTCCTGATCACCTTGAAGCAGGCCCTCGTCACGATGCCGGTCCTGAACCGCCTCGTCCCGGGCGGGCGCAAGCCGGTGACGCACCTGTACCCGTACCAGAAGGTCGAGCTCCCCCTCGCGTATCGAGGGCAGCACAACATCGACTGGTTCAAGTGCATCGGCTGCGAACTGTGCGCGAAGGTCTGCCCGAACGAGTGCATCTACTTCGAGTTCTACGAGGTCGCCCCGGGCGACCCGTACCTTCATCCGAGCCGAGCGATGCTCGACGAGATGAAGAAGATCATCCGCCGGCCCGCCGTCGACGTGGGGCACTGTCTCTTCTGCGGGAACTGTATGGAGTACTGCCCCACGGACGCCTGGAACTTCTCGCAGGAGTTCGAACTTGCGGACTACGCCCGCGAGGATCTGTACTACAAGGCGGACGAGCTTCGCATGCCCGAAGAGCAGTCGAACAAGGACCTCGTCCTGGTGAACCGGATCGGAGAGCACCCGATCCTCGAGGTGGACGTGTGCATCGGCTGCAAGAAGTGCGAGCGCGAGTGCCCGACGCGGTGCATCGACATGCTCGACGGGCCGAACGACCGGAAGGGCAAGCCGATCGTGATCCCCGAGTTCGACTACACGAAGTGCATCGGGTGCCAGCAATGCGTCGACGTGTGCCCTGTCGACTGCCTCCACATGGAGGAGATCGGACACAAGGACATGGCCGACTTCTACCACATCAACTTCCCGGGCGAGACGAAACTCCTCGAGGAGCAGGTCCCGCGCCGCTGAGCCGGATTCCGACGATTATTCCGAACGGAATGGACTCGCTTTTTATCTATGCCTCGATTAAGCGGGGCGCCGGCGGTCACCGGGGCGGTTGCACATGGTCCACACGACGGTCGTGGGACACTATCCACGGATTGGGGACACGTACGAGGAGCAGAAGCTCCGACGGGCGATCGCCCGCCTCGACAGAGGGGAGATTCGCGAGGCCGAGCTGAAGGAGGCCGAGCGGGAGGTCGTCCGGGATGTTCTTCGGGAACAGGCCGACGCGGGGATCGACCTCGTGACGGACGGGCAGATCACATGGTACGACAGCCAGAGTCGGGTCGCGGGCGGGCTCCGCGGGATCGAGGTGAACGGCCTCGTGCGGTACTTCAACACGAACACGTATTACCGCCAGCCGGTCGTGAAGTCCCCGGTCTCGTGGAAGGGACCGGTCCTCGTCGACGATTGGCTTTTCGCGACGGAGCACTCCCGGGTGCCTGTGAAGGCGGTCGTCACGGGACCGGTGACCCTTGCGGCCCTGGCAAAGGATGAACACTACGGAACCCGCGAGGCCCTGGCGGGCGCGTTCGCGGAGGCCCTCGCGTCCGAGGTGGAGGCCCTCGCGAAGGCGGGGGCGGCCGACATCCAAGTGGACGAACCGATCCTCGCCCGGGACGCGGAGACGCTGAAGAGCGTCCGGGAGACGCTCCCTCGGCTCAACGCCGCGAAGGGAAAGGCCCGATTGACGCTGTTCACCTACTTCGGGGACGTCGCGAAGGTCTACCCGGATTTGCTCCGCCTCGAGGTGGACTCGATCGGGTTGGACCTCGTGGAGGGGTCCAAGACGTGGGACCGGGTCGCGAAGGTCGGATCCGACAAGCCGCTCGTCCTCGGAGTCGTCGACGCCCGGAACACGAAGGCGGAGGACCCGGCTGCCCTCGCCGAGCGCGTCCGCGGGCTGCGTCACCGCGTCGACCTGGAGGCCTCGTCGCTGTCCCCCTCGAACGGCCTCGAGTTCCTCCCCCGGGCGAAGGCCCGGGAGAAGCTCGCGATCCTGGCGAAGGCCGCGACGCTCGTCGGAGGCGGATCATGAGCGCCCTCTTGACGTCCACCGTGGGGTCCTTCCCCAAGCCCGACTACCTGCTCCGCGCGCGCACGAGGGCCTCGAAGGGCGACCTGTCGCCGGACGGCCTTCGGGCGCTCGAGGAAAAGGCCACGGAGGATTGGCTCGCGTTCCAGGAGCAGATCGGGCTTGACGTCCTCGTGGACGGGGAACAGTACCGCGGGGACATGGCGACGTACTTCGCCGAGAACCTCGAAGGCACGGAGATCTCGGGCCTCGTCCGTTCGTACGGGAATCGGTACTACAAGAAGCCGATCCTCGTCGGGGAGCTTCGGCGCCGGGGTCCGATCAGCGTGGATTGGTTCCGGTTCGCGCAGGCCCGGACGAGGAAGCCCGTCAAGGGAATGATCACGGGGCCGTACACGATGATGGACTGGGCGTTCGACGAGCACTACGGATCGCGGGAGGCCGCCGCGATGGCGTTCGCGAAACTTCTTCACGAGGAGGCGCGGGACCTCGAGGCCGCCGGAGCGAAAATCATCCAGATCGACGAACCCGCGCTGGCGACCCGCCACGACGAGCTGCCCCTCGTCGTGAAGTCTGTGGGCGTCGTCGCGAAGGGCCTCGACGCGAAGACGATCCTGCACACCTGCTACGGGAACTACCTCGAGATCTTCCCGTACTTCAATCGTCTGCCCGTCGACCAGCTGCTCCTCGAGATGTCGAACTCCGGCCTGGACCTGCTCGAGCGGTTCCGACAGGATCCCCTGAAAAAGGAGCTCAGCCTCGGGGTGGTCGACGTGCACAGCCACGTCATCGAGACGGAGGCCCTAGTGCGCGGGCGGATCGAACAGGCGCTCGACGTGTTCCATCCGCAGAAGCTCTGGATCTCCCCCGATTGCGGGCTGAAGACACGTTCCGTCGAGGAGGCGCAAGGGAAGATGCGCGCCATGGTCGCCGCCACCCAGGCCGTGAAGAAGGCCCACGGAATTCTCTAGGCGCCCGCGAAAGGCTCATGCGGCACGTGTGCGTTCCTCATGTCCGGAAAGACGTCATGGCGGGGCCTGTCGATCTGGACGTACTCCCGGACCCTCCCGTCCGGCTCTTCACCCGGGACAAAGCGGACGCCCTCGTCCCGGTCCTGGAGGCGATCCTTCTGCGGATGGACCCGACCCTGACGCGGATCCGCGAACTCCGGGACCTCATGGAGGACCAGGAAGCGTACTGGGGCTCCGCGGTCCAGGAGCCCATCAACCCGGACCGGGACACGTACGGGCAGCTCCTTGCGGATCTGACGTCGGCGCGCGCGTCCCTCGTGGAGGACACGGACGCGATCCGCGACCTGGGCGGCCAGTTGAAGGACGCGGACCAAGGCCTCGTGGACTTCTACGCGCGGATCGACGGGCAGCTCGCGTACCTGTGCTGGCGTCGGGGGGAGCCCCGCGTCGCGCACTGGCACACGTTGGAGGCCGGTTTCGCAGGTCGCCGCGCCCTTTCCGATGGACCCGGTGCGTAACCTTAATACGTTGCGGCCTTCATGGAACGTTCCGAGGCCTGAGCCCTTGGCGACGAAGGAGGAAGTGATCGGCGTCCTCAGGAAGTGCTACGATCCCGAGATCCCGATCAACATCTACGACCTGGGCCTCGTGTACAACATCGACATCGCCGACGCGTCGGGCAAGATCGACGTGCGCATGACCCTCACGGCCCCCGGCTGTCCGGCGTCCGCGTACATCAGCACGGACGTGAAGCGAAAGCTCGAGCAGTTGCCCGGGATCAAGGAGGCCGCCGTGAACATCGTCTGGGAACCGCCTTGGACCCCCGAGATGATGTCCGAGTCCGCGAAGAAGCAGTTCGGCTGGGGCATCTGAACCGCGCTCGAATCTGTCTCCTCCGGAAATCTTGATATGCCCAGGGCGGTATCCGGAGGTATTCCGGGATTCTTGGGCGGGCGAGGGCGTTGAGTGCGGAGAGAAGCGCGGGTCGGGACCCCCTTCTGGACGCGCTCGGGGCAGTTCTCGAAGGGGTGACGTTCTACGACCTTGCACAACGCGCGGTCGCCGACACCCGGGTCAAGGTGACCTTCGAGGAGCTCGGTCGGTCGAAGCGGGACCAGCTCGCGCGGCTCGAGGCGTCCGCGGGACCGACCGCGAAGGACGCCGCACGGCCGCCAGGCATCTTCCCGCTCGATGTGGTCTCGAAGGTCGAGTGCTACGTCTGTGGCTACGCGGTCGACACGGCGCTGATGCCGACCGCCTGCCCAAGCTGCGGGGCGGCCCGCTACTCCTTCGAGAAGGAGATCGCCCTGTCGAAGGCCTGGGAGATCGCAGGGGCCGGGGCGCGGAAATCTTCGGACCTCTTCCGGACCCTCGCCGGCAAGGCGAGCGGACCGTCGAAGCCTCTCTTGGAGGCCCTCGCCCGCGAAGAGGACGGGACCGCGGCCCAGGCGGACCTGCACGTGGCCGAGTTGCGGACCTGAGCGGCGGGTGACACGATTGGCCAGCCTCGCGAAGATGCCGCCCATCCAAGAGGATTTGCACGCCTGCACGATGTGCGGATATTGCGTCCCCGTCTGCCCGGCGTACCAGGAGGCGTCCTGGGAAAGCGCCTCCCCGCGGGGCCGGGTATACGCGATGCGACAGTACGACATGCGCGGGCCGCTCGACTGGATCCTCCGCCGGCATGTGAAACCGGGAGAGGACTTCGCGCGGACCGCCTGGGAATGCACCGGGTGCGGGGCCTGCGAGGAGGTGTGCCCGGCGTACATCCCGTTCGACCGCCTGTGGGACGACGTCAAGGAGTGGATGGTCGAATCCGGGATGGGTCGGAAGGAGCTCGACCCGTACCTCGAGAACGTGCGAGAGACGCGGAACCTGTACGGGGAGCCGCCCGAGGCCCGCGCCGCGTGGGTGCCCCCCGAGGCGGTGCAGTCGGACCAGCCGGAGGTCGTCTTCTGGGTCGGGTGTGCGGCCAGCTACCGAAAGCAGGAGATCGCCCGCGCGGTCGTCAAGATTCTGAACGTCTCCGGGCTCGCCTATCGAATCCTGGGGACGGAGGAGTGGTGCACCGGAGCCCCGCTCGCGCGGATGGGCTACCAGACGTACGTGAAGGAGGAGCTGATGCCCCACAACGTGCGTGCCGTCGCGCAGACAGGGGCGAAGATCCTCGTGACGGCCTGCGCGGAATGCTACCGGGCCTTCCGGAAGGACTACAAGGAGTGGGGCGGGAACCCGCCCTTCAGCGTGTTCCATGTGTCGCACTTCGTCGAGAAGCTCGTCCGCGAGAAGCGAATCACGTTCATGAAACCGATCCCGACGAAGGTCGCGTTCCACGACGCGTGCCACATGTCCCGCGTGACGGAGGCCTACGATCCTCCGCGGCAGGCCCTCAAGTTCATCAAGGACCTGAAGGTCCTCGAGATGTTCCCCACCCGGGAAGACGCCCTGTGCTCGGGCGCCGGCGCCGGCTTCCCGGACGTGTACCGGGGGCAGGCGGCGGGCGTGGCTTCCCGCCGGCTCCAGGCGGCCGTCGACTCGGGGGCGACGACCCTCGTGACGACGTGTCCGCACGCGGAGATGCATCTCGAAGGGATCGCGCGGGACCGGAACATGCAAATCAGCATCCTGGACCTCGCCCAGGTCGTCGCGCAAGGATTGGAGGCGTCCCTGCCTCCCGTTCCGGTGCCGGTCCCCGCCCCGGTCAGATCGTGAAGCTCAGCCCGCACGAACACGAGTGTTTCGCGTTCGGGTTCACGATCTTGAACTGTCCGCCGAAAAGATCCTCCTCGTAGTCCAGCGTGGATCCCTTCAGGTACGTCAT
>DATEUA010000030.1:0-5182 GCA_035283405.1 Thermoplasmata archaeon | reverse complement strand
TCGAATCAGGACTTCGGGATGTCCTTCGTTGGATCGACGAACGGCTTGCGCACGACGGTCGCGTCGCGCATCCCCACGGGCGTCGACACGCGGAGCTTCGTCCCCAGCTTCGACAGCTTGACCGGGACGTTCGCGTAACCGATGTTCTTCTTGAGCCGCGGAGAGTACGTGAGGGCGGTCAGGCGGCCGATCGACTTGCCTCCGTTCGCGAGGACCGGCCAGAATTCGTCGAGCCAGACCTGGAGCTTGTCCCCGTGGATCTCGAGCCCGACGAGCTTGCGCTTGACGCCTTCCTTCTTGATCCGCTTCAGGGCCGCCTTCCCGATGTAGTCCGCCTTCTTGGCCTCGTCGACGAGCCACCCGAGGCCCACCTCGTACGGGTTGTTCTCCAGGGTCATGTCAGAACCCCAGTTCAGGATCCCTGCCTCGATCCGCCGGATCTCGGACGGTGCGATGGGTCGGATGTTGAAGGGCTTGCCCGCCTCCAAGATCTTCTCCCAGAGGGCCTCCCCCTTGCTTCCGTCCTCGAGGTAAATCTCGTAGCCGACCTCTGCGGACCAGCCCGTCCGCGTCAACACGACGGGAATGCCATCGAGCTTCGTCTGCAGGAAGTAGTAGTACCCGAGGTCGAGCGCCTTCTGACCGAACAGGGCCTTGATGACGTTCTTCGACTTCGGACCTTGGACCTGGACCGGCGACACGTCCGGCTCTCGGATGTCCACGTCCATCCCCGAATTGACGGCGACCCCCTTGGCCCACAGGAGCGTGTCGGAGTTCGCGAGGGATAGCCAGAACTTGTTCTTCGTCAGGCGCAGAAGCACGGGGTCGTTGACGATCCCGCCGTCCTCCGCGGTGATCGCGACGTACTTCCCCTGGCCGACCTCGCACTTCGTCAGGTCCCGCGGGGTCAGGAAGTTCGTGAACTTGAAGCCGTCCCGGCCGTCGATCTCGACCTGTCGCTCGACGCCGACGTCCCAGAGGGTCACGTGGTTCCGGAGGTGCCAGTATTCCTCCTCCACGTCCGCGTAGGGCCCGGGCAGGTACATGTGGTTGTAGATGTCGTACGCGGTGGCTCCGTACCGACGGGTCGCCTCGAAAAACGGCGACTTGCGGTACCACGGTCCGAAATACAGGAGCGACGATCCGGTTGCTTCAGGCATGCGATTCACCTCCGGCTGACTTGTCGCGGGAATTCCGGAAGGCGAAGTAGGCTATAATGCGTTCTGTCGGACGCCCGGCTTTTCGAATCATCTCAGCGTCTTTCCACTGTGACAGTTCTCTCTACAGGGGTCCGGAGTCACGAAAATGCCGCTGGACCTCGCGGCCCGTTCCCGGGCAAGGCCGCACTGCCAGGTGCGTTTCAGCACTCATAGGGGTCGTCACACCTTTTGGTCGGTCACCCGGTTGTCATCACGAACGCGTGTCGAGGGATGCCGCGCGCGTACAAGGACGTTCGCGGACTTCTCCGCCGGATTCTGGATTTCAATGCGGCGAATTTTGAGGCAAGTTACTTAACATGATAACATGGTCGGGCGCGCGATGGAGGTCCCCCCAGGCCGGATCGAGAGAATCGCCGACGGGGGCGAGGCCGCCCTGAAGGGCATCCTCGCGGACCTGCGCTCGATGCGGTTCAACGGCGTCCTGCGGACGTCCGTCTTCCGAGGAGACGTCCCGTCCCAGGGGGTCGTCGTCTTCCGGGACGGGGACGGGGTCCTCGCGGAGCATCGCTCCGCGGAGTCGATCGAGGGCCCGGGCGCCGTGCCGGAGGTCCTCCGGGATGCGGCGAGCGACAAGGCCCAGCTCGAGGTGCGCACGTACGACTATGGTCACTCGAAGATCAGCCTCGACCACCTGCAAGGCTCGAACCCGGACGCGGCGATCGAGGGGATCGGGGACCTAGGCCGGGTCCTCGCGGACGTCGTCGGGAAGGAGTCCGCCGCCCGGGAGGCCTACTTGAAGGATCTCGAGGTCCGCCGGGACGAGGAGCGGCGCCTCGTCGATCGCGAGGAGGACCTGTACCGCAGGAAATGGGAACTGGAGCAGGAGTTCCAGCGGAGCGCGATGCGGCAGAAGGAGCTCGAGTCCCTCCGGACGGAGCTCGCGGCGGTGAAGGAGGCGAGCGGGATGATGCTCAAGCACCTCGAGGCGCAGCGGGAGGCCCGCGACTCGGAGCTCGAGTCGCAGAAGCGGATGGTGTCCCTCGAGGCGGAGAAGGTCCGCGTGGACGTCGAAGCCCTCCGCCGGTCGCTCGCGGAACGTCTCGCAAAGGTCGAGGAGCGTGACCGGGAGCTCGGCGCCCGGGAGGCCCTCCTCCGGGACCGAGAGGGGAGCCTAGAGGCGCGCGAATCCTCGACGGACCGGGAAAAGAGACAGCTCCACGACCTGTACACGAGCCTCGAAGCGGAGATGGAGAAGATATCGGAGGCCCGCAAGGCGGTCGACGACCGCGCCACCTCGGCCGAGAAGCTCGAGCGTCAGGTGGCCTCCCGCGAGCGGACGGTCCAGGAATGGGAAGCGGGGCTGCGCGATCGGGATACGACCCTCTCGGGCCGCGAGGTCTCACTCGAAGACCGGGGGAAGTCCGTGGAGGCCCTCCGGATCGACCTCGAGAAACGGGAATCGTCCCTCTCCGACCGGGTCGCGGCGCTCGACAAGAAGGCGGACGCCCTCGACGCGGCGGACGAAGGCCTCGAGGACCGTCGCGGGGAACTCGACCGCGCGACGAAGCGCATCCAACGACTCGCGCACGACCTCGCCTCGAAGGACAAGAAGATCGCGGCGGAAGAGCGCGACACGCGAGGACGACAGGAGGACCTCCGCAGGCTCCAGCGCGAGGCCGCGATCCGGACGAAGGACCTGGAGCGCCGCTCGAGGCAGGTCGCCACCCTCGAAGGGGAGCTGAAAGGGATCCGATCCCGGCTCAAGCAGCACGCGACGAAGCTCCTCCGCGAAGAGCGGGTGTCCCAGGAGAGGATCCGGGAGATCGAATCGCTAGACCGGGATCTCAAGAAGCGCGAGGCCGCGGTCACGCGGCGCGAGGCCGACCTCGAAAAGCGGGACAAGGCGTCTGAGGCGCTCTCCGCGAAACTCGCCTCCCGCGCGGACGAACTGGACGTCGCGGAGGAAGACCGGCGGACGGAACGCGCGACGGCGGACGAGGCCCTGTCGAAGGCCCGCTCGGATCTCGAAAAGCGAGAGCGGGATCTGCGCGCGAAGGAGCGTGGGGCCGCCGAAGAGACCGAGGCCCTCGAGTCGCTTCAGGCGACCCTCGAGGAGCAGGAGACCGGGTCGCTGGAGGACCTGAAGGCACTGGACGCCCGGAAGGCGTCCGTGGAGGCGGCGGAGCGGGATCTCGCGCAGGCGAGGGAGAAGCTCGCCCGGGGCGTGGGTGCCCTGAGCGATGCCCAGGCCCGCGCGAAGGCCGACACGGGACGGCGCGAGGAGGCACTCGACGAGCGGGACGGGGACCTCGAGGAGCGGGAGGCGTCCCTCCAGGTGCGCGAACGCGCCCTCGCGGCACGGGCCGAGGACCTTGCCCTCAAGGACTCGGAGCTCGAGACGCGAGCCGGCCGGGTCGAAGGGGATCTGAAGCGCCGGGAGGAGTCCCTCGAGACGAAGCGGCGTACTCTCGCCGAACGATCGGACAAGGTCGTCCGCGCGGACCAGCGCGCAAAAGCGGAGAAGGGCTCCCTCGGCGACCTCCGGGAGGAGCTCCGCGCCCGCGAGGCGAAGGTGAAAGAGCGCGAGGCGAAGGCGTCGAAGTCCGAAGCGGACGTCGACCGGAAACGGAAGGAGCTCGCGCGGATCCGCGCGGGGCTCCGCCGGCTGCGATAGCCGCCACGACACGTTTAAGCTCCCTCGGACCTACGCGGCGCGTCCGATGGCCCACATCGTCACCCTGACGACCGACTTCGGCCCCGGGGAGTACGTCGGGGCCATGAAGGGCGTCGTCCTGTCGCTCGATCCGGACGCGGTCCTCGTCGACATCGACCACTACGTCCGCCCGCACGACGTGCGGCATGGAGCCTACGTCATGTACGGCGCGGTGCCGCACTTCCCGTTCGCCGTGCACGTCGGGGTCGTCGACCCCGGGGTCGGCACCGCGCGGCGCGGGATCGTCGCCGTGTGCGAGGGCGCGTTCCTCGTCGGTCCGGACAACGGACTCCTGATCCCCGCGGCGAGGCGTCTCGGCCTCAAGGAGGTGCGGCATATCGCGAACCGCGACCTCGGTCTCCCGAACCCTTCGGACACGTTCCACGGCCGCGACCTGTTCGCACCGTTGGCGGCGCGTCTCCTCACGGGCACGAAGGTGAAGGAGGTGGGTCCCGCGGTCAAGGACTTCACGGACTTCGACTTCGGGTCGGCGAAGAAGGTCGGGCGCGGACACGAGGGCACGGTCATCACGCACGACCGCTTCGGGAACGTCGTCACGAACCTCCCGCGATCCCTCGTCGAACGCGCCTGGAAGGTCGGGACGGGGCTCTCCGTGACGATCCACGGATACGAGATGAGCGTGCGGCTCTCGCGCACGTACGGGGACGTCGAACCGGGCGAGTACCTCGCGACGTTCTCCTCGAGCGGCTTCCTCGAGATCGCCCGCCGGGAGGGGAACGCGGCGGAGGCCCTCGGGGTCGAACCCGGCGCGGTCGTCGTCGTGGCGAAGGCCTGAGGAAAGCATATCTATCGACCTTCCTTTGGCGGCCCGCGCATGGAGCGGCAGCGGATCCTTCTCATGATCTTCGACGGGCTCGGGGACCGACCCCTCGCGGAACTGGCGCACAAGACGCCCCTTGAGGCCGCGAACAAGCCCACCCTCGACTGGTTCGCCCAGAACGGGGTGAATGGACTGCTCGACCCGATTGCACCGGGCATCCGCCCGGGGAGCGACACGAGCCACCTCGCGCTCCTGGGGTACGATCCCTTCGAGGTGTACACAGGTCGGGGTCCGTTCGAGGCCGCCGGCGTCGGGATTGACGTCCAGAAGGGGGACATCGCGTTCCGCGGGAACTTCGTCACGGTGGACGAGGAGCGGAAGATCGTCGACCGCCGCGCAGGCCGGATCCGCGACGGGACGGACGAGCTCGCGAAGGCCCTCGACGGGATGAAGCTCGGTCGGACGAAGGTCCTCTTCCGGGCGGGGACGGAACACCGGGCGGCCCTCGTCCTCCGGGGGAAGGGCCTC
>DATEUA010000029.1:0-6650 GCA_035283405.1 Thermoplasmata archaeon | reverse complement strand
CCGGCTTCCGATGACGTGGTGGGTCCTCCCGGATCCCGCGGAGGAGATCGATGCGATCCTCGCGCAGATGCTCGGGCCATCCGGGCGGACGCTCTTCGACAATTTCCTCCGAGGGCAAGGCCTCACGCCCCGAACCTTCGGCCTCGAACACATCCGGGCCCTTGCACACTTCGTCGAGGGGGCGTTCCACGAGTTCGCATCTGCGGTCGTGAACCGTCCCGGAGCGGACGGCTTGTTCGTGGAGGCTTCCACGATCGTCCAGGCCCTTTGGGTCGTCCTCGCACGCCGTCCTGCGGAGCTCGCCGCAAGGTCTCGGCTACGAAAGGGAACCCCCGAGCCGACACACGATTTCCTCGTGACCGCCGACGAGTACTGGCGGACCCGGGACATGGAGCCGCGCGGGGGCCCGGCGTTCCAGGACGATTCCCTATACGATCGGGTCCGGAGCGTGTTCATCGAACACCTAGGTCAGCCCGGGGAGCGGCTCCTCGAGACGGAGCTGGCGAAGCTTGGACGCCGCCGGAACACCTTCGGCCCGTGGGACATGTCACGGCTTTCGGATCGCGCCGCCGTGGACCTGGGCGTGCTCGCGAATGCGATCGATTTCGAGGACGGCCGCGAGCGCCTGAAGGCGCATGTCGAATCCCTGCGCCGCGGGCTCCTGGCACTTTCCGGGGCGGGATCATGAAACGCGTGTCGACGTTCGTGGCCGGTCTGGACGAAATCCTCGAGGGAGGCGTGCCGGATGGGAGCTTCGTCCTCATCATGGGTTCGCCGGGCACGATGAAGACCTCCCTCGCGTATAGCATCCTCCATCACAACGCGATCCAAGGGGAACGAGGCCTGTACGTGTCTCTCGAGCAGAGCCGGGACAGCCTCCTCGCTCACACGAGCAGCCTGGGCCTTCCCCTGGAGGATGCGACGGACAACCTCAGCATCCTCGACATCGCGGGACTTCGGCGCAAGTTCGCGGAATACAAGGACCAGTCCTGGCCTTGGGTCGACCTCCTGAAGCTGTACACGAAGGGCCTGAAGGCCTCCTTTGACTACCGGATTCTTGCACTCGATTCCCTCGATGCGCTCGAGCTCGTCGCGGACTTCCAAAACGTACGGCGGGAGGTGTTCGACCTCATTCAGTGGTTCCGGGGCCTCGGATGCACGACGTTCGTGATCGGAGAGGCTCCGTCCGAGCGGGGGCTGCGGGGGACCGGGGAGCCGCTCGCGTCGACCCGCCACGAGGAGGAGTACCTCGCGGACGGGATCTTCCGCATCCGGAAGGCGAAGCAGGGGGAGTTTGGAGTCCAGCGCCAGCTCCGAGTCGTGAAGATGCGGGGGACTCGACACGAGATGTCGTATCACGTCCTACTGTACGAGAACGGATTCCGGATCAGCCCGATCCTGACGTGACCGCTCGCCGGCCTGCCTCGAGTGCCACGCGAATCCTGCGATGAACGGCAGGCGATGCGGCACGGAGATCCGGGCGAGAACGTCCGCGGAGTGCTTAAATATCACGCAGGGGCTGATGACCCCCGGACATGAAGACCCTGGTTCTGTGCGTCGACCGGGACGACGACGTCGGGGTGAAGACGGGGATCAAGGGACCCTTCGTGGGCCGGGACGACAACCTCGCCGCCGCGACGAAGCTCGGCCTCGCGGACCCTGAGGATTCCGACGTGAACGCGATCCTCGCGGCGATCTCCCTGCACGACGACCTCGTTCGGAAGGGGATCGACGTCGAGATCGCGACGATCTGCGGGGACGTCCGCGTGGGATCGGCCTCCGATCTGGTCCTCGTGCAGCAGCTCGACCAGGTCCTCGAGGAGGTCCGCCCGGACCGGGCCTTCCTGGTGACGGACGGAGCGGAGGACGAAGCCTTCGCGCCGATCCTCGGGTCCCGGATCCGCGTGGACCACGTCCGTCGGGTCTACATGCGACAGGCGGCGAGCCTCCAGTCGTGGTACTACCAGGCTGCGCGGGGGATGAAGAACCCCAAGATCCGCCGGAAGATCCTCGGGCCCCTCGGGGTCGCCCTGCTCGCCTTCGGGATCGTCTACTTCTTCTACCCCCTCGCCGCGTCGGCCCTCGCGGTGATCCTTGCCGGGGTGTATTTCATCACGGTCTCGCTGCCCTTCTCGAGCCTCCGGGACCTCGTCGACAAGATCGGATCCACGTACGACGGCGTGAGGTCGAGCGTCGCCTCCGGAGACATGTCGATCTTCTTCACGATCTCCTCGG
This sequence comes from Thermoplasmata archaeon, assembly GCA_035283405.1. Taxonomy (GTDB): domain Archaea; phylum Thermoplasmatota; class Thermoplasmata; order RBG-16-68-12; family RBG-16-68-12; genus RBG-16-68-12. The sequence continues at coordinate 4,415 of DATEUA010000029.1, read as the reverse complement.
TCATCCTCGGTCTCGTCGGGGTGTTCTTCGGGCTGGATCTCGCGCGGGTCAGCACGGGAGGCTTCCTGGACCAGTTCCTTTCCTTCCTCCTGGGGGCCCTCTGGTGGCTCGTCTTCGCCGCCCTCCTGTTCGAAGGAGGGAAGGCCGCGACCGCGGTCATGCGCCGCCGCCGCGCCCCGAGGCACGTCCTCGCGGTCGCCGCGGCGTTCGTCGCCCTCGGCCTGCTCGTCGTCGCGTTCGCGAACTCCCTGGGCGCACTCCTCGTGGGCTGGGACCCTGCCTCCGCGCTCCCCCTCGCGTACACGAGCCTGCTCCTCGCGCTCTTCCTCGCGGTCGCCTCCGGCCTGTCGTACCGGGCGCCCGAAGAGAAGCCCGTGGAAGACAGCTGGCGACACTGACCGGACCCGTGGCCCACATGGAGTACCCGGACTGGGAGCCCTTCTACGCGAAGATCCTCGGGGACTTCGGGTTCTCGCGCCGGGAGGACGAGGGAGTCGCCCGGGAGCTGGACCGGCTCCTCGGCGGCACGCGCACCAGCAATCGAGATCTGCGGGGACTCCTCGAAGGGAAGGAGGTGACCGTGGCGGGGAACGGCCCGGACATCCAGAAGGAGATCGACGCCGCGCGAGGGGTCCTCGTGACGGCGGACGAGGCGACCTCCGTGGCCCTTTCCCGCGGCCTCCACCCCGCGATCCTCGTGACGGACCTCGACGGGGACGTCGCGGACCAGGTGCGTGCGAACGCGCAGGGGACCGTCGCGGTCGTGCACGGACACGGGGACAACGGGCCTGCCGTGCGCGCGTGGGCGCCGCGCTTCGCCGGCAGGACCGTCGCGACGACCCAGGGGGTGCCGACGGGAGGCCTGCGGAACTTCGGCGGATTCACGGACGGCGACCGGGCCGTGTACCTCGCGGACCATTTCGGGGCCCGGCGAATCCGGCTCGTCGGATTCGACTTCGAGACGCCGAGCCCGAAGGATCAGGACGTCGCGACGAAGAAGCGGAAGCTCGACTGGGCCTACATCCTCCTCGGCAATCTGGATCGGGAGGACCTCGAGCTATAGGGAATCGGACTTGCGAGCCTTCGCGGTCCGCCAGCTGAGGACCGCCTCCCGCGCCGCGCGCACCTCGTCGACGCGAGCGACGGCCGTGTGATGCGGTGCTCCCTTCAGGGTCGTCGGATCCTCGCCGACGATCCGAGCGAGGGCGTCCACGAAGGCGTCGAGCGTCTCCTTCGTCTCCGTCTCCGTGGGCTCGATCATCAGGGCCTCCTCGACGAGGTGCGGGAAGTAGACCGTGGGCGGATGGAATCCGAAGTCCATGAGGCGCTTCGCGACGTCGACCGTCCGGACTCCCTTCGGGACGAGGGACGCGGCGCTCGCGACGAATTCATGCTTCCGGATGCCTCCGAACGGCACCTCGAGGATCCCCTTCAGCCGGTGCATCGTGTAGTTCGCGTTGAGGACCGCGCGCTCCGCGGCCTCCGTGAGCCCGTCGGATCCGAGGCGGAGGATGTACGCGTACGCGCGGACGAGCAGGGCGAAATTTCCGTACCATGCGCGGACCTTCCCGATCGACTTCGGGCGGTCGTAGTCCAAGTGGTACCGCGCCCCGTCGAACGCGATGAGAGGGTACGGCAGGTAGGCTTCCAGCGGTTTGCGAACGCCGACTGGACCCGATCCCGGGCCGCCGCCCCCGTGGGGCGTCGTGAACGTCTTGTGCAGGTTGAAGTGAACGATGTCGAAGTTCATCTTCCCCGGAGACGTCTTCCCGAGGATCGCGTTAAAATTCGCCCCGTCGTAGTAGAGCAACGCGCCCGCGTCGTGCACGACGTCCGCGATGTCGAGGACTCGCTCCTCGAAGATACCGAGCGTGTTCGGGTTCGTCAGCATGAAGGCGAGGGTCCTCGGTCCGACCGCGGCGTCGAGGGCCTTCACGTCCACGCGACCGTCCTTCGAAGGAACCTCGACGATCTGGAAGCCGAGCATCCCGGCGCTTGCGAAGTTCGTCCCGTGGGCCGTGTCCGGGAGGATGACCTGGTCGCGCCTCTCCCCCCGGTCCCGGTGGTAGGCGGCCGCGAGCAGGAGGCCCGTCAGCTCGCCCTGCGCCCCCGCCGCCGGCTGGAGCGTCACGGCGTCCATGCCCGAGATCGTGGCGAGGGCTCTCTGGAGCTCGAACATCAGTCGGAGGGCTCCCTGCACGGTCGACTCGTCCTGGTCCGGGTGGAGCCGGGCCACGGTCGGAAGGGCCGCGAGCTCCTCCGCGTACTTCGGATTGAATTTCATGGTGCACGACCCGAGCGGGTAGAACCCGCTGTCAATCCCGAACGTCATCTGGCTCAGGCGGGTGAAGTGCCTCACCACGTCGTGTTCGGGCAGGTTCGGAAGCTCGAGCCGCTCGCGCCGGATCGTCGCCGGGACCAGGTCCGTCAGGTCTACCGTGGCCTCGTCGCCCGATCGCTTCTCGAAGAGGAGGGGTTCGTCGTAGGTCGCCTGACGGAACGTCACGCAAGGGCCTCCAGGGCCTGAAGGAGCCGCTCCACGTGCTCCGGACGGTGCCGCTCCGTCGTCGTGAACAGGGCGACGTTCTCGAGCTCCGGAAGGTACCGCTTCAGGGCGATCCCTCCATGGACGCCGTGGTCCAGGAGGCCTTTCCGCACACGATCATATCCCTTCTTCGCCCGGACCGCGAACTCGTTGTAATGGGCCCCCTTGAAGACCGGCGCGACGTATCCGTCGATCCGGTCGATCGCCGCGGCGAGGTCCTTCGCTCGGCGGATGTTCTCCGCCGCGAGGGCCCGGAGCCCGTTCGACCCGAGGACCGCCAGGTACGCGGCCGCGGAGACGGCGAGCAGGGACTCGTTCGTGCAGATGTTGCTCATCGCCTTCTCCCGGCGGATGTGCTGCTCCCTCGTCTGGAGGGTCATGCAGAACGCCCGATGGCCGTTCGCGTCCCTCGTCAGACCGATCACCCGACCGGGCATCTTGCGCACGTGCTCCTGCCGACACGCGAAGATCCCCAGGAGCGGGCCTCCGAAATTCGCCGGGTTCCCGAGGGCCTGGCCCTCCCCGATCACGATGTCCGCCTCGTAGTCCCCCGGGGGCCGGAGGACCGCCTGCGCGACCGGGTTGATCCCCACGACGAGGACCGCATCCGCGACGACCTCACGGATCGCCTCGATCTGCTCCTCGAACCGCCCGAAGAAATTCGGCGTCTCGACGTAGACCCCGCATACGTCCGGCGTGACGGCCTCCCGGAGCTTCGCAAGATCAAGGAGGCCGGTCGTCCGGTCGTAGTCGACGTCCCGGACGGAGAGACTGCCTCCGAGGAGGTAGTTCTGGAGGACGGACCGGCGGTTCCATCGGATCGCGCGGGGGATCACGAACACCCGGCCGCCGTGGATCCGATGGGCCATGAGGGCCGCCTCCCCGAGGGCCGTCGAGGCGTCGTACAGGGACGTGTTCGCCGCGTCCATCCCCGAGAGTTCGCAGATGAGGCTCTGGTACTCCCAGAGGGCCTGCAGGATGCCTTGGCTCAGCTCCGGCTGGTACGGCGTGTACGACGTGTAGAATTCCGATCGGGACGAAATCGCTCGGACGCTCGCCGGCACGAAGTGGTCGTAGATGCCGCCACCGAGGAACATCGGCATGTCGTCCATCGAGCGGTTCGCCGCCAGCATCTCGGTGATCCGCACGACCACGTCCTGTTCCGACAGGCCTGGAGGCAGGTCCAGTCCGTCCGTGCGAACCTCCGCGGGGACGTCGGAGAAAAGGTCCTCGATGGCCCGCAGCCCGAGGGCTCGGAGCATCTCATCCGCTTCAGAAGCCACGCGATCCCGGCCCGCTGAGATGAGCCGTCGACATAAAGGTTGTCCTAGGCCGGACGTCCGTACGGTGCGAAGTCCCGCACGAGACGCAAATCCGAGTCGGCATGGAGGATCGCCGCGTGGGCGAAGCCGATCGACGATTTGTACGAAGACGTCGGCCGCTCCCCCTTCAGTTCCGAGGTCAGGAGGGAAAACAGGGTGCCGTGGCCTGACACCGCGACGATGTCGCCGTCGTGGGCCCGGGCGATCCCTTCGATGCATGCACGGCCCCGGATCGCCGCCATCCGGAGGGACTCCCCGCTCGGAGGCACGTAGTCCAGGTCGGCCCAGCCCCTCGCCTCCAGGTCGAGGTAGTCCCTCTGAGGGATGCCGCTGGTGTCCGCGGCCCATTCCCGGAGGCACGGGCGGACCGTGGTCGGGACGCGGAACGCCTCCTCGAACACATGCGCGCTCTCGAGGGCCCGACGGAGGGGACTCGAATAGACGGCGGACGGAGGATCAACGGGCCACGTTTCCGTAAGGCTTCGGACCTGTGCCCGCCCTCGATCTGTGAGGGGCGCGGGATCGAAGTTCGAGGTGTCCGACGGGCG
>DATEUA010000028.1:0-4886 GCA_035283405.1 Thermoplasmata archaeon | reverse complement strand
GTGACGCCCTTCACCCCGAACCGGGAGATGTACGAGGACCCCGCGGACTACGACGCGGACATGGCCCACATCGGGGAGTCGACGTCGATCGGGTTCGAGGTGAGCGACATCTACGCGCTGCAGGAGAAGCTCATGGCCCGCGGCGTGCGGTTCTCGAAGAAGGCGACGAAGGAGACGTGGGGCGGGATCCAGGCCAAGTTCCTCGACCCGGACGACAACGAATACTCCCTCGTCCAGATGGAGTGAATCCGGAACCGGAAGGCACCGCGCCTACCTGTGGCCGCCCTTCCCGCCCCAAACCGCCGTGTCCGGTGCGAGGAGCGCGAGGAACGCCGGTAGGACGAACACGGCGATGCCGAGGGCGCGGATCGCGAGGTGGGTCCAGCGGTTCACGGTTTGCCCCCTTTTCCCCCACCCCAGATCCCTCCGTCCGGCGCAAAGAAGGCGAGGAGGGCGGGCAAGACGAGCAGGGCCGTGGCGAGCCCCTTCGCGGCGATCCACGACCAGCTCCTCACGGTCTCGGCCTGCCGCCCCAGATCAGGGCGAGCATGACGAGCAGGGCCGGCAGGGCCCAGACGGCAATCACCAGGATTCGAGCGGTCGTCGACCAGGTCGGTTTCATCGTCGCACCCAATCCCCGTGCGATGCACGCGGGGCGACCCGAGAGGGCCGTGGGACTACATGATGCTTCCGAGGGGACGTGCCGGGCGGCTCACAGAGCCTCGACCGCCTCGATGGCCTTCTGGATTTCCTGGGTGAGTCTCCCCTTCGCGGCCGGGGTCGTCCAGAGGTCGTCCAGATCGGGGCGGGTCGAGCGGCAAATCTTGAGGAGCGCGCCCACCTTCGCGCTCCGGAGGACCTCGAGGACCACGGGCTTGTACGCGCGCAGCTCGCGCTCGTTCTCGAGGACGACGGACCGGTGGAGCCAGAACTCGCCCTGGGACCACCTCTCCACGTAGCTCCTCGCCAAGGGGCGCACCCGTTTCGCGACCTGTCGGGAGAAGGCATCCTTCGCCAGATCCAGAAGGAGACGGGCTTCCTGGGTCCTCCGCTGAGCCACGGTGTGGGATGGACTTCGGCGAGATAAAGCGGTGCCCGGCCGTGGCGGTGCGCCCTTCGGGCGCGTGGCAAGCTCGCCGGTACCCAGGGGGCTTGGAGGCGCCACCACGCATCGTCGTGCCGGGCTTGTTCCAAATGGAAAAGGAGGACCACCAGCTCCGACCGCGTTCGCCGCCTTCTGGACGGCACCGACCGACGCGGCGAACCCGCGAACGGGTCGACCGCCGTCTCCACGATCGGGTAGACATGTCAGGGACTGAAGCCCGATGAGGCGGCTGAGGTCAGTCAGCTGTTCAATCTCGGTCGTTCCTCACTGACTTGAGCCCGTGCTCGCCCAAGGGTCGTAACGGGGTTTCCGAGCCGTGCAACCAACTTTACTTGTCACGGGCCGTGTCCCATAAGATTCGGGCCCTCAAAATCCCGGCCGTGAATTCTAGGACTCCTTCGGCCTGTTTGCCCGAGTTAGCGTGCCTTCGTTCATTCCCTATGGGAACGCATGGTTCTCGAATCGCTGCGGAAGCCATCGGTAAGGGATGGGGTTACGGCAGAGACGGGAAACGCTGCGCTCGCTTCGCCGATGTTCGCCGAAGAGGGTCCTTGCTGCGCTTGGGCCGGTATGAACCGGATTGAGCCCCACGGCTCGACGGCGAATTCGTCGTCCGAAGTCCCGGGAAGCCCGTCGGGTCCCGGCGTCCCGCCAGGTCCGCCCGTCGCCAGGGGCCCCTCGACGATCCACGTGGCCGTCGCGGGGTCCCAAGACCCGAAGCCGGCGGGGTTCGTGTCCATTCTCGCGAGCGGCGCTCGGATTTCCACGAACAAGCCCCGCGTCGGGTCCGCACCCACGGGGGTCAGGTTCGGGTCATAGAACACGACGGGACCTTGCGGGAATCGGAAGGTCCAGTTCTCCAGGTCTCCCAGATTCCACGCGATTGGGACGTAGTCGTATGCACGAGCCACCCCGTAGTACGTGGTCGGGCTCCCCGGAGTGGAGTGCACGTAGCGGTAGGGAGGATCCGGGTATCGGTCCAGTTCACTATATGGAGCAACGGGCGCACCGATGTCGGTGTAGTCCGTTAGAGTTGGGCCCCACGACCACGTCGGAACGTCATCCGTCCGGTCGTACAACCCGTTCGGCCCCGGCAGAGCCGCCTCCGTCAGATGGTAGTGCATCGCGGTCGTAAGGATGAAGTCGAACCGATCCGCGCGAAGGCTGCCTCGGAACGTGAAGTCCTCGAACCACGCGAGCTCCATCCCCCACCACCCGGCGGCCTTCGTCGAGTCGAGGTAGTTGTCCGCGTACGAGGCGTTGCCCCAGTAGAACATCCGCGCGAGGAGGACCTCCGTCCCCCAGGCTACGTGTTCGATGTTCACATGCGTCGTGCCATCCCCGTCCACGGTCGCTAGGATGTTCGTCCAGAACGGGCTGTAGAAGTACTCGAAGCTGTTGTAGATGTCGTACTTCCCGTTCCCGAGGTCGAAGAACCAATCCTCCACGGATATCTCGAACGACGTCTGGGGGATGCACACGCCGTTCAGGGCGCCTGACCACCACGCTCGGGCCGTCGTCGCGTCCGTCGCGACGACGCCGAACATCCGCTTCGACTCCTGGAGATCCATCGTCAGGTTGATCCAGGACTGAATCTCGAACCCGTCCCGAGTGTTGATGTTGTTCGGTGCCGGGCATCCGGCCGCACGGCGGGCGAGGGCATCCGAGTGGGAGAGGTACTGCATCCGCCAGTTGAACTCGAGTCGATTCCCGGGCGCCTGCCCGTAGTTCAGGATGGGCAGGAAGACCGGTTCGCTCCGGCTGTACCCGCTGACGTTCGTCCCCGTCACGCGTAGCCTGTACGGCGCGTTGATCACCGGGTTGTTGTTCGCATTTCCCGGTATGAACGAACCCGGCAGGGGGTACCAGTTCGTGTACGGATACGCGGAGGTGTCCTTCACGTCGGGATCCGAGGGGACACAGATGCCAAGCGTGACCGCCGCAGGACTGAAGCATTCCGCGTTAATGGGCATGTCACCGTACACGCCGGCGCGCATGTCCCACCACTCCTCGTACGGGACGTTGAAGAAATCGTAGAACTCGTACCCGATTCGGTTCTCGGGGGGCTGCGGGATGTAATGGCCCACGACGCGGGCGGTCCCTTGGGGGCGCACGTCGACGACCTGTGCCGGCGGCGCCGTGTAGCCCGGCACGGGCCCGAAGGAGACGTTGTACGTGCCCGTCGGCAACGACTGCCACATGCCCCACGTGTTCCTCGGGATGCCGTCCACGGAGATGACTCCCGGGACGGTCTCCTCCGTCTCAACGCGGAGCCAGCCCTCGAGCTCGAACACGCCAACCGTCGATGTGGTCTCGCGTGCGACGATCGTCACCTCCCGGGGAGGCGCGGTCCCGAGGCCCGGGATGCCGCTGAACGAGACCTCGTGGACCCCGAGGGGGAGCTTGAGGAAGCTGAGGGCCCACTCGTCGCGCTCCATGCCGTCGACGAGGATTTTGGATGGCACCCCTGGGCTCCCAGTGCTGAGAGCTGTCGTCACGTGAAGGCGCCCGTACGTCGACGGATCGGACCCACGGGCCCCCGGATTCCGTTCGTACAGGCCCGTGACAGTCGTGGTCTCCGCCAGGTTCACGACCACGGAGGCGTCCGCCGGCGGGCGGTGTCCATCAACGGTCCCAAATGACACGACATGTTCCCCGGGCGGGACGGCCATCCACAACCCCCAGTCGTCCCGAGGGATCCCGTCGACCGAGATCGTCGCGGGGACCGCGGGTTCCGTCACGACCCGGAGGTATCCGTACGTGCTGTACGTCCACGCCACGCGGCGGTGGGCCCCTTCCACGATGGTCACCTCGAACGGCGGCGGGGTCCCGAACCCGGGAGCATCCCGGAAGCTCACGACATGGGTCCCGGGGCTCAGGGGGAGCGCGGAAACTTGACGGAAGTCTCGCGGAATCCCATCGATCTCGATCTGAGCGGGCACCGGGATGTACCCGAAGGGGGACGCAGACGCCAAGACCGTCAGAAGCCCTGTGGGTTCGGGCTCGGCTGTCACGACGGGAATGCCACGCGTCCCACCGTTCGTGGGATCGTCCATCGCTAGAGTGCCCTCCTGCGCTCCGGCGATGACCTCTGAAGATTCGGTCGGCACAGGTCGTACCTCCTGGTCTACCGTGGCGACCGGCCCGAGAACGATGAACGCAGCGACGACGAACAAACTCGCCCGCCTCAGGCCCCCTCCTGCCCGCACGTGCCTCCCCCTGAAGGAGGAATAGTGCTCTCGAGGTGAAATAACCTTTCCTCCATCTCCCCCGATTCCGAGGCGCATACCCACGCCTTGTTCTCACCGGAGTACTCGGACGCGATCATGATTTCCGCCAGTACCCATCTCGAGGAGCGGGGACGTGACAATAGGTCTCTCGACTGTCTCCTCTGCCGGATTCGCCGGCTAGTTGGTGGCCGGCAGGTCCGACCTAATACAGCTTCGGCTTCGACGTCGGCTCGTTCCAGTACGGCCTCGTGGTGACATACCTGATCTTCGCCTCGAACAGGTCGTTGAAGAACTCCTTGTCCGTGTCGTGCATCTTCGCGAGGAGCTTGCTCGCGGTCGTCGGGCCCACGCCGTACACGGAGTTCGCGTACACGGCGCGCCGGCCGTACACGGCCACGAGGTCCGCGACCTGCTTCGCCCGCGTGAGGAGCTTCCGCTCCTCGTCGCTCAGGTCGAGCTTCCGCTTCCGCTTCGCGAGGGCGTCCCGGACGGTCCAGGCGGACCATCCGAGGACCGTGAGCAGTGGGGATCCGCACTTCGCGCACCCGGGC
>DATEUA010000027.1:0-36607 GCA_035283405.1 Thermoplasmata archaeon | reverse complement strand
TCCGCAGTTACCTTTTTCTAGGACCCCCCGCGATACGCGCCGCGGGATGGGACTTCTGATTCTCCTTTTGCGAACGCGAGCGGCCACGCTCGTGCCCGCGGCCCGACTCGTGTCGAGGTGCGACGATGACTGATCCCGCGTCGATCATGCTCGATATCGGCGTGATCGCGACGGCCGGCTTCGTGGGCGCCTTGCTCGCGTCGCGCGCGCGGGTCTCCGTAATCGTCGGATACATCGTCGCGGGGATCCTCATCGGTCCCCACATCGACCTGGAGGTCCTCGGGCTCACGTACGGCGGGCTTCTCCAGGAGACCGTCTTCATCCAGAGCATCTCCCAGATGGGCCTCGTCCTGCTGTTGTTCTTTGTCGGGCTCGAGTTCAGCGTCGCGAAACTCCGGAAGACGAAGGAGGCCGCAGCGATCCTCGCCGTGACGAACCTCGGCGTAAACATGTTCGCGGGGTTCGCGATTGGCGCGTGGCTCGGATGGCCCCTCGTCGACACGATCTTCATGGCCGGGGTCATCAGCATGTCGAGCTCCGCGATCGTCGCGAAATCGCTCATCGACCTGAAGCGCCTCGGGAACGCGGAGACGGAGTTCCTCCTGGGGATGGTGATTCTCGAATCGTTCCTCGCGATGTTCCTCCTGACCCTCGTGAACGGGATGATCGTGCCGGCGGACGTCCGCCCCGGGGGTGTCGGGGAGCTGTTCCTGGGCGTCGGGATCTTCCTCGGGGTGTTCACGTTCCTCGCGGCCATCGTCGTGCCGAACACCGCGCGTCTGTTCGAGAGAATCAAGAGTGAGGAGTTGTTCGTCCTGTTCGCCCTCGCCCTCGTCTTCCTCGCTGCGGCTCTCGCGGAGTCGTTCCGCATCCCGGCGATCGTCGGGGCCTTCTTCATGGGCATGGTGTTCGCGGACACCCGCATCGCAGGCCGCATGCGGGGGAAGATGGAATCCCTCCGGGACGCCTTCGTCGCGATCTTCTTCCTCAGCTTCGGGATGCTCATTGACCCCGCGGCGCTGCCGGCCGTCCTGCCGATCCTCGTGATCGCGGTGCCTCTGATCCTCCTGAACGACCTGTTCCTGACCGCGAGCCTGGCCTACTTCATCGGGTTCGGGGCGCGGGCGTCCACGGCGATCGGGACGAGCCTCGTCGCCCGGAACGAAGAGGCGATCCTGTACGCGAGCGTGGGCACGCGAGCCATCCGGGCGAACGACGCCCTGACGAAAGACTACGCGGGGACGTACCTCACCCCGTTCACGGGGATCCTGTGCATCGTCATGAGCGGCCTCGCGCCCCTCCTGATGTCTCGGTCCGAGGGGATCGCGACCTTCTTCGCGCGGCGCCTCCCCAAGTCGATCACCTTTGGTGCGGAGATCGTGAAACGGACCCTCAAGACGATCGTCATGCCGAACTTCCTTCCGATCTATCGGCGCAAGAAGCTGTTTCAGGTCGCCTTAATCGTCTACGCAGCGTGGATCATCGACCTCCTCCTCACATCGGGCACCGCCCACGTGGTCCTGTCCTTGTTCGCGCCGATCCTGATCTACGCCGTCTGGGCCGTGGCCCGGCAGGCGTTCCAGGATCCTGTGCGGCATACGAACTACGGCACGGCCAGCGGTCCTTTTGCGAAATCGGCGATCGAGGCGTTCGTGCTTCGCGTCGTCGTTGGAGCCCTGACCACGACCGCCCTCGTGGCGATCGTCTGGCAGTACGCGTGGCCCGCCACCTTGGCCATCCTCTACCTGTACTTCCTGTCCGTCGTGTACAGCATGAAACACGTCTATCGTCGCTTGGGCCTGGGAACCGGACGTCGGACCGTCGGCGTCCGCGTGCCCAGGGCCTCCCGATTCCTCGGGCGAGGATGGGCGACCAACGGGGGGTTCCGGCGCTAGTCAGACGACCGGATACTCGAGGTCCGCGATCCAGCTCTCGTCTCCGATCGTCGTCTCAGGGCCGTGTCCCGGGAGGACGCGGGTCTCGGGTGGCAACCCCGCGAGTCGTCTCAGGCTGCTGACCATCCGTGCGGGGCTCCCACCTCCGACGTCCGTCCGACCGCTCGTTCCCGCGAACAGGGTGTCCCCGGAGAACAGGACGCCTTGGGACGCACTGTAGAACGAGGCGCTCCCTTCCGTGTGTCCAGGCGTGTGGAGGGTCGTCAGGGTCACCTCGCCGACGCGGACGTCCGAGGCCTCCCGAAGGAGCACCTCCGCCTTCGAGAGAGGGGGAGGGCTGGGCAGGTACCACCGGGGCTCCCTCGCGATCTTCTGGAGGCGGGGAGCATCGACCTCGAAGATGGCGATCTTCGCGCCGGTCGCCGCGCGGACTGGCTCGTTGTCCGCGGCGTGGTCCGCGTGGCCATGCGTGTTCAGGATGAACTTGATCGTCGCGCTGAGGTCCCTTGCTTTCCCAAGGAGTTGCTGAGACCCGAGGGACGTATCGACGACGAGGCCTTCCTTGCTCGCGTCATCGACGACGAGATAGACGTTGTTGTCGAGGGGCGGGACCACGAAACGCTCGATGCGCATGGGCGCGAGCTGGCAGGCGCAGACCCGACATAAAGATGCCGCCGGGGCCGACGCCTTCAAGCGATTCGTCGACGTGAGCCGCCAACCTTAAGGTCCCGTCCCGGTATCGATCGTCTCCCGTGACCGTCGGCGGCCTGAACTTCAACTGCCCGAAGTGCAACAACCCGCTCTTCTTCACCTTCAAGCTGGCCGACGAAGGGGACGCGATGAAGCGGGTCGTGCACTGCCCCGGTTGCAGGACGCCGTGGGCCGTGGCCCTCGACATCCGGCCCGAGTAAGAACGCTTATGGAGTCCGGCGGGTTGTCCGCTTCCGTGCGGCTCCCCCTCTTCCCGCTCCAGACCGTCCTGTTCCCCGAGGCGACCGTCCCGCTCCACATCTTCGAGCCGAGGTACCGAGAGATGGTTGGGCGGTGCCTCGAACACGATGAGCCCTTCGGAATCGCGCTCCTCCTGGAGGAGGAAGCCGAGGCCCCCGTGCCGAATCGGGTCGGCACGGAAGCGGCTATCATCGCCTCGCGGCGCTATCCCGACGGACGGTACGATGTCGTCGTCGAGGGTCGACGTCGATTCGAAATCCGTCGATTGGACCGGAGCCGCAAGCTCCTCTGGGCGGAGGTCGAGTTCCTCCCGGAGACGCTCGGCCGCGGCGCGGAGGAAACCGCCCGCGCGGTCGCGGCGCTCGCCGCGGGGGTCGTGGAATCTCTCGAGGTCAAGGGACATCCGATCGTGGACGAGACGTGGCACGACCTCGACCCGCGCGCCCTCTCCTATCGGGTCGCGTCGATCCTCCCTGCCGGCGACGACGTGAAGCAGAAACTCCTCGAGGCCTCCGATGCGGCGACGCGGCTGAGGCAGGAGGCGAAGCTCCTCATGTCGATCCGACGGATCGATGCGGATGCGGGCGCCGCCTGATTGTCTTCGACCCGGGCCCGGCAAGATTGATGAACCACAACTCGGTTCGGCCCCGCACGCGCCGGTAGTCTAGTGGCAGGACGAAGGCTTCCCAAGCCTTCGATGCGGGTTCGATTCCCGCCCGGCGCACTCCTACGCGCTGCGGGAGCGGAGGGGGCGAGGCACGTCCATCCGAGGGCGACGATCGTCCCCGCGGTCCCCGCTTCGACGGGGCGGACGGCGCGGAAGACCTCCGTCCGGTTCGAGACGGCGATTCCGATGAGGGGTCACAACCGTATTCAGGGCGATGCTTTGGAGACGGAGTTTGGCCGCGTCGACGCGAAACCTTACTTCACCGTCTCAAGCTGCGAGATGATGTTCCAGATGAGTGTGCGGCCGTGAAGCGGGATGTTCGGATCGTTCGCGAGATCGTCCATGATCATGATCGCGCTCGTCACGCGGAGGTCGAGGGCCTCGTCCTTCTTCGTCAGGCGGGTCTTCGCGTCCGTCGCTCCGCGGCGGATGTTCCGGGGCACGGAGGTGTCCTCCGAGATCTGGTCCAGGACCTCCAGAATTTGCTTGAGTTTCGCGTCGGTGTCCATCGGACCATCCTCGTGCCTATCACCATGGGCTTCAACTTTGAACCCGTGACGTCCCGCTCTCCTTGTAGGTCGTCACTACCATTAGAGTCTTTGTGTCCTTGATTCCGGGGATCGGGGCGAGGTTCGACAGGACGAACTCCTTCAGCCCTTTGTAGTTCTTGAATCGCGCCTTCGCGACGATGTCCGTGTCACCCGTCACGAGGAACACGTCCTGGATCACCTCGAACTTCGCGATCTCCGTTGCGATCCGGTCCGCTTCCTTCGTGTCGACCTTGAGGGTGATCACAGCGGCGACCTGGTCCTCCCCGTAGAGGGCGGAAAGGGCTTGTTCCATGTCGCTGCCGGCGGACATTAACGCCGGAAGCAGCGGTCCGCTAATAAGGTTTATGAGCGGCGCGATCCGCGGGACTCGGTCTATCCCCGAATTTACACTCTTGTCCGAACGTACTTCATCCTCGTGCCCGTTGAATTTTCAAACGGAGCAATCCGATGGGATACCGGTATGCGGTCGTAGGCGCGGGCCGGCAAGGGACGGCGGCGGCGTACGACCTTGGCAAGTTCGGCGACGCCGAGGATATCGTCCTCGCGGACATCGACGTCGGGAAAGCGACCCGTGCCGCGGCGCGGCTCAACTCACTCCTTGGCCGAGCCGTCGCGCGACCCGTTCCCATCGATGTTCGGGATCCGGCGGCGGTGCAAAGGGCGATCGATGGCTGCGACGTGATGCTGGGCGCAGTCCCGTACTTCTACAACCTCGAGCTCACGCGCCAGGCCCTTGCGGCCGGGGTGTCGATGGTCGACCTCGGGGGGAACACCTCCATCGTGAGGAAGCAGCTCGCCCTGGACGAGGAGGCGAAGACCGCGGGGATCGCGATTCTCCCGGATTGCGGCATGGGCCCCGGGTTGAACCTGACCCTGGCCGTCTACGCGATGGAGCTCCTCGATGACCCGGAGCACGTGTACATCTACGACGGGGGCCTCCCGCAGGAGCCGGTGACCCCGTGGGGGTACGCCCTCACGTTCAACGTCGAAGGCCTCACGAATGAATACAGCGGGACCACGGTCTTCCTCCGGGAAGGGAAACTCGTCGAGGTCCCGGCCCTCACAGAGCTCGAGGAAATCGATGTGCCGCCCCTCGGCTGGCTCGAGGCCGCCGTCACGTCCGGAGGACTGTCCGCGGCCCCCTGGTCCTTCCGGGGGAAGCTCACGACGTTCCAGAACAAGACCCTCCGGTATCCAGGCCACTGGTCCCGCATGGTCGCGTACCGGGACCTCGGACTGTTCGAGTTGAAGCCGGTCGAAGTGGACGGCTGCCTTGTCGCCCCTCGCCACGTCTTCCACGCACTCTTCGAGCCGCTCGTGAGCCCGAAGGACATCCGGGACGTGTGCATCGAGCACATCGTCGCGCGCGGACGCAAGGACGGGCGGCCGGCGGAGGTCCTCGTCGACCTCCTTGACCGCTATGACGAGGCCACGAGCTTCACCGCGATGGAGCGGCTCACGGGGTGGCATGCTGCGATCGCCGCAGAGATGATTGCGACGGGACGAATCGGACCGGGGACCCATTCCGTGGAGTTGGGCATTCCGGCGCGGCCGTTCGTCGAGGAAGCTCGACGCCGCGGCCTGGCGGTCCAGGAACGCGTGTCGTATCTCGACCTGCTACCCCGCAAGGCTGGCGCCGCACTTCCGGCAGAACGTGTCGTCCGACGAGACGGGTGACCCGCAGGACCCGCAGGCCTCCGCTCCGACCCGGGTGCCGCACTTACGGCAGAAGAGGTCGTCCGGGGCGAGGGGGGCACCGCACGATGGACACGCGAGCTGGACGGCGATGTCTGACGGCCTCTCCTCCGTGACGACGATGTCCGCAAGCGGTTTTCCCTCCGCGCTCCGCTGCGCCTGACGCGCGCTCGCGAGGGCCCCGGAGAAGTCCTGCGCGTCGAAGCGGGACCGGGCTTGCGCCAAGAGGACCTCAGCCTGGTTCACATCCCGGTCCGACGTCCGACCCCGGTCGAGCGCGTTCGAGGCGATCTCGATCGTGAACTTCGCCTGAGTCAAGTTCGCGGGGAAGTCCCGCTGAAGGACTTCCTTCGTCGTCGGTTCCTCGGCGCCTCCGGGCGACATCGACTCGAGCTTGACGAGATCACCCTTCGCTGTCTGGCGTGCCTTGAGGGAGGTCAACCGGTCCTTCGCCTTCGTCGTCAGGTCGAGGGCGACGCGGTAGTTCCGCCGATCGTACGCGGTCTGGGCTTCCTTGAGGATCGCATTTACCTCCGGGCTTCGAATCCCTCCGCGCTGGAGGGCGCTCGCGATCGCGCGGGTCGTGAGGATCGCGTTGTGCGCATCGTCGGGGAGCTGCCCCAGATCCCGGGCGTCTCGCGCCCGCTTCGACCGGATCGACTTTCGCATGTGCTTGAGCTCCAGGAACGCGATCACGGCGATCGCAACGACGACGAGGACGACCACGACGAGGATCGTCTCTTCTCCCGCCATCGAGGCCGCGCCAGCCGGGGCGGCGAATAAAAGCGTTTCCTCTCGAAATCTGGCGGTGATTCTCTCGCCGGACCGGAGGCCGGTCAGCTCAGGACTTCGTTCAGGCGCCCGAGCTTCTGGCCGCGCCGGATTTCCCGGGCGATCCGACGCCCCGACGACATGCCGGGCTCCACGAGGTCCGCGTACGGGGATCCGGAGATGAACAGGTTCGTCCCGGCGACGATCCGCGTGGAGATCTCGAAGACCTTGAACTTGAGCTGGTCCGTGACGATCGTCTCGAGACAGAAGGGGCCGATCATGCCCCCGAACAGGTCGAGGGAGCTCTCGACGGCCCTCTCGCCCATCTCGAAAGCCGCGGGGAGGAGGGACTCCCTCAGCACGACGGGCATGTTCCCCGTCACGACGAACGTCGGGAACAGATCGATCTTGCGCAGCGCCTCCTGGGCCCCGAGCTTGTACATCTCGTCGATGTTCGCCTCGTCCCGGCGATCGATCCCGAGGATCTCAAGGGACCCCCTCGACAGCCGATACCCGCCCTCGGAGAGCGGGGAATAGAAGTAGTGCAGGTAGTACCTCGTGCCGACGATGTACTCCTGGATCGCGAATTTCATGCCGGGCCGGATCGACTCCTTGAAATCCTCGTAGTTCTTCGCGACGAACGAGCCCCGCCCGCCCTTCGCGCCGTAATACTTCACGAACACGGGACGATCGATGTCCTCGGGCCGTTCGATCCTCTGAGGCATGTCGATCCCCGCAGACGTGAGCCAGGAGCGCTGCCTCTCCCGATCTGACTCCCAGGCGAGGACCTGGCGGTTGCCGAAGGTCGGTACGGCGAACTTCTCGAAATTCGCCGCGCCCATGTACTCGACGAAGGAACCGTGGGGGACCGCCACGATCCGGCGCGCGACGAGGTCGTCCGCTCGGTCGAGCAAGTCCTCGTACGAGTCGACGACGAGGAACTCATCCGGCCTCGCGAGGGGGAACGCGTCGTAGAAACGGGGTCGCTTGCCGATCGCGATGCCGAGGCTTCGGAATCCCTCTTGGCGGGCCCCGTGGAAAATCTGGAGTGACGAATGAGAACAAACGGTCGCGATCGTGAGGTCCTCGTAGTCCGAGAGGATCGACGCGATCGCTTTCCGACTTACCATTGTCCCGCTAATTGGTCCGTCCCATTAAAGGTTTTCATGGAGGCGGACTCAGCGTCGGTCCAGCTCTGCGCCGAGGGCGCGCGTCGCCTCCCAGAGGCGGCCCTCGCGGACGAGCAGGGAGACCTGCCTACGTCGCACGTCGACGCCGCGCAGCTTGTCGATCGACAGGATCCGGAGGGACGGGTGCCCATCCCTCGGCGCGGCGATCCGGACCACGCCGTCGGCGATGGCCTCAAGCCTGCGATCACCGGACGAACCGCGCACCGCGACGAGGTGCACCGCGGAGTTGTCGACCAAGTCCCTCTGGAGCGCTTTCATCAGGCGCCACGCGGGGATGTCGTATTCATCTTCGAGTGCGTCGATGGGATCGATGGACACGAGCGTCCGGCGGGAAGGATGATCGCGGAAGTTCGCATCGACAATCTCGTACGCGGTCTCAATCTCCGGAAGGTCCAGTGGAATCGGAGAGTGGCCGCCCGCCTCCTGGACGTGCCCGATGAGACGATGGAGCTCCGCCCGATCCGCAAGCCGGAGACCCGCGCCGCAGTTCGGACAAGCGATTTCGATGGGCCTCGCCCGCGCCTTGACATCGACGGACAGGCCGCACGACGGACACTGCGTCGTCCAAGGGGATTCCGCATGAACGACGAGAGGCTTCTGTACCTGGAGATCCGAGGCGAACGCGGGGAACTGGTGGCGCAAGGTGGAGACCGCGGCGCGCGGATGGATGTGGTGGGGCACGAACGCGTCGCGCAGCTCGTGCGCGAGCTGCAGGACGAACAGGGTCTTCCCTCCACCCGACGGACCCTTCACGAGGAGGGACCGACCCCCGCGGACTCGGAAGAACCGATGGATCTCGTCCGGAAGTCCCCTCCCCGCCCCCAAGGCTCCCCCGGAGGCCGTCACGGCGAATGAGGTAATATAGAATCTGGGGCGGATTCTCCCGCCGAGACGAGGAGCCGTCACTTCCCGAGGGCATCGGCGACCCGCATCGCCCGGACCGTCTCGAGGACGTCGTGGGCCCGAATCACGTGGGCCCCGTGGGCGACGGCTAGAGTCGCGGCGGCGAGGCTCCCCGAGAGCCGTTCGTCGACCGCGTCTCCGGCCCCCAGCTTGGCCAGGAACGACTTGCGCGACACGCCGACGACGACGGGCTGCCCCAGGGATCCGATCCGATCGAGCCGGCGCAGGAGATCGAGGTTGTGGACCGCGGTCTTGCCGAAGCCGATGCCAGGATCCACGGCGACCGCCTCCCGCGGGATGCGGGATGCCACCGCCGCGCGGATCCGCGCGTCGAGAAAGGCGCGGACCTCCTCGACGACGTCCGCGTACGTCGGATGCGCCTGCATCGACCTGGGGTCGCCGAGCATGTGCATAACGACCGCGCCTGCGCCCGATCGAACGATGACCTCGACCATCCGCGGATCGCCGAGTCCCGTGACGTCGTTCACGATCGAGGCGCCCGCGCGGAGCCCCTTCTGCGCAATCTCGTACCGCCGCGTGTCCACGGAGATCGGAACATCGAGCTTGCGCCCGATGCCTTCGATGACGGGACCGATCCGCTTCCACTCCTCCTCGGGGGGCACCGGCTCGGCGCCGGGACGGGTGGACTCGCCTCCCACGTCGATCAGGTCCGCCTCCTCCTCCGCCATCTCCAGGGCCCGGAGGATCGCGACGTCCGGGTCGAGGAACCGCCCTCCGTCGGAAAAGGAGTCCGGGGTCACGTTCAGGACCCCCATGACCCGAGTCCGGTCAAGGGGGATCTCCCCGGTCAAGTGCTTCCAGAGGAGGGGCTCCGGCACGGCGCGGGCCATCCCCCGCCGCCTATTTTAGGAGCGCGAGGGGGAGCACATTTATACGGACGGAGGATAACGCGGGCGCGATCCATGCGGGTCCTGTTCCTCCACGCGGACTACCTCGAGTACGAGGTGAGGGAGAAGGCGATCAAAGGCATCCCGGATGTCCCCGAAGATCGCCGGAAGGAACGGACGGACGATGCCCTCGTCTGTTTCATCAGCGCAGAGAAACGGGACGAGTCGAATCCCCTCGGCACGGCGACGGCCGCGGGGAAAAACGTCGCGGAGGTCGCGGACCAAGTCCGCGCGAGGCGCGTCGTCCTGTACCCGTACGCACACCTGAGTTCCTCCTTGGCGGGACCCGAGTCCGCCCTCGCCATCCTGGCAGCACTTGAAAAGGATCTCGCGGCCCGCGGCTTCGAGGTCCATGCGTCCCCGTTCGGGTACTACAAGTCGTTCGCAATCCGCGTGAAGGGCCACCCGCTGAGCGAACTGTCCCGGGAGATCCTCGCGCAGCCGACGGCGAACGAAGGCGAGGAGGTCTCCGACGCCGTCAAGGCAGAGGCGAAGCTGCGGTCGGAGTGGTTCGTTCTCGACATGGACGGGACCTTGCATCCGGTGACGATCGACGCGGGCCGGCTCGCGGGGTTCGACTTCCGAGCCCACGAGAACCTTCGCCGCTTCGCCGTACACGAGATGGCGAAGTCCCGCGAAGCGAAGGAGGAGCCCCCGCACGTCCGGCTCATGCGGGAGCTCGAGCTCGTCGACTACGAACCCGGATCCGACCCGGGGAACCTGCGGTACTACGCGAAGGGGCGGCTCATCAAGTCCCTCCTCGAGGAGTTCGTCACGCAGCGCGTCCTCGAGTACGGGGCGATGGAGGTCGAGTCGCCGGTCATGTACGACTTCGAGCACCCCGCCCTCAAGTCGTACCTGAATCGATTCCCCGCGCGGCAGTACGTCGTGCAGACACCGAACAAGAAGGCCTTCCTGCGGTTTTCCGCATGCTTCGGCCAGTTCCTGATCGCGAAGGACATGGTCCTCTCGTACAAGCAGCTCCCTCTCGCCCTGTACGAACTCACGCGCTACTCGTTCCGGGCGGAGCAGCGAGGCGAGCTCGCCGGTCTGCGGCGTCTGAGGGCCTTCACGATGCCTGATTGCCACGCCCTCTGCACGGACCTCGAGCAGGCGAAGGAGCACTTCATGGTGCGGTTCGAGCTCGCGCGGAGGCTCCTCGAGGACATCGGGTTCCGCATGCCCGACGACTTCGAGGTCGGCTTCCGGATCACGGAACCGTTCCTCCGGGACCACCGGGATTTCGTCCTCGCATACGTGAAGCGGTGGGGCAAGCCAATCCTCCTCGAACGCTGGTCCGAGCAGTTCTTCTATTTCGTCCTCAAGTACGAGTGGAACTACGTCGACGCGAACGACAAGGCGGCGGCCCTCACGACGGACCAGATCGACACGGAGAACGCGAAGCGGTTCGGAATCACCTTCACGGACGATGAAGGCCGCGCGCGACATCCGTTCATCCTGCACCTGTCCCCGAGCGGGGCCATCGAGCGGGTCCTGTACGCCCTGCTTGAGAAAGCGGCCGCCGACATGAAAGCCGGCCGTCCACCGATGTTCCCCACGTGGCTGAGCCCCGTGCAGCTGAGGATCATCCCCGTGAGCGAGGACCAGCTCGATGTCGGCATGGATCTCCTCGATCGGTTTTCCGGCGTTCGAACGGACATGGACGACACGGGCGACACCCTCGCGAAGAAGATCCGCCGCGCGGAGAAGGAATGGATTCCGTACATCGCGGTCGTCGGCAAGAAGGAGGCCGCATCGGGGACCGTGAACGTCCGTGTGCGCGCGACGAAGGAGCAGAAGGACATGGGAATTGACGAACTCAGGGGGTACCTCGACAAGGCTGTCTCGGGTCGGCCCTTCAAGCCCCTCCCGCTCCCCCGGCTCGTCAGCAAACACCCGACGTTCCGCGGCTAGCCGTTCTCACGCGGGAGAACCGGAGACGACGCTTCATCCCGGCACCGGCGTTCGACCCCGACGGCACGCCCGATGAAACGCGACCTCCTTGAGCTCCTCCTCGGCATCGGGGTCCTGGCGTTAGGACTCGTGGTCCTCCTGTTCGTCCTGTCGAACGCCTTGGCCCTCGCGCAGAACCCGGGTGCCTTCCTGCAAGGTCAGATGTCCGGCGGGCAGACGGCGCCGCCGAGCGCCTCCTTCGACTGGAGCTCGGTGGACCGGGATGTCGCGTTCGCGGACACGTCCCGCGCCGGCACGTCCCCGATCACCTCGTGGGCGTGGGACTTCGGGGACGGGAACCGGAGCACGGCGCAGAGTCCGACCCACTCGTATGCGGGCCCTGGCATCTTCCAGGCGAGCCTCGTGGTCGAGGATCAGACCGGAGTGCGGAGCACGTCGATCGGCCAGGTCGAGGTCGTCGCGGGGACGATGCGGTCCGGGCGCGGAGTCGGGGCGCCCGGGGAGAATGTGAACTTCAACCTGGGGGGAATCCTCCTCCCGCTCGCGGTCGGCTTCCTCACCTTCGGCCTGTACGTCGTCATGGCGGTCACCGGAGGGATGATCCTGAAGGCGGGCTGGAACCTCGTCAAGCCGAAGCCGGAGACGATCAAGGTCCGACTCAAGCCAGGACACCTGACCCAGGCGTTCGAGGCGGACCCGGGCGCGATCGGGACGCCGGGGCAGCCGCCTCCACCTCCGACTGCGTGAACGCGACGCATCGGTCCGTGGGTCAAGGGCGGCGCAAAAAAAAGGAGGGGTTCAGAGGGACGGGCGCCGTGGCCGACGTCGGGTCCTCCTCGACGGAGATCGGCTGGGCGACCGATTCCAGGAGCCGGGATCGGACTCCCGTCATGATCGCGAGGACGCGCAGGATCCCCTCGTACTTCCGATCGACGCGCACACCGAAGATCACGTTGGCCTCGGGACGCATCTGGGCCGTCAGGCCTTCGACGACCTCGTGGGCTTCGCGAAGGCGGAGGGACGGACCCGCGCTGATGTGGATCATCGCCCCGCGGGCCCCCCGGTGGTCCACGTCCAGGAGCGGGTTGTTGAGGGTCTCTGCGACGACGCCCTTCGGGTCGTCCTCGGCGTCCTCTCCGTAGAAGACCGTCGACGTTCCGCCGGACTGGAGAATCGCCTGGACGTCGTTGAAATCCAGATTGATGAGCGACGGGACCGTGATGGACTCCGTGACGCCCTTCACGACCTCGCTGATGAGATGGTCCATCACGGCGAAGGCCTGTTCGACGGGCAGGTTCGGCACGAGGTCAAGGAGTCGATCGTTGTCCAGCAGGATGACGGCGTCCGCGGCCTGCTTCAGCCGCTGGATCCCCGCGAACGCGTTCTTCATCCGGCCCCGCTCCGCGCGGAACGGGGTCGTGGCGAGGACGAGGACGAGACTGCCCGATGCGGCCGCGAGCTCCGCGATGTAGGGCGCGATGCCCGTGCCCGTCCCTCCTCCGAGACCTAGGGTGACGAACGTCAGGTCTGCGTCGGCGACGTGGTTCCGGAGTTCCTCCTGCGCCAGCTCCGCGCACCGCTCGCCGACCTCCGGCCGACCGCCTGCGCCCATCCCGCGGGTGACGCCCGCACCGATCAGGAGCTTCCGATCGCAATGGATCGAATCGAGGTGGACGGCATCCGTGTTCACGACAAGGGTCCTCGCGCCATGGACGCCGATTCGATGGAGCCGATGGACGGAGTTGCCGCCCGCGCCGCCACACCCCACGACGAGGATCTTCGGCCGGCCGACGTCGTAGGATCCGAGGTGGCTCTGCCGGGCGTCCCTCTGGATTGCGCCGAGTCCCATCCCTGTTCCCATCCCGTGGGACGGCGGTGGGGGTCGCCGCCCCGACCTGGTTGTCTACGCGTTCCGGAGGAGCGCGCGATCCGGCCAGGACTGCCTATCGTTCGGCCCCTTCCATGGCCTTGTGGAGCCGACGCCGGACGTATTCCCGGACCGCGTTGCGGACCGCGTCCTCAACGGAGACGGAGTCTCCGGACTTGACGAGCTGCTGGAGGTCCACCACGTTGCCCTTCGGCAGCTCGATCGTGAACTTGCGAATGTAGTCGGGCGAGAACTTGAAGTCGAGGAACCGATCGATTGCCGCACGGATTACGTCGGAGATCGTGTCGTAGTCGCCACCCTTCACGAGCTGATGGAGTTGATGGACTTTCTCCGGCGGAATCCGGATCGTGACCCGCTCCGATTCGGACGGCATCGTGGATCGTCCCAGTCGTCAGCTAATTGTCAGACAGGCTATCGCGCTGAGGCTATTTATATCTATGTAAATCCGGCTCTGTAACGTGCGTGTTGGTGACCCGACCTGGCCCTGCCCCGATAGATTTCGATCGGATAGCTTGAGACAGACGAAGTGTCAGTCCAGCCTACTCCTCCGTCGGACGCAGCGGCAGCGCTAGTTCATGGAGAGGGGTTCGCCCACGGCACCCTCAGAAACCTCGCCGGGGCCCCTGGGTCCCTTCCTTTTCTAATCCTCTCGTGTTACTCGGTCCTCCGTGGACGCAGTCGACGAAAGAAGGCACCTTCGGAGCGGACCTAGAGCTGATGAACCAGCCCCCTCATCGACTACATCATCGCCCGTTGTCCTGGGAACGCGAAGGCTGTAATGCACCGATGCAAGGAGGTCTTGGAGGCCGTGTTCTCTCAGGATCCAAGAAACTGGCCCCTCGACGAAGTTTGGGCTTCCATCCTCCCGCAGTGATTCGTTGCCGAATGCGCTCCGGAAATCACACAGAAGGAGGCGGAGGAACACTTGCGGGAAGTGCAACGACTTCCGTACGGCGAAAGGCAACGCCTCGAAATTGACGAAGACGCTCCTGCGAAGTGGTCAGGGCTCAATACGATCTATTGGCTGAAGCCACAAGAGCGTTCATGGTGGTGGTGGGACGGTGCTTGCGAGGACGAGAACACCATTCGCGTAGCGGTGGCGATAGACGGTTGGCCCTACGCGAGCGGTGCCTTGCGGTGGATCCTGCGCGCGTCGGGGGCGATCTCTGCCGAAAGCGAGGTGTGAGGTGGGGCCACGGATCCTCCGGGAGCCGCTGCCGGCGGCCCTCGTGGAACACTTGGTAAGGGCGCGGTTGAAGGAGAACGTGGCGCGGGCCAAGAAATAGCCCGTCACAACGCGCTACGACGAACTACAACGGAAGGTGGATGGAGTCCGGCCCGGCACTGAAGTCTGTTCGCCCGCGCGCTCCCACTACGTTCCCGCAGACAGGAGCCTGGGGAGATCCTTCGTCTCCTGGAGCACGCCTCCGGCCACGCGAATCTCTCGGAGCGCCGCCGCGGAGTCCCCTATCTTCATCTCCACTCCACGGACCGCGTCCTTCAGGACGGTCACCCGGAATCCGCGTTTGATCCCGTCGAACGACGACGCCCGCACGCAGTAGTCCGTAGCCAGGCCGGCAACGAAGAGGTGCGCCACGTCATACTCCCGGAGGACGGACTCCAAATCCCTCCCCGTATCGGTGACGGCCTGGAAGGCGGAATAGGAGTCCTCCTCGGGATCCATGCCCTTCGACACGACGACCGCCTCCTCCGGCAATCGAAGGTCGGGATGAAACCTCGCGCCCTTCGTGCCCTGGACGCAATGGGGAGGCCACGCGCCCCCGAACGCCTTGAAGTGTTTCGTCTGGCGCGGATGCCAGTCTCGGCTCACGACGACCGGCAGACCGCGGCGGCGGAACAGTTCCATAACGCGGTTCACCTTCGGGACGATCTTGTCTCCTTCCGACACTGGGAGCGCTCCCCCGGGACAGAAGTCGTTCTGCACGTCCACGACGAGGAGCGCGGATTTCTCGCGGCCCATGCGAATCCTGAAAGCCCCGGCCCTCGCTAAAAGGTTGCGTCCCGAATCCGTCGGAAATCCTCGACGTAGTCCTCCCGGAACGCCATGTCGCCCGGCAGGCCGTCGAACCAGTGGGCCTCCCGGACGTCGAGCCCCCGCTCGATTGACTCGGACGTCGCCCGCGCGACGAACTGCGCGAAATATCCATGCCGGACCCGAGCCCCGTCGGTGAGGGTCTCGTTGAAGATCCGCCGGAGCTGCGGGTCGACCAGGTCGAGCCCGACCTCCTCGCGGACCTCCCGGCGGAGACCGTCCACGGTCGTTTCGCCTTCCGCGAGGCGCCCGCCGGGCGTGACCCAGGCATCCCCCCAGCGGGACGACGCGCGATGCCGGAGCAGTAGAACTCGCCCTGCGCCGTCGTGGATGAGACCGCCGGATGCCCAGTACGGGGCTTCGTCGTCCGTCGAACCGGCGAGGTCCTCCGTTCGGACGACGAGCGTCCGCTTGACGATCGGCACGCGGCCGAATCGCTCAATCGCATCCGCGAGGCGGTCCTTGCACGTCCCGACCGGCATGCTTCGTTTCGTAGGAAGAGAAGGGTCTTTAATCTCGCGCCGGCTACCGCGGCCTGGCGGATGAGTCGCGATGGCCCCCGAGGACGTTTCCGACCGGGCGACGAAGGTCTACGACGCGATGACCGGCGCCGGACTGACGGGGCAGGACAAGATGCGCGACGCGGAAGCCATCACGAAGATGTCGAAGCTTCCGAAAAACATGGTCCTCCAGGCCCTGCAGGAGTTGCAGTCGAAGGGGTACGTCCGGCGGAAGGCTCGCGAAAAGGCGGCAGGCTACTACGTCGTGAAGTGACCGCGGAGGCGGAGCGGGCCACGAAAGAGAGCCCTAGGTGTCCTGCCGTCGCACGACTCACGCCTTCGCGCCGCGGGCAACCCAGGCTCGCAAGACCATGGGAATGCTCCCGTCGGGGTTCGTTCGGAGGTCTGAGCGCAGGCGCTCCCGGAGTCGCGCCCTATGATCCTCGCTCAGCTTCATCGCGTAGCCCCCGCTGGGCCCCTGCCCGCCCAGAAACGGGGTCCAGTAGTCGTCAAAGTTCCCAAATGTGATCGGCTGGTCAATGTTCGTCGTCTCCACTCGGAGGAGCGGCGCCTCCTCGAAGGTCTCCTGAAGGACCTCCGGATTGCAGATGGGAAAACGCAACCCCTCATCGACCTTCGCGGCGGCCGGGTCGACGGCGACGGCCGCATCCCAGAAGCGCCGGATGAGCTCCATGCGGCCGGCATAGTCCCACACGTATGCGGCGACGACTCCTCCCGGGCGCACGACGCGCCGCATCTCCCGCACTGCCGCGGCCGCATCGGGGACGAAGTTGAGGACGAGGCCGCAGACCGCCGCGTCGAAACGGTCATCGGGAAACCGGAGGGCCATCGCGTCGCCGACCTCGAAGGACGCGTGCGGGAACTGGCGGCCGACGGATGCGGACACGTGTGCGATGTATCCCGGAGACGGATCGACTCCCACGATTCGACCCGCTCCAGCCTTCGCCAAGGCTTCGGAGACGGCGCCGGTGCCGCACCCGACATCGAGGACCCCTGCGTCCGGGGGCAGTTGAACCCATCCAACGAAACGCTGCGCAAGGATCCGACTCCACCGGCCCATCAGGAACTCGTAGGACCCTCCATCGGACCAGGGCAGGGACACTCCCCCCGGGAGTGCGCGTAGCAAGGATGAACCTGTCGAAGCGTGCCGGGAGGACGCCGGGATCGGAGGCCGTCACCGTCGACGTGCGTCCGATTTCCGTTTTCGGCGAATCGCGGCACTGATCATCAGGGGGAGCAAGGCGGTTGCGTCTCCTTCGACGGTGACCTGGCGTGCGGTCTCCTTCACCTTCCCCCACGAAATGCCTTCCCGCACGCGCGCGCCGCTTAGACTCCCGTCCCACTCCGGAGCCGTCGTGATGTACACGGCGTAGTCGAGACCGCCACGGAACTGGTTCCACCAGATTGTGTGATGCTTCGAGACGCCTCCGCCGATCATGAGGGCCCCCGACTCCTTCGCCCGGAACACGAGGTCCGCGAGCTCCGCCTCGTCGCGGAAGATGTCGATCGAGAAGGACTTGTGGTCCTGCCAGAAGGCCCACAGCTGGTACCCGACCGCCCCGTCCGTAATCGCGGGCACGTACACGGGGATGCGGTTCTTCCAGGCCCACCACAGAATGGATTGGCGACTCCCCGCACGTCGACCGAACTCCCAAAGCAGCTCCTTCGTCGTCAGGGACCGCCGGCCGGACCTCCAGAGGTCGGCGAGCATCGGCTGGATCCGCTTCTCCAGGACGATTCCGTACGACTCGTTCGGCACGAGGACGTTCCCGAGACGGTTGACCCCCGCACGATGGAGGGCGACATCGTCCATCTCGAAATCCCCGTGGTAGTACGGTCTCCACACCCGGGCCAGGTCGTGGTCCGCGGTGCCGCACGTCGTGATCACGACGTCCACGAGCCGACGCTCGAGGAGCCCCCGGAGGACCCCTCGGACCCCCGTCGCGACGAGGGCCGCCGGGAAGGACAGGAACGTCAGGCATTCCTTCCGACGGAACATCGTTCGCAGGATGTCGACTCCATCCGCGATCTTCTTCGCGGTGAACCCCGCGCCGCGGCCCATCCGGTCCACGAGATCCGAGGGATCCGAAACTCGGTCGAGGTCGATGTCCTCGACACGCTTTCGGAGGAGGTCGGCGCGGCGCATCGGCGGGGAATCGGGCGCTCGTAGAAAGGGGTTTGGGGCGGTCGGCGGGCTACGTCCCCAAGATCCGCCGAAGGGTTTCGACGATCCCCGCGGCCCCGCGCCATCGGAACGTGCCGCCGCACTCGAGGCAGCGGCCCCACCCATTGTCGTAGAAGTGAAGCCGCGAGGACTGGCAGGCGCCGCAGAACCCCTCCGTCGGCTTCTGAATCCCTCTTCGGCGCCGCGCCTCGACGAGCCGGGGCTCGAGACGCGCGACCGCTTCCTCTGCGTTGCGCGCGAAGATCATGCCCGTCACGTATTCGCCTTTCGACAGCACGTCCCGGGCCTGGCGCAGGAGAATCCTCGCGTCCTGGACATCGAGACCGTGGTCCTCCGCCTCCTGGACGACGGGTTCGCTGAGAGCGATGATCGCCTGCGCCTTCTCGATCTGAGAGTCGCGGAGATGCATGGCCTTGCGAATCTGATCTTGCTGGCCCTGCATCGCGAGCCGCTCCGCCTCCTTCGCGACGTCGAAGGCTTCGGCAAGCTCGTCACGGGCCGCGCAGGCCCGAGCACGCGCGAGGACGGTCTCCGCCTCGTATGGGTTCGCCCCGACCGTCCGCGCGAGGTCGATGTGGTCCTGGGCCGCGGAAAGGGCCGCCTCGATTTCCCGCGGGGTCGGTCGGACGGCCCCCGACGGGAGCGGCTGTCGATCCGGGCGACTCATGTCCTCGGACCCGGGCGAGATCGCGGAGACCTCCGACGCCGACGAACCCTCGGTCCGCCATGAAGCTTCGCGACGTCGCGGTCAGGGGCGCGGACGGTACCGGCGAAGGACCTCGACCGCCCATCGGAGTCTTCGGAACTCGTGCGACTCCCCGCCGCGATCCGGGTGGGCGGTCTTCGCCCGCTCCTGGAACGCCCGCTCGATCTGCGGCTCCGAAGGCCAGTCCCGGCCAAACCGATGCGGCTGAATCCGGACGGCCTCGAAGCCGAGGATCGCGAGGGCCGCATCGATCCCCTTCGTCTGGACGTAGAATTCGCGCAGGTCCGAGAAGACGCCGCCCGTCTCGTGGCCCCCTTCGATGCTGTGGCGTTTGTGGCCCCGACCGATCAAAGAGTCTGGACGGTGGTCCCGCCCGCACGCGAAGCAGAAAAAACGGTCGTCCACGCGCCCGGATGGTTTGGTCCGGACAAAGCCTTATTCGCGTCTCCGACGTTGATGTCCCCGTGTCCTTCCGCGTCGGGCCGTCCGTCTTCAGAGACCCGGGGAAGCTGTCCTTCGACTACCTCCCCGATCGCATGGTCCATCGGGAGAAGCAGACCCAGCGGATGTTCGGCCTGATGCGTCCCATCGTCGAGGCGGGCGTCTCGAGCAACGCGTTCCTGTACGGGCCCGTGGGGACGGGGAAGACCCACACCGCGAAGCGCTTCTGTCTCGATCTGAAGAAGTACGCGTCGGAACGGGACCGGGCGATCGACTTCGCCCTCGTGAACTGCCGGCAACGGATGGGAGACGATGCGGTCCTGCTGACCCTCGTGCGCCACTTCGACGCGCACTTCCCCGAGCGGGGGTTCTCCGTCGCGGAGAAGCTCGACAGCCTCAAGAAGCACGTGGAGAAGATGAAGGTTCATCTCATCGTGATTCTCGACGAGGTCGACGCCCTGCTGAAGAAGAGCGGGGCCGATCTGATCTATTCGTTCTCGCGGGCCGCGGAGGAGAGCACGACTGCGAAGGGAGCCATCTCGATGGTCCTCGTCTCCCAGCGGCCGAACGCCCTGGAGTACATGGACGCGGCGGCGCTGAGCACGTTCCGACGGTCCAACGTCGTCGAGTTCCCCCGGTACGACCGAACGGAGATCGGGGACATCCTCTCGGACCGCATCGGGCTCGCGATGCACCGGGGCACCGTGGGGGACGAGCTCGTGGGGATGATCGCGGAGATCGCATCGGAGTTCGGGGATGCGAGGTACGCGATCGAGCTCCTCGAGAAGGCGGGGATGCTCGCGGACGAGGAAGGGGAGGAGACGATCGAGGCGGAACACGTGCGTGCCGCAAAGGCCCACGTCCATCCCACCGACGTCCAGGAGCGATTGAAGCAGCTCGACACGGCGAAGAAGCTCGTCCTCCTCGCGATCGCCCGAAAGATTCGGAAGAAGACGCACATCACGATGGGGGAGACCGAGGACGCGTACGAGGTCGTCTGCGAGGAATTCAAGGAGAAGCCGCGGGCCCACACGCAGCTCTGGAAGTACGTGCGCGAACTCGACGCCCTCGGGCTCGTGGATACGCGCCTGAGCGGGGAGGGCGTCGTGGGAAAGACCACCCTCATCTCCCTCCCCGAGCTGCCGGCGAAGACCTTGATTGAGGACCTCGAACGAACGTTGAAAAGGCGATGACCGATTCGGACCGACATGGGATGGACGGACGCCCAGGACGAGGCGATGGGCACTGACGCGGAGCACGTGAAGGTCGCGGCGCCCCTGGACATCGAGAAGGGGGTATGCTACCTCATCAAGGAGAAGAAGCCCGAGCTGGGCTTCCGGCTGTTCTCGTCGCTCCTTCAACAGCGGATCCCCGGCCTCTGCGTCACCAGGCAGCACCCGGAGCGGGTGCGACGGGAGCGGGGCCTTTCGGACGTCCGCATCCTGTGGCTGAGCCACACCCCCGGGGAGGACTTCCACAACCCCACCGCGATCGGGACTCTCGCGAAGGTCATCTCGAAGTTCATCGAAGACAATGCGGGCGAAGGGGTCGTGCTCCTCGACGGCCTCGAATACCTCGTGATCAACAACGGATTCCTTCAGACCTTGATGTTCGTCGAGCACGTGAACGAGTTCGTCATGCAGCGGAAGGCCATCCTCCTGATGCCCGTGAGCCCGGAGACCCTCGAGGAGAAGGAGCGCGCGCTCCTCGAGCGGAACGTCGAGGTCATCGAGACGCCGACCCTCAAGGCGGACATGGAGATGCGCGAGGTCGGCCGGATTCTGGATACCTATTGACCCTGCGCCGGGGGCGCGAGCTGGCGTCCGACGGCCTCGTCGACGAGCCCGACGAACTTCTCCTCCTTCCCCTTGGGAATCGTGGCGCCGGACGCGATGTTGTGACCCCCTCCCGTGCCTCCGAGGGAGACGGCCGCGTCCCGGAGCGCCGGGGCGAGGTCCACGCCCGCCGCGATCTGCGCCCGCGTCCCGCGGGCGGACACCTTCGTGGTTCCATCCATGACGCTCAGTCCAAGGGTCGGCTTCCCCTGGTCGAAGAAGAACTGCATCCCGATCCCTGCGACGGATCCGGCGAGGGTGGCCTCGGGGCAGTAGAAGAATTGAACGTGCTTCCGTGCGAAGAGGCCCTCGTCCTCGAGTTTCGTCAGATGGGCCAGGACCCGCGACGTGTACTCCCCCCGAAGCGCTTCCGCCTTCAGGAGGGCTTCCCGGTCTCCGAGGCATACGGCCATTCCGAGTCCTTCTCGCTCGAGCCGGTCGCAACTGTTCACGTACGCCTCGAGGTCCCCCGCGTACACCTGATCGGGTTCGATCCAGTAGCGGTCCTCCACGAGGACGTCGAGGGCCTCCGCGGCGGCGCCCTGCCGGAGGAGACGCGCCGCGAGCAGGGAGGCCAGCTTTCGCCTCGCACCGGCGTCGAGCTGGCGGAGCGTGGCCTCCGGGCCTAGCCCGGCGGAGCGCAGGAACTCGGCGGCCCCGTCCGGGCGACCCGCGAGCCCGCGGAAGTACGGCGTCGTGGACGACGAAATCGCCCGGGCGAGGGGTTCGTCCCGTAGCGCGAGCTGTCGGTCGGTCGTCAGGATCCCGCGGGCGAGCGCCTCCTGGAAAAGGGCCGCGTTCGGGCCGACGAACCCGCCCACGTCCTGCTTGTCCCCGATCGCCCCGGCCATCGCGAGCCCCGCGAGATCCCAGTTCGCCTCGTCCAGGGCGAGGGCCAGGACCCACGTCGTCGTCGAGCCACACATCTCCCGCGCGCCGTCCACGCCGAACAGATGGGGGTTCACGTGGACGAGGGCATCCGAATCACGGAGCGGCTTGTGGTGGTCCAGGACGACTTTCGCGCCGGGCAAGGGCTCGATGAGATCGAGCTGCGCGGAGCCCATATCGCTCACGAGGAGAAGTTCATTGTCCTCCTGACGAAGTCGATCGTGCGCGGACCGGTCGAACGCGTGGGCCATCGTCGCATGGAACCGTTTCCCGCGACGCATCAGGGCTCGGGCGAGGATCGCGGCGGACGTCGTCCCGTCTGGATCGTAGTGGCAGAACACCCGGACCCGGGAGGCGGCGTCGACGAGATCGACCCCTTTCCGGACCCGTTCCACGAGGCCCGGGGGGACGAGGTCCTCCAGGCGCGTACCCACGGGGCACACCTACTTGACCTGCAGTTCCGCCAGCTTGAGGGAGTAGTCCCAGTCCGCGGGCAGGACTCCCTGCTCCCGGTAGTACGCCGACAGTCGGCGGATCTTGGATTCGATGAGCTGGAGGCCGCGCTTGTCGCTGTAGTCTTTCGGATGCGCCTTGACGTGGCCCTGGAGCTGGACGGCCCGCTTCATGAGGGCACTCAGGTCTTCGGGCAGCGCGGACTTGACGCCTTTCGCCCGGAGGATGTCCGCGACCCCTTTCCCCGTCGCGAGACGCACGCTCGGAACCCCGAACGAATCCCGGAGCCGGAGGCCGACCGCGGCCATCGACAGGCCCTCCGCGTGCAAGGTCACAATCATTTCCTCGATCTCCTTCGCCTCGAGGGGCACCCAGGAGGGGTTCGCCTTGAGGAAGGGCCGCGTCGACCCGCTCTTCCCTTTGCGCTTCGCATGAAGGCGTGCCATCTTGACCCTGGGAAGGGGGCTCATACCGCGGGCCCGTATTTAACGGTTGACTCCGAGTCGCCTCGCAATCTCCTTCCACGCTATGTCTCGACGACGACGGCCGCGTGATCCTTCGCATACGGGTCGAGGACGCGCACGTCACGCACCGTCCGTCCGGCTCCGCGGAGCGCGTCCTCCGCGTGGCGGTAGACCCGGGCCGGATCCGAGGCGACGTTCGCGGACCGCGCCTTCACGATGAGGAATCCGATCCCGTGAGGACGGACCAAGACCAGGTTGCGAAGGAAGATCCCTTCCTGGTCCCGCTGCGCCACGTCCTGATAGAGGACGTCGGCTTCCCCCAACCGCGCTCGGTATCGATCCGGATCGCTCGCGTCCGCGAGGATCGGGAAGAGGTTCGGACGCGTCTCCGCAAGAGCGACGAGGTCCCGGAACGACCGGGGCGCGACCTCGACGGCCAGGATCGTGCCGACCGAACAGATGTCGGAGAGGTGGCTCGCGGTCGTCCCGCTCGCCGCGCCGAGGTACAGGACGGACGAGGAGTCGCGGAACGGCCACACCCGTCCGCCTTTCTTCAGGTAGGCCGCGAGCTTGCTGCGCTCTGCGTCCCACCGTCGATACTCGACGCCTTCCTGGACGTGAAGCGTCTCCCCGTACACGGAAACGCCCGGGACGAGGTTGCGCGTGTAGAGCCACGACCCGTCCGTGAAGACGCCTCGAGCCTCCGCGGGCCGAATCGCCACGCGGCGCCCGAACCCGGGTAGGCCTATTGAGACTTCCGGGGCTTGCGCCGCTTCCGACTCGCGTCTCGGGTCGATGTCGTCTTTCGCCGACGCCGCGGAGTCCGCTTCCGCGCCTTGGTCGTCCGCGCGGACGGCTTCGGCCGGCCCGCGAGACGCTTCCGACCCGCCTTCGCGCGGGCGTCCTTCGGACGGATCCGCAGGATCCGTTCGTACGCCTTCAGGGCTTCGCGCCGGCGCTTCGCGATTTCCTCTGTCTTCGCAAGGTTCAGGAGGATCGCGGGTGCCTCGACGTGTTTCGCGGCCCGCTCGAGGTTCACGAGGGCGGACTTCAGCTGGCCGATCGAGAGGTACGCGACGCCGAGGTTGTTGAGAGCCTCCACGTGGCTCGGATCGAGTTCGAGGGCCTCCCGGTACGACCCGATCGCGTCCTTTGGACGGCCGGAAAGTAGTAGGGCCGACCCGAGGTTGAGCCGCCCCGGGACATCGGACGCGTCCAGCTTGGCGGCCTTCCGGAGAGCGTCCGCGGCAGGCTTCGCGCGCCCGGCCTTGAGGAGCATGACCCCCAGGCCGCGCCACAGGTCCGAGACGCCAGGATGGGCTTCCGTCGCGAACTCCAGGACGGCGATCGATTCGTCGAGCCACCCTCCCCGAGAGAGGAACCCTGCCTTCAGGGCGAGGGCCCGGAGGTCTGCCAGGTTTCCTTCGAGGTATGCGTCACACGAGCGGATCGCACCGACGAGGTCGCCCCGGGCTCCGAGAGCTTCCGCCCGATGAAGATGCGCAACCGCGTCCCGCATCTGGGCCGCGCGGTCGAACGCCTTCGTCGCTTCCTCGACCTCCCCGGCCGCGAGCCGTGCCGCACCGTATCCGACCCAGGGGGCCGGGGCGTCGAGCCGGATCACGCGTTCCCAGAGGCCCGTGGCCGCGTCCGGGAAGCCGAGCCGGGTGAGGAGGGCGGCCTGATGTTCAGGCGCGGCGCGCCACGGCGGGGCTCGCATCCTCCGGCGCACGTGGTCGAGGACCCGCGTCCGGACGAGGCCGCTCCGACCCTTCGGATTCAGGTCGAGGTCCGCGCAGATCCTCTGGAGGGTCGGCCAGTCCGCGTGCTCGACCTCCGCGAGAGACGGAAGGCTCACGGGCTCACCTCCCGGCATCGCCCCGAGATCTCGCATTCCTCGCAGCCGGGATCGCCCGCCTCGTGCGTCCCGAAGCATTCGTACACCCCGCGGAAGAAGTCGACCCGCTGCCGGAGGCCCTTCGCCTCCCGAAGGCCTTCCTTCGCCTCTTGGAACTTCGGATCCAGCTCGAGCGCGCGCTCGAACGCCTTGACCGCGAGGGTCCCCTCGAGGAGCCCGAGGTGGGCGAGGGCCTTGACGTACCAGAGCCACGCGGCCTCGCGGAACCGCAACGCCCGGTCGGTCCAGATGACCACCTCGCCATGCCGCCCGCGTCTCTGGAGGAGCAGGACTCGGTTCACAATCGCGTCGAAGAAATCCGGATCGAAATGGAGCGCCTCCGCGAAGCAGCGGTCCGCGCCCGCCTCGTCGTGAAGCCGCAGGAGGGCCGCGCCTTTGTTGTTCCAGGCGGGCGCGTGCTCCGGCCGAATCGCGAGGGCTGCATCGTAGCACGCAGTGGCCGCTCGGAAACTCTTCAGCTCGTGGAGGACCGCACCCTTGTTCACCCAGGCGTCCACGGATCGGGGACGGATCTTGAGGAGTTCGTCGTACGCCTCGACTTCCTCCCGTCGCCGGCCGAGGCCGCGCAGGGTCGTGGCGAGGGCCAGCCACGCCTCCTCCGATTCGTGGTTCGCTCGGAGGGCCTGGGCGAAGCTCTGGAGCGCCCCCTCCGAGTCCTTGAGCTGACGCAGCGCGTGACCTCTCGCGAGCCACGCGGCGTCGTACTCCGGCTTGAGCTTCAGGGCGAGGTTGAACCTCTCGAGGGCTTCGTCGGGCTGGCCCGCGTCGAGCGCACGCATGCCCGCGCGCATCGCGTCCTCGAGGCGGTCCACGCTCGGCAGGTAGCGGTCCTTCGCGTCGTCCGTCGTGCCGATCACGTCGGGTTCCCCCGTTGCAGGCGGCGCAGACACGTCTCCCGCCACCGCGTCGCTACGTCGTGCGCCGGGGCGATCCGCAGCGCCTCGTCGTACGACCGTAGGGCCTCCTCGTACCGCTCGAGGCTCTGGAGGGCGACCCCTTTGCCCGTCCAGGCGTCCGAGTTCCGGGGGTCCTTCGCGATCGCCTCCTCGTACCGGCGGAGCGCCATCGGGGCGTCGCCCCCCTCCATCGCGAGCTCTGCGAGCTGGAGAATCGCCTCTACGTCCTCGCGCGCCGTGTCGATCGATTCCACGAACGCACGGAACTCGGCGGGCAACTCCGGCGCCTTCTGCGCGGCCTCCAATTCGCTTTCGATCGCGGGGGAGGCGCCCCCGAGGGCCGGCTCCGGCGAGGCGAGCTTCGGGACATCGCGTCGAGCGAGGGCTTCCCGAAGTCGGAGGTACGCAGGATGGGTCGTGCTCCGATGCCCGACCTCGTCGACGGCCCGCGCGGCGTCGTCCCATTGCCGCCTCGAGACGTGCGCCTCCGCCTTCCCGACCCAGGCGTCCAGGCGGTCCGGATCGAAGGACAGGGCGCGGTCGAAACACTCGAGGGCGTCCTGCCCGCGCCCCTGGGCCACGAGGGTGCGCCCCTTCGCGAGCCAGGCGTCCGGATTCTCCCACTGGAGGGCGATTGCACGGTTGTAGAACTGGATCGCCGCGCCCCAGCGGCCCTTCCGGTCGAGGAGCTGGCCCTTCCGGAGGAGAATCGCCGCGTTCGCCGGATCCGTCCCCAGGACCCGGGTGAAGAAGCCTTCCGCCGCGTCGATGTCTCCGAGGTCCATCAGGGAATCCCCGTACGCGAGGACCGCCCGGGAGTTCGCCGGGTCCACGTCGAGGACGGCCTGGAGCAGGACGACGGCATCGTTCGGGCGCCCGTCCCGACGGAGTTCGTCCGCCTTGAGGATCAGGTCCCCGGACTTGGACGGGTCCACGTGCAAGCCCTCCCGGAGGCTGTCGAGCGCATCCGCGAGACGCCCCATTCCGAAGAGGAGGTTCCCCCGTTCGAACCACGCCTGCCGATTCCGCCGATCGAGATCGAGCACCCGCGTGTAGCACTGGAGGGCCTCCTCAGGTCGATCGAGGAGCACGAGGATCTCCGCCTTGTCGAACCAGACGGACGTGTCCACGGGACGCTCCCGGAGGAGCGCGTTGTAGCACGCCAAGGCGCCGTCGAAGTCCCCCTCCTCCATGAACGCCTGGGCCTCTTCCCGCAGCTCCCGGGTGCGGTCCTCCTGCTCGACCTCGCCGGGCACGAGCTGGTAGCGGATCGCGCGGGCGAGGGCCTCCGTCACGCCACGACATTGAGAGAGCGCCTTTGCGTCCGCGCTCTCGAGGGAGCGCATGTCGGGGAATGCGGTCGCGACGATGTCGGCGACCTCCTCCGTCATTCCCAGGACCGTCCCGAGGAATCGGAGGACCTCTCGGCGGGCGGAGTCCTTCTCGAGGTCGAGGAGGCGGTCCGTAGTGGCGGCCTCCTGCTTCTGGATCTCCTCGGCCCGGAGAGCGAGGGCCTTCTCGCGCTCCGCGAGGGCGCGTTCCTTCGACGCGAAATCCTCCGCGCGTTCCCGGACCCAGGTCTCCATCTCCGAGCGCTGTCGTTCGAGTTCCCCGCGAGTCTCCTGGATGGCAGCCTGATCTGCCGCCGGTCCGGGCGGAGGGGTCTCTGGCGCGGGAGCTTCGATGGTTTCCGGAGGACCTTCCGCGGCGTCCGGGGCGGGGAGCGGGCCCTCCGGTTCAGAGAGCGCTTCCGGAGTCGTCTCGTCCGAGACCGCTCCGGAAGGCGGCGAGGACACGGAATCGTCCGACTCGGGCTGCACGACCTCGGCGGGACCAGGAGCGGGCTCGAGGCGAGGGAGGTCCTCTTCGTCGACCTGCGGTTCCGGGGCCGGCTCAAGAAGGCGCGCGCGGAACCCGTACTCCGTCGCGAGGTGCGGAGGCATCCATTCGCGGGTCGACAGGTATCGGTACAGGGCCGCCACGGCGGGCTTTGCGCCGGGATCCGTCACGAGGCTCCTCCGAGCCCGACCGAGGAAGCCGTGGAGGACGTCGGCATCTCCCGCGCTGACGACGGGCCGGGATCCTGCATCCAAGTGCAGGAGGGATACGAGACGAATCGCGTCCCCATCCGTCGGTTCGCGCGGCCCGGACCGCCAATCAAGGTTCTCGAGGTCCGAGGAAAGGAGGGCGACGTCCTGAGACCCGAGGGCGTCGAGCAGGGACGGCCCGGGGAGGAGGGACGGGTCGAGCCAGAGCGGGTGATAGGCCACGAGGTAGTCGAGACACGGGGGGCAGAGGGGTTCGCGACTCGCGGCGCCGCACCGATGGCAGCGCGAGAGGGGCACGGCGCGTCCCATGGGAGGTCGGGAGTATAAAGCATGCTCGCACGAAAATCGGACCG
This sequence comes from Thermoplasmata archaeon, assembly GCA_035283405.1. Taxonomy (GTDB): domain Archaea; phylum Thermoplasmatota; class Thermoplasmata; order RBG-16-68-12; family RBG-16-68-12; genus RBG-16-68-12. The sequence goes on along the minus strand of DATEUA010000027.1, from coordinate 8,513 downwards.
GGGCAACGTACATGGAGGCGTCCGCGCATCGTCGAGGATCGTGGCCTTGTCCGATCTCGTCCTGCTCGTCGGTGCGTACGTGGCCTCGATCGCATTCCCGCTCGTCGTCCTGCCCTGGTTCCTGGACCGAAGGGGCGACCTCCCGTACAACTCCGTCGCGTCTCGACTGCTCGCCTGGACGTCGTTCGCCGCGACGCTGATCGCCGTCTCGACCCTCGGCGCGGGAGGCCTCTCTTGGGATCCCTTCACCTGGGCGGTGTTCCTCGGGGTGATCGTACTTGCCGCGTACTGGGACATCCGAGACATGAAGCTCCGGCGCATTCCGCGAGGCCGCCATCCGGACACATGACGACAGGTTCATCGGCGCAGACCACGGTGGCGGGGACGTGGACCTCGCCCTGCGTCGTGCGAAGCGGGCGGATTTTCGAACGATCTGGGAAGCGACCCTCGAGACCGTGTGGGTCGACCTGCCTCCCGACGAGCGGGCCCGAATGGACCGGGTTTCCTGGGAACGTCACTTTCGATCGAAGATCAAGCCGCTCATCGAGGGGAGTCGGACGGAGGCGTGGGTCGCGGAAGATCCGTCCGGAGTCCTCGTGGGCTATCTGCTCCTCGGACCCGGAGGCGGATTCCTCACGCCCGAGGAATACGGTTTCATCTACGACGTGTGGGTCGAACCGTCCCACCGCGGGAAGGGGATCGGTCGTTTCCTCGTCTCCTGGGCATCGGAGTGGGCGCTCAAACGCGGATACCGGAAGATCAAGTTGGAGGTCGCGGAAGTCAATGAGGGTGCGCGCCGGATCTACGAGGGGCTCGGGTTCGAGCGAGAGCGGCAACATATGGGAAAACGGCTTCGCTAGACGCGTCGCCGATTTCGCCGCGCGGAACAAAGGGCAAAACGTTAAATAACGTGGTTATACTGGTAGGATTTCACCGGTGCTCGTATGTTTCAAGTCACCCTCTCCGAGACTGCGACGGGCAAGCTCCGCGAACTTATCGCGAAGAACGGAAACGCCGAGGACACGTACCTTCGGGTCTATGTCGCGGGCGGCGGCTGCTCCGGATTCCGCTACGGGCTAGCCCTCGACAACAAACTCCACGAGGGCGACGAGGTCGTCCAGACGAGCGGAATCAAGATCGTCGTGGACCCTGGCAGCCGAGAATATCTCGACGGGTCGAGCGTGGACTACACGGAGAGCGTCGCGGGAAGCGGGTTCCTGGTGTCGAACCCGAACAACTGGTCCTCGTGCGGCTGCGGGCAGAGCTTCAACAAGAAGGGCGAGGCCGCCCCGGACGAGGCGGAAGGGCATCACGCCCACGCGCACGCGCACTAGGGCCTCTGACAGCGACTGCGTGCGCATGAGCTTCGTCGATTCAGTCCTCCTTCCCTCCGCGAGCGCTTGGTCCCGGATGTCTCTTGGACCCCCAGGCTGACGCGCGATCGTCTACGGATCCAAGGCATCCCGTTCGAATCCGCATAGGGCGCGTGGCGAGAGAGAGTTTATCCCAATGAATGCGTGCCCGACTCCATGGCAAAGGGGAAGGGCGCGGACGTCCGCGTGAAGGCCAAGGAGACGATTCGGCTCGGGGACATCAAAGTCACGAACCGGACCGCGAACTCGATCCGGGTCCGCCGGACCGAGAGCGGCCTCGTCGTCACCGACTGTTGTCTCGAAGAGCAAGGGATGTAGCTCCCCGGCGCCGCGTCTTGAAGGATGCGGCGAGAGTGGCGGCCCCACGGGCGGACCGCGGATCATGCGCGAAGGCCCGAAGCCAGATCGCGAACGATGCCTTCGATGGCTCCGGCGTCCGGTTCCTCCGAGATTTTCTGAACGACCGCGCTGCCGACGACCACCCCGTCCGCTCCGAGACCCGCCAAGGTCCGCACGTGGTCCCGCGTCGACACGCCGAAGCCCACGGCAAGGGGCAGTTCTATGGCTCGCCGTAAGACCCCCAGGCGCCCGCGCAGGTCTTCGGGCAACGTGTCTCGGGTCCCCGTCGTACCGTACCTCGCGACGACGTACACGAACCCTCGGGACGCTCGCCCGATCCGCTTCGCCCGGTCTTCGGGAGTCGACGGAGCGACGAGCTGGATGTGATCTACGTGGCGGCGGTCGAGGGCATCCCGCACCTCGTCGGAGTCTTCCAAGGAGACGTCGGGCACGATGACTCCGTCGACCCCCGCGGCGGCCGCACGTTCCGCGAACGTGGGCAGGGCCATCGCGAGGACGGGGTTCATGTAGGTCATCAGGACGAGGGGGACCTCCGTCCTCTTCCGAATGCGCGAGGCAAGGTCGAGGACGTCTCGCGGCCGCGTGCCGACTCGAAGGGATCGCTGCCCGGCCCGCTGAATCTCCGGACCGTCCGCGATCGGGTCCGAGAACGGGATGCCGATCTCCAAGACATCGGCCCCGCCTCGTTCACATGCAAGGGCGAGCGTCTCGGTGGCCTCGAGGCTCGGGTCGCCCGCCATCAGGTATACGAGAAGGGCCGGCCGGCCCTCTGCCTTCGTCTGCTTGAACGCGGCCGCAAGGCGGCTCAGAGGTGGACCCCCAACGCGTCCGCGACCGTGTGCACATCCTTGTCGCCGCGACCGGACAGGTTCACGATAACGACCCTTCCGGGTCCGAGCTCGCGGGCCTTCTGGATTCCGGCGAAGACGGCATGCGCGGATTCCAGCGCGGGCAGGATGCCCTCGAGCCGCGCGAGGGTCTGGAACGCGTCCAGGGCGTCCCGGTCCGTGACCGCCACATACGTGGCCCGCCCGGACTCCTTCAGGAATGCATGCTGCGGTCCCACCCCCGGGTAGTCGAGGCCCGCGGAGATGCTGTGCGTCTCGAGGACCTGTCCATCCTCGTCCTGGAGGAGGTACGTCCGCGCCCCGTGCAGAACTCCGATACGGCCCGCGCTCAGGGTCGCGGCATGCCTTCCCGTGCCGAGTCCCTGGCCGCCGGCCTCCGCCCCGAGGAGCTCGACCCCGTCCTCGTCGAGGAAATCGGCGAAGGCTCCCATCGCGTTGCTCCCGCCGCCCACGCACGCCACGAGGACGTCGGGCAACCGGCCCTCCGCAGCGATCGATTGTTCGCGGATCTCCCGCCCGATCACGCTCTGGAAGTCCCGAACGATCGTGGGGTACGGATGCGGGCCCACGACGCTCCCGAGGCAGTAGTACGTGTCCGAGACGCTCGTCACCCAGTCCCGGAGCGCCTCGTTCACGGCGTCCTTGAGGGTCCGGCTCCCCTCCTCGACGCTGTGGACCTGGGCTCCCAGGAGGCGCATTCGAAAGACGTTGAGGGACTGCCGCTGGATGTCCACGGAGCCCATGTACACTTCGACGGGGATCCCGAGGACCGCCCCGGCCATCGCGGTCGCGACCCCGTGCTGCCCCGCGCCCGTCTCGGCGATCATCCGAGTCTTGCCCATCCGGCGGGCGAGGAGGGCCTGGCCCATCACGTTGTTGAACTTGTGCGCCCCTCCGTGGACGAGGTCCTCTCGTTTGAGGTAGATTCGCGCCCCGCCCGCATGGTCCGAAAGCCGCTTCGCGAAGTAGAGGGGCGTCGGGCGGCCGCCGTAGTCTCGGAAGTAGCGGTGGAGCTCCTCCTGGAATGCGGGGTCCGCCTTCGAGGCCTCGTACGCGGCCTCGAGCTCGTGCAGCGCGGGCATCAGGGTCTCGGGGACATACTGGCCGCCGAACGGGCCGAATCGGCCTCTTGCCTGCGCCTCAGCCACGGATGAGCTCCTCCAGCTTGCGCGCGGGATTGGGGTGGGCCATAATGGAGGTACCGATGAGGACCGCGTCCGCACCCGCCCGGCGCATCGCGTCGACGTCGGACCGAGTCTCGGCCCCGCTCATCCCGATCACAGGGCGGTCCTTCCGTCGGACGGACAGGATCACCGCGGTCGTCCCCACGTCCGTCTGCATCGTCGCCAGGTCCCGGTTGTTGATCCCGAGGATGTCTGCGTCTGTGGCGGCCGCGGCGTCCCATTCCTCGAGCGTATGGACCTCGAGGACCACGTCGAGACCTCGTTCGTGCACCGCGTCGATGAAACGCTGCGGGCGCTCGTCGACGAGACCGCGCGAATGGAGGCTCTGAATCAGGAGGACCGCGGACGCCCCGCAGGCGTCGGCGGCCGCGACCTGGGACCGATCGACGACGATGTCCTTGAAGAGAGTCGGAAGGCCTTTCGAGGCCGCTTTCCTGACGAGGTCCACATGGCCTCCGAAGACCCGCGGTTCCGCCAGGACGGAAAGGCCCAGGGGCTTCGCACGCACGATCCCATCGAGGAGGCCGTCGAACGTCTCCGACGTCTTCCCGCTCGACATGGTGGGAGAGGCATACTTGATCTCCGGGATGACGTCACATGGCTGCGAGGCGGCTCCCAGGACGTCCAGGAAGGATGGACTCCTCTCGCCGGTCCCCTCGACCGCATAGTAACCTTCGCGGACGAGGCTCCACGCGTTCGCGACGAGGCGGCTAAGCTCGTCCATGGTCCTCGACCTTGGAGGGATCGCCTCCCGTCGCGCGGACGAAGGATATGAGCCGATCGAACGCGCGCCCGGAGTCTAAGGCCTCGCGGGCGGGTTCGACTCCGGACGCCAGGGTGGCGGACTTGCCGCCGACGTACACCCCTGCGGCCGCGTTCGCGAGGACCATGTCCCGCTTCGGTCCCTTCTCCCCGCGGAGGATTCGGACGGCCTCGCCCGCGGCGAGGGACGGTTCGCTCCCGGCCAGGGACTCCGGGCTGGTCCGTTTGAAGCCGAGATCGCGGGGCGTGAGGACGTACCGCTTCGTCTCGCCGTCCTTCACCTCTCCGACGAGGGTCGGCCCGCACAGGCAGATCTCGTCCATCCCTGCGAGGCCGTGCACGACGAGGGCCCGCTCCATCCCGAGGCGCAGCGCCACGGGGGTGAGATGCTCGACGAGGTCCGGGGAAAACACTCCGAGGACGTGTCCCGTCGCCCGCGCGGGGTTCGTGAGGGGGCCCAAGACGTTGAACACGGTCCTCAGGCCGATCTCCTTCCGAGGGGCGATCGCGTGGCGCATCGCGGGATGGAACTTCGGGGCGAACATGAAACATAGGCCGGTCTCCCGGAGAATCCGCTCCACCTCGGGGGGCTCGAGGTCCACGCGAACGCCGAGGGCCTCGAGGAGGTCGGCGCTCCCGCACGCACTCGTGACCGCGCGGTTCCCGTGCTTCGCGACCCGGACCCCGGCGCCCGCGACGACGAACATCGCGATCGTGGACACGTTGAACGTCCGGAGGGGAGCGCCTCCCGTCCCGCACAGGTCCACGAGGCGCCCGTCGCCGTCCGCATGGATCGAGGCGCACCGCTCCCGCATCGCGGTCGCCATCCCCGCGATCTCGTCGACCGTCTCTCCCTTCATCCGAAGGGCGACGAGGAACGCGCCGATCTGCGCCGGCGTCGCCTGGCCGTCCATGATCTCCGCCATCGCCCCGCGCGCCCGCTCGAAGTCGAGCGGCTTCCCGGCCACGAGGTCCGACAGGACGTCCCGGATCATCGGTGCACCATCCGCAGGAAGTTCCTCAGGAGCGCCGGGCCTTCTGGCGTGAGGATGGATTCCGGATGGAACTGGACCCCTTCGATCGGATCCCGGAGATGGCGCACGCCCATGATTTCACCGTCCTCGGCGGTCGCGCTCACCTCGAGATCCGGCGGAAGGCTCTCGCGGTCGATCGCGAGGGAGTGGTAGCGGCCCCCGATAAGCGGGTTCGGCAGGTCCTCGTAGATCGTGCGGCCGTCGTGCGTGATCGTGCTGACCTTCCCGTGGAGGAGCCGCGCCGCATGCCCGACCCGCGCACCGAACCGCGTCCCGATGCCCTGGTGGCCCAGGCACACCCCGAGGGTCGGGATCGTCGGGCTCAGCTCTCGAAGGATCCCCGCGCACACCCCGAAGTCCCGCGCGTTCGCCGGATGGCCGGGGCCCGGCGAGAGGACGATCGCGTCCGGGCGGATGCGTCGCACGTCGTCGATCGTGACCGCGTCGTTCCGGTGCACGACCGGGTCCGCGCCGAGTTCCCCGAGCTGCTGGTACAGGTTGTACACGAAAGAGTCGTAGTTGTCGATGATGAGGACCCTCATCGCGTCGCCTCCCTCATCGCGGCCTTCAATCCCCCGAGCTTGTGCTCCGTCTCCGCCCACTCCCGCGCCGGGTCCGAATCGGCGACGATCCCCGCCCCGGCCTGCATGTAATACGTCGGGCCGTCCGCGAAGAGCGTGCGGATCGCGATCGCCGTGTCGAGGTTGCCGTTCAGGGAGAGGTAGCCGACGATCCCCGCGTACGGGCCCCGGGCCGTCCCTTCGAGGTCATGGATGATCTCGAGGGCCCGCGGCTTCGGCGCACCGCTCACCGTGCCCGCGGGGAACACGGCCGCGAGGGCGTCGAGGGCGTCGCGCCCATCGACGAGGGTCCCCTCAACCTGCGACACGAGATGCTGCACGTGGCTGTACCGCTCGACGGACATGTACTGAGGGACCTTCACGGTCCCGAACGCGCACACCCGCCCGAGGTCGTTCCGGGCGAGGTCCACGAGCATGTTGTGCTCCGCCAGTTCCTTCTCATCTGAGGCGAGGTCCTTCGCGAGCCGCTCCGACTCCGCGATCGTGGATCCGAGGGGCCTCGTGCCCGCGATCGGGAACGTCGTCGCGGTCCGCTCTTCGACGCGGAGGAGCATCTCCGGACTCGCACCGATCACCCGGTGCATCCCGAAGTCGAGGTAGTACATGTAGGGGCTCGGGTTGATCCGCCTCAGGGCTTCGTAAAAGGCGAGGGGGTCGCCCGCCATCCGCCCGTAGTCCCGGCGCGACAGGACGATCTGGAACGCCTCTCCTTCGCGGATGTGCTCCTTCGTCCGCGCGACGTCGTCCATGAAGCGATCTTGGCGGATCTGCGGCTTCGCCTCCTCGGCGCGGAGCTCCGGATGGACCTCTCGAGGTTTCGGCAGGTCCTCGATCCGGGAGCGGCCGTGGGTGAAGTACTCGGCCCGTTTCCGGCGGTGGTCGACCGTCACGCCGTCGAGATACAGCCCGAACTCGAACTCTGGGAATGGGGAGTCGGAGTGGGCGGGGACCGAGTCGAGATTCCGGACGAACTCGAAGGACACATACCCGACGAGGCCGCCGATGTAGCGACCTGGCACCCCGGGGGCCTCGTGCTCCCGGAGGATCGAGCGGAGGGACTCGAGCGGGCGAGCCGTCTTGATCGTCTCGCCGTTCGACCGAAGAATCCCCGCGCGGTAGCTGACGATGACCTCGGGATCGAACCCGACGAACGTGTGCTCCGCGAGACGAGCGGGTCCCGTCAGGCTCTCGAGGAGGAACGCGTGCGGATGATCGTCCCGAGACGCGGCGAACAGCGCGTAGGGGTCGAGCCCCGGGTCGAGGGCCACGCGCTTCATGGATCCGCCTTCGTCGGGAGAGCGGCGTCCGCGCTGAAAAGAGTCCGCCCGATCTGGGACGCGAACGAAGCGGGATCAGGGTGCTGGAAGAGATTGCGGCCCACGGTGACCCCCGCCGTGCCGGCGGCCAGGGAGCGTCGGACCCCTTGGAGCCAGGCGCCTGACGGCTCGTCGCGCGGGCCTCCGGCGAGCAGAAGGGGGACCGGACACCCGCGGACGATCTGACGGAGTCCTTCCTCCGTCCCGAAGAAGGATGTCTGGACGATCGACGCGCCGAGCTCCGCGGCCGCGCGTACCGCGTGGCGGGTCGCGTCGACATCCGTCGAGGCGGCTCCCGGATTCGCCCGGGCGTACGACATCACGAGGACCGGGAGGCCGAAGGTGGACGCGCCGTCCACGACGGCTCCCATGTCGGCCACCATCCGGTGCTCGTCCGCGCTTCCGAAATGGATTTGCACAGAAAGCGCCTCGGCGCCGAGGCCCACCGCTGTCTCGACGTCTGACGAGAGGACCTTCGAGGTGGGGTCGGAACCGAGGATCGTTCCGGCAGACAGATGGACGATGAGGGGCGGAATCCCGCTCTCCTCGGCGAGCTCTCGGGCAATGCCGGGATTCGCGATGACCCCGGTCACCGGTGTACTGCGGAGCTTCCGGAGAAACTCCACGGGACGCTCGAGGCCGGGCAGGGGGCCCGCGGGAAGGCCGTGATCGACCGCGACGAGGAAGTGCCTCAGCGCCCCGGGCGCGGAGAGACGTCGCAGTCCAAGAAAGATGCCAGAAGGCTTCATGGGTTCTCTCTGTGTCCTTTTATGGAAGATGTGCATTATATTTATACATTGTTGTATTTTATGGTACGTGATTAATTTTTATTCGGGGGTGCGACGCGGATCCGTCTCCCGCGGAATGTACTGTAAAGACAGGGACCCTTTCGCCGCGTCGGCGTTCTGGAGACCCGATGCTCGAGCAGGCGAAGGTCCGGGACGCGATGTCCACGGAGGTCATCGAGATCCCCGAAGACGCGACCCTCGAAGCCGCGGCACGGAAGATGGCGTCGGCACGCGTCAACAGCTTGATCGTCCGGCCCGAGGGGAAGG